>JAHQVQ010000196.1 GCA_019634305.1 Flammeovirgaceae bacterium | reverse complement strand
TCAACTGCCAGTCGGGAAATATTAATCACTTTGTTTAAGCTGGCAAAAACCGCATAACTTTTCCGGGTCCATCGGGAAAAGACTACACAAGCAGGCGATATTAGGTTTTTGCTTTTCATGAATAAGCAAAAGTAGGGATTTTCACTTAAAACCATGTTGCCTAAAAAATCTTAGTATTATTTTTTTGAATGATTATAAACTCTCCTATATTGCATTTCCCACAATGATATTTTTCACAAAACAAGAAAGATATGGAAAATCATTTTCAACTTACTGATGCTGAATTTGAAAAACAGTTTGAAGAAGGGACGCTCAGCCCTGATTTATTCTCCCATGAAGCCCACTTAAGATTAGCCTGGATTCATATCAAAAATTATGGAATTAAAAAGGCGATTGACAATGTTTGCCTACAAATAAAAACATTTGCCACTGCTCAGGGAGCAGCCGATAAATTTAATATGACAGTTACCACAGCAGCAGTAAGAGCCGTTTATCATTTTATTCTGAAATCAAAATCGACCAATTTTAAAGATTTTGCAGAAGAAAATCCAAGATTGAAAAATTGCTTCAAACAACTACTCGATGCGCATTATGATCTGGATATTTTCAAATCGGAACTTGCCAGAAATGAATATGTAGAACCGGATTTATTGCCATTTGATGAGGTGGAGTAGGAAGTGTTTTTTAATAGTCGGTCGTCCCATTGGGGCTTACTTTTAACCCTGCGTTTTCACACAGATGAGTTAGCTGTTTTTTTTGCAACCCTTGTATCAGTATTTAAAGACTTTATGTATAGAATTAGAAGATATTATTAATTTGCCAGCAAAACCGAATTATGGGATTGATTTTTTTGAAAAGATTCTTACCTCTGTTTTTTTTATTTATTTCGAGGGTTTGTGTAGGACAACCAGATCATCTTCATCCAGTAAATAGCATATTTGATTGTTATGAATATGAGTTAACCTACCATCTTAAATTGAGAACTTTATTAATTGATAGTGTAAGTGGAATTACTGAGATTCAGTTTTTAGATATCCCTTCATTTGCTCCAGAGAGAGTTTTATTAATTAAAAGAGATGGAGATAACTATATGGCAATTTTAAGAAGACCTTCTCGAAGTATTTGGTACTCTCAGTTTGAAGATGAAAAATCTGAAATTGAAATTATTAATTTTGAAAAGGAGATTGATTTGGAAATGGTAGAGGTATTGAAATGTCTATATGAGTCAGTTCTTAGAAATCTAAAAGTTCACAATGATGAATCATGGACTGCTGATGCTGGGAATTTTTATTTTTCGGCAAATTTACCAGGGTTAAGAACTGGAACAACAAAAAGTCCTAAAAGAGGGAGCAAAATGGAGGAACTAGTTCATATTAATGAAGAAATAATTAGATTAGTTGAGAAAACAAAAGGTTCAGAAATAATTTTTAGTAAGGAATTAATTGATCGAATAAGGAGTCTTGAAAAGGAAATTGAAAATTAATTTAAAAACAGTATGTATTGATTTTTTTCAAATACATCAGCAAGGTTTTCTTTTAACCCTGCCTTTTCCCCAGCAACCTGCAATGTCCAAAATCGAATACCTTTTTACATTTTCATACTGATTGTTGGAATGTATTTCAATAACAAATTGTATATTTAATAAGGACAATTTATAATATGAGCCTGCCTAATTTCTTAAAAACCAAAAAACTACAATACCATGAATCTGCAAATGAATAAAATAAATGCAATCGCTTTTTACAAAATGGCATATGAAGGAAACCCCAGAGCCGCAGTAGAAAAATATGTGGGTGATGAATATATTCAGCACAACCCTGATGTGGAGGATGGCAAGGAAGGTTTTATCAGTTATTTTGAAAGGATGCAAGAGGAGTATCCGGACAAATCAATAGAGTTTGTTCGCAGTATTGCCGAGAGTGATTTGGTTGCCCTTCATACTCATCAGACTTGGCCGGGAAATGAAGAATATATTACCATGGATTTTTTCAGGTTTGATGAAAATGGGAAAATCTGTGAGCATTGGGATGCCATCCAACAAATTCCCGAAAAAGTGGTACATGAAAATGGGGTGTTTTGAAATAAAAGATAATCTAATTAGCTGGGAGTAGAGTTTTCTGCTCCTTGATATTATATTAGGAAGGCAATTTGCAAAAGATTAATATGAATTAAGAGTTTTAGTAGGTTATCATTGAAGGTATATAGAAGATAATAGGGTTTAGAAATATTCTAAACCCAGTAATAGTTGTGATATATTTCCGAATGAAATACGAAAACTTAACCAGTTTCTGAGAATCCTATGAGTTTTCTTTTTTGACTTTCCCTCCTTTTGTTAATTGGTATTTCTTTAGGAAATGAGCCTTTGAATCCCGATAGGAAGAAACTACACCAAGCTTCTCCATGCAATAAATGTAAATCCAGGCCAAATCAATTTGATAGGGTAAGAAACCTGATCTTGCGCTATTTGGGTAAAGATGATGATTATTATGCCATTCACCAGAAAACAAGCCAGGACGAGTTTGATTTATAGACGTATTACTCCTGTCAAAATCAATTCCGTCCTTGTGTTTCATTTGCCCACCTCCATGCCCGGTGTAGTTAAATGCACGAACTAATACAAACCAAAACATGGCAGCGCTGAAGGCAGTACAGGCAAGCCCATGACCTCCCAATAGGAAGAATGCTCCATACCAAAATGCCCAATTGAGCAACCATAGAGATATGGTATAGAGAGGTGTAGCAATAGAACCCCAATTTTTATATTGTTGGTGTGTATTTACCTGAACACCTGTGTGGTTTAGAAATTTTAAAGTTACATCATATTCTTCCTTACTTAGTTCTTCAGCTATACTCTGGTGGTTTACATCAGAAAGCATGCAATACATGATTCCTGCATGTGCATTATACGGATCACCGGGCATGTCAGATTTTGTATGATGTACATGGTGAGACACTACATATATTTCTTCCGGGAAGGTTCTGAGTACAAGATTTTGTGTAATGAAACGCCAAATTGGGTGACTAAAAGTGTAGGATTTGTGGGTACAATATCGGTGAAACCAAATAGTGCCGTGTGTACTCATAATGATCATGGCATAAAGTAGAAAAAAACCAATTAAAGGAATACTTAAGTGGTAGAATAGGAAGAAATAGAAAAAAGGGAGCATACAAATAACCATAACCCAGCTTATTCCCGAAATCCAATTTTTTTTCGAATGGAAAAAGTTTATTCTTGATAAAGCCTCAGTAACAAGTTGCTTTAAGGTGGGAACTACCAACTCTCCTTTTTCATCAGCCCATCCGTAGGAAGGAACTTTGAGTATTTTATCCAATAATGTCATGTATTTAAGAAATAATTTGAAAATGCTATAAAGAGGGTAAAGGTAGGTAACTAATTACGATATTGGCTATTTAAGTAAGTGAGGAAAAAATAAGGGACATGAATATTACGTAAGTACTTAAAAATGAGGTGCTTTCTTAAAATTTTTTAGTTTCTGATTGGAACTCCACAACTAAATTTAAAAGGGTTTGGTGTTTTTATCATGGATTTTTAGGAGCAAAAAAAGTCAAGAAAAGTCAATTAAAGACCTTTCCTGACTTTGGAGGTTTTAATTTTTATTCTTTGGCTGATTTCTTCACAAAATTCCTTTTACAGCCTTATCCATTCCATCAAAAAGGATGGTTTGGATAAATCCAGCTACTTTATCTGTTAAGCCTTCTACTTTATTTAAATCTTGTTTCCAGACTTTTTCGTATGCTAAAACTTCGCTTACTAGTTTTTTTGCTCCTGCTGCAGTTCCATCATATTCACTCCAAACTTTTTGGTAGAGTTCCAATACATCCTGATCGTCCTTCAGGTCTATTTTTGCTCCATTTCTGTCTCCTTTAAAAAAGACCATTAAGGAAGCCAGTGCAAAGGTTAATTTTTCTGGTAGCGTTCCTTTTCTCTTTTTGTATTCCAGTAAAGAAGGTAATACTCTGGTTTCGTATTTTGAATTGGAATTTAAGGAAATAGAAATCAGGAAATGTTTGATATAAGGGTTTCTGAATCGATCGAGTACGTCATTGGCAAAACCTTCCAGTTCTTCCTGAGGTAAATCCAGGGTTGGGATGATTTCTTCATCAACTGCAGCTTTCACAAACTTGCCCATCACTTCATCCTCCACCGTTTCTCTCACTGTATCGATGCCATATAAATAACCCACCGGAACCATTGTGGTATGTGCTCCATTAAGGATTCTCACTTTCCTGGTTCTGTATGGCGTTTGGTTGTCAGTGAAAATTACATTGAGTCCTGCCTGATCAGCTGGGAAAATATCACTTACAGCCTTTCCAGCTTCAATTACCCATAAATGAAATTGTTCGCCTTCCACTACCAAATTATCTTTATAGCCCAATTCTTCGGTAATTTCGGCTATTTTATCTCTTGGATAACCGGGAACAATTCTATCTACCAAAGTATTACAGAAAATGTTATCTTGCTCAATCCAGTTTTTAAAACCCTCTCCAAGGTTCCATAAATCAGCAAACTGCTGAATAGTAGCTTTAAGTTTAATTCCGTTTTTATCAATTAATTCACAGGGGATAAATACCAATCCACTTTCTTTGCTACCACCAAATTTTTGAAATCTTTTGTGTAGCAAGGCAGTCAGTTTTCCAGGAAAACTTTGTTGTGGGGCATCATCCAGTTTATCATTTTCATTGAATGCAATTCCTGCTTCTGTAGTGTTGGAAATGATAAATTTCAAATCTTCACTTTCCCCAATGGTAAGGTACTCCTCATATTGCTTGTAAGGGTTCAGGCCTCTGGTAATACAGTCAATCACCTGATGTTCACTTACAGCCTCACCATTTTTAATTCCATTTAGATAAAGTGTATAAAGCCCATCCTGATCATTGAGCATATCAACCAATCCTCTGTCGATAGGTTGAACTACTGCTACTCCAGCATTGAAGTCCAGCTTTTTGTTCATGGTATCTACTATCCAGTTCACAAAAGCTCTCAAAAAATTACCTTCTCCAAACTGAAGGATTTTTTCTGGTAATCTTTCTCTTTGTTCCAGGGCTCTGTTTAATAATTTTTCAGCCATTTTCAAATCGTATTTTTGAATGAGTTTTTTAGTTGAATAATCACTAGCTGTTTAATATTCCTCCTCCTTGTTTGCAAAGAGGATATTCGTGAAAGGCGATTGTATCGCCATTATACCGGAAATTTTCAAACTTCCCTTTATTAATAGGCTCAAGTAACCGCTTCACTTGATACTTAAGCCAGGTTTTGTTGGAAGAATGGGCATTTCAATTGCCCCACTAAGTTTCAGGCACATTGCAAATGTGCCTGAGCATCAGATTTTATCTAATTTGTAAATTCCAGTCTCTCACTTAAAGAGACACTCCTCTTTTCCAGGGGATAAAATCGTCTTGTGCCAGTTTCATGGCATTTGGCATTTTTTCTCCGCTGGCCACTGCAATAATGTATTCCAGCATTTCCTCTCCTTTGCTTTCAATGGTGTCTTCACCCGAAATCACGGTTCCTGCATTTACATCAATAATGTCAGACATTCTTTGAGATAAATGCGTATTGGAAGAAATTTTTATTGTTGGTGTAACCGGGTTTCCTGTTGGGGTTCCCAATCCGGTTGTGAATAAAATAATGTTAGCCCACGAGCCAGCCAGACCTGTAGTAGATTCCACATCATTACCCGGAGTACAAAGCAGGTTCAAGCCATTTTTCACTGCTGGTTCTGTATAATCCAATACATCAATAATAGGGGAGGTTCCTCCTTTTTTAGCAGCTCCGGCAGATTTAATAGCATCGGTAATTAAACCGTCCTTAATATTTCCCGGAGATGGATTGGCATCAAAACCTGAACCTGATGCAACCGCCCTTTCATTATAAGTTTTCATTAAAGTGTTGAACTTATCAGCTAATTGATCAGTCACACATCGGTCGCTTAATTCCTGCTCTACACCACATAATTCCGGGAATTCTGACAGGATAGAAGTGCCTCCCAAAGCCACTGTCAGATCAGAAACATGACCTACTGCCGGGTTCGCTGAAATTCCTGAGAAACCATCAGATCCACCACATTCCAAACCGATTACCAATTTGGATAATGGAGCAGGTTGTCTGGTAATTTCATTTGCCTGAATAAGCCCAACAAAAGTTTTCTTTACCGCTTCAGCAATCAATTCCGGTTCAGACTGGCTTTTTTGCTGCTCTAAAATATATAGTGGTTTTTCGAAATTTGGATCTCTTTGTTTGATGGCGTTTTGTAAAATTTCCGGTTGTGCATTCTGGCAACCAAGACTTAGTACAGTAGCTCCGGCAACATTTGGATTGGTGATATATCCTGCCAATAAATTGCAAAGGGTATCAGAATCCATTCTTGTTCCGCCACATCCTCCTTCGTGCGTTAAGAATTTAATTCCATCTACATTTGGGAAAATTCTGTTTTTCTTACTTTCCTCTGCTGTCATGATGATTTCTTCTTCAAGAAGTTCATTTACCGCAGAGCCGTGTTTATATTTTTCAACTAATGATTTTACATTCAAATCATATTTTTTTCCTACAGAATAACCCAATTCCTTCACCATGGCATCCTTTATCATATTGATGTTCCTGTTTTCGCAGAATACAAGCGGAATTACCAGCCAGAAATTGGCTGTTCCTACTTTGCCATCTTTTCTATGATAACCATTGAAAGTTTTTCCTTCAAATCTGGAAATATCTGGTTTTGTCCAGGAAGTATTCCGATCCTTTACCGAAAAATCACTAGAATAATGTTTTAAATTTTCTGTGGTAACTGCTCCTCCTTTTTTAATTGGTTGGCTTGCTTTACCTACCGGAACACCATACATTTTAATAATATCGCCAACATTAAAATCCTGAGTGGCGAATTTATGTTTTTGCTGAATGGAATCAACCAGTTCATAATCTATGTTATCAAGCGTTACCTGCTCTCCTTTTTGTAGGTCGGTAAGGGCTACAATTACATTATCAGATGGATGTACTTTTAAGATTTTCTGTGCCATAAACTATTATTTTTTACAAATTTGGGCAATTTTACAGTAAACTCAAGAAGCTCAGGGGTTTAACCTTTAACCAGATGAACCTAAAGTGCTATTGAAATAAAGTGTTATATCTTGGCAATTAAGTACCAGTACTATTTTATATTGAGTACTTTTATCTCATTATCAAAAAGTTGTGGCACTTATTAAGTATATTTAATTCTGCACATCTATTTACAGGCCGAAAAATCTAGGTAACCAAAGACTTAATTCAGGTACGTAAGTAACAATCATTAAAGCCACTAACATGGCGATGAAAAATGGCATTAATGGTTTAATTACTTTGTCAATTGAAATATTTGCCACACTACAACCTACAAAAAGTACACTTCCTACTGGTGGAGTACATAATCCAACACAAAGGTTAAGTACCATAATAATTCCGTAATGCACCGGATCAATTCCCAATTCTGTAACAACAGGAAGAAAAATAGGAGTGAAAATTAAAACAGCTGGAGTCATGTCCATAAATACCCCAACAAAAAGCAATATTAAATTGATGATTAGCAATACAATTATTTTGTTATTGCTAATGGTAAGTAATGCTGCACTTACAGATTGTGGAATATTTTCATAAGACATTACCCATGACATGCCCATTGAAGTGGCAATAAGAATCATTACTATTGAGGTGGTAGAAACTGTATCCAGCAAAATTCCTGAAAGGTCTTTCAATTTTACCTCCTTATAAAGCATGGCTAATACAAGGGTATAAACAACAGCAATAGCTGAAGCTTCAGTGGCGGTAAAATATCCAGCTACAATTCCTCCAATTACTACTATCAGTAAAAAAAGACTTGGAACAGCATCAAACAATTTTTTTAAGGCTTCTTTCATCCCTACGCCTGGAGCAGTTGGGTATTTTTTTCTGTAAGAAGTTACTCCGGCTACAATCATCAGCAACAGACCAACTAATATCCCTGGTAAATATCCAGCAAGGAATAAAGCTCCAATTGAGACACTTCCTGCAGCTAATGAATATACAATAAGAATATTACTAGGTGGAATGATCATTCCCGTAGTAGAAGAAGTAATATTAACAGCCGCAGCAAATGATTTATCGTAACCTTCATCAACCATTTTGGGATTCATAAACCCTCCAATTGCAGAAGCCGCAGCAACAGCAGAACCAGAGATCGCTCCAAAAAGCATACAAGCCAAAATGTTTACAAAAGCTAAACCACCAGGAAACCTACCAACAATAACTTTAGCAAATTCAATGAGCCGGGTGGCAATACCTCCTCTATTCATGAGTTGCCCTGCCAGTATGAAAAAAGGGATGGCAAGTAAAGCAAAGCTATCCAGACCTGTGGCCATTCTTTGGGCAATGGTAGTAAATGCGGGAATAGGCAGAATACTCACCAGCATGGTAAGAATAGCTGAAATTCCAATGCTATAGGCGATTGGAACCCCTATTGCCAATAATATTATGAAACTTAAAACCAGTATAAATACTTCCATATTTTCTTTTGTAGATGTTTTATGACTATACTTTCCTATCTTTTTGATTAAAAAAGAAAAAGTAGCACAATAGTTTATTTGTTAGTGATTAAGCATTTTCAGTTTCTGTATAGGGATTAAACTTCATGTTCAGAAAGCTGTAATACATGATTAATATTCCGCTTATGGGTAGCACAGTGTAAATATATCCTTTTTGAATTTCCATAACTGGAGAAATCTGGTTAAGGCTCAATGTAATGTAAACCAACCTGATCCCGCCAATTACCATCACGGTAAATGCAAATATGATCACAATAATATTCACCATTGTATTAAGCTTTTTTTGGGTTGCAGGTGAAGATTGTCTTGGAATAATATCTATGGCTAAATGGAGGTGCTTACCTGTGGCATAGCTCGCTCCTAGTAAGCCAACCCAAACCAATAAAAATCCTGCGAGTTCTTCAGTGAAAGGCATGGAAAATTTTAATCCTCTGGCTAACACCTGAAGCAATACATTGATGACCATCAGTGCCATGAGAAAAACCAAAAAATTTCCCAGAATGTCATTTATTTTAGTTCGCATTTTAATGTCGTTTGGATGCTAATTTTATTGATATTAATCTAAATTTCTAATTTCTTGTATAAGGTTATAAATTTCTGGAATGTCTTTGTAGGACTCATACAAGTCAACTACTTTATCAGAAAAAGGCTCTTTTTTTGGATAAGTAACGGTGACTCCTGCTTCCTGTACTAATTTTAAAGATTCTTGTTCGGATTCTTTCCAAAACTCTCGTTGGGCTGGGACACTTTCATCTGCTGCTTCCTGTATCCATTTTTGTTCTTCTTCTGAAAGTCTGTTCCAGATAATGGTTGATATTAACAACACATCTGGTACTGAAGAATGCTCATCAATAGAGTAATATTTACAAACCTCATAATGCTTAGATAGATAAAAACTAGGAGGGTTATTTTCTGCTCCATCAACTACTCCTTGTTGAAGTGCAGCGTATAATTCCCCAAAAGAGATGGGCATAGGAGCTGCACCCATAGCACTCACCATTTTATTGGCGGTAATACTTTTCATTACCCTAATTTTTAAACCTTTCAGGTCTTCAGGAGATTCTATTGTGGTTTCTTTTGTATAAAAACTTCTACTACCTGCATCGAAAAAACATAAGCCTCTTAACCATGCTTCTTCTCCATCCTGCAATATCCTTTTTCCAATTGGTCCGTCTTGCACGTTAAACATATGTTGTTTGTTTTTAAAGATATAAGGCAGACCTAAAACTTTATAACTCGGGGCAAAACCTTCCATTACAGCGGCTGAAACTTTAGTCATGGCAAGGCTGCCAATTTGTAGCAATTCAAGACATTGAGGTTCAGTACCAAGTTGAGCACTATGGTAAACTTCAAGTTCAAGTTTTCCTCCGGATTTTTCTTTTACTTTTTCAGCCATTAAAACCATGGCTTTGTGTACTGGATGCTGAGTGTTGAGGGTATGACCAAGTTTTAAGGTTCTTACTCCTCCTTGCTTTCCTCCACAAGACTGGATGATTACCAAAACCAAACTAATAAATAAGGTTTTGATTAGAATTTTATTAATTTTCATTTTCAATATTTTGGTCTCCAAAGTACAAAAAAAACTTTGAAAACTTTAATTTTAAGCGAATAGCAGTAGGTTTTAACTAAGAAACTTTTGTAAAGTTATGGACTGATAGAAGAAAAGGGAAATCGAATTGTTCAATTCCCCTTCAATTCATATAAGCATTTATCCTTTTATCTTCTTCACAATTGCTAAAGCATTTTTAACCAGATCGGTAAGCTTAGCATAGTTGCTATCAGCAATGATATCCTTCGTGATTAACTGAGATCCCATTCCTACACAATGTACACCTGCATTAAACCACTCTGAAAGATTTTCCTCAGTTGGTGTTACACCACCAGTAGGCATAATGCTCGACCATGGGAAAGGACCTTTTACTCCTTTTACAAATTTAGGCCCTCCTACTTCAGAACCAGGGAAAATCTTTACTACCTCTGCACCTAATTCTTCAGCATATGAAATCTCAGAAAGAGAGCCACATCCAGGTGACCACCCAATTTTTCTTCTGTTACAAACTTTAGCCATCTCCGGATTTAACACTGGAGAAACTACGAAGTTTGTTCCAAGCTGAATATAAAGTGAAGTTGTACCTGCATCTACTACAGAACCAATTCCCAAAATCATTTCAGGAGCCTCATTTGCAGCATATTTATTCAATTCAGCAAAAACTTCATGAGCATAGTCACCACGGTTGGTAAATTCAAAAACTCTTACTCCACCATCGTAACAAGCTTTCAATACTTTTTTGCAAATTTCAATATCCTTATGGTAAAATACTGGAACTATACCAGTTGCTCCCATTGCCTGTGCAGCTTGTATTCTTGTAAATCTTGCCATTTTATTTTTTGTAATAATGATTATCTTTTTTCTTTTGTCTCACTGAGGTTCTGGATTCGTAATGAAACAGTATTTCCAAAACAGGTAGAAATACAAAGAAACAGATTGAAATAAATAGAAATAACATCGTCAGAAGGCAATGTATTTCTATCCTTTTTTTTAATATTTCCACTTTATTTCCATACGGGTTAATCAAAAGTGTCCATAATTTTTTACCGAACCTCAGTGTTTAGCTATAAAGTTTATCTTGAAACTCTACCTGAAGCATCTCCGCTCATTAGTTTTTCTACTTCTTCTACAGTTACCTGGTTTACATCACCATAAATAGTGTGTTTCAGGCAAGATGCTGCAACTGCAAATTCTAATGCTTTCTGATCGTCACCAGGGTAAGTTAATAATCCGTAGATTAATCCACCCATAAATGAATCACCCCCACCAACTCTGTCTACAATATGCGTGATTTGGTATTGCTTCGATTGGAAAAGTTTGTTGCCATCCCAAAGTACACCAGCCCATGAATTGTGGTTGGCATTAATTGAACCTCTTAATGTAATAATTGCTTTTTTAGCTCTTGGGAATTGTTCCATCAATTGCTTTCCTACAGATTCATAAGCCGCTCCTTCTACGTGTCCTGCAGTTACGTCTACTCCTTCAGGGTGAATTCCGAATACTTTCTCTGCATCTTCTTCATTTCCAAGAATTACATCACAACCAGCTACTAAATCTGGCATTACTTCTTCAGCAGTTTTTCCCCACTTCCAAAGATTTTTTCTATAGTTCAAGTCAGTTGAAACAGTAATGCCTTTAGCATTAGCCGCTTTGATACCTTCTAAACAAACTGCTGCTGCACCTTCAGAAACTGCAGGGGTAATTCCGGTCCAGTGGAACCATTCTGCTCCATCATGCACTTTATCCCAATCGATCATTCCAGTCTTGATGGTAGAAAGAGCTGAATGAGCCCTGTCATAAACCACTTTACTTCCTCTTGAAACAGCTCCTGTTTCTAAGAAATAGATACCCAGTCTTTCACCGCCATAAACGATTTTGCTGGTATCTACATTAAATTTCCTTAAAGTCATCAAAGCCGACTTTCCAATATCATTATCAGGAAGTCTGGTTACGAATGCTGCATCTAGTCCATAATTGGCTAATGATACGGCTACATTGGCTTCTCCACCACCATAAGTTCCTGAAAAGGTATCTGTTTGTGAAAATCTTAAATAACCAGGAGTTGCCAACCTCAGCATGATCTCCCCAAATGTTACAACTTTTTTTCCCATTTCTTTTTTCGTTTTTATTTAGAAGTTCTAATAATAAGTATCAGTGTTTTTAATTGAATTAGTATTTAAGTGTTTCTCTGATCTAAATTAAAAACCAAAGAACTCATTAGCATTATTATAGCTGATATCTTCAACCATTTTTCCCAGCAATTCCATTTCATCAGGAAGTAATCCCTTTTCTACATCATTACCCAAAAGGTTACATAAAATCCTTCTGAAGTAATCATGCCTTGGGAAAGACATAAAGCTTCTAGAATCTGTAAGCATACCAACAAATCTGCTGAGTAAGCCTAGATTGGATAAAGCATTCATTTGCATTTCCATTCCTTCTTTCTGATCCAGAAACCACCAGCCAGTACCAAACTGAATTTTTCCCGGTGTAGAACCATCATTGAAATTACCGGTCATGGTTGCGAATAAATAATTATCCTTAGGGTTCAGGTTATATAAAATGGTTTTAGCCAGTTTATCTTTGTTATCTAGCCGGTCCATAAATTTGGAAAGGGGCTTAGCCATCTCAAAATCTCCGATGGAGTCAAAACCAGTATCAGGTCCAAGTTCTCGCATCATTCGAGAGCTATTATTTCTTAGTGCGCCAAGGTGAAATTGTTGGGTCCAGCCTTTTTCATGATCCATCTCTGCTAGGAATACAAGTACGGCCGACTTAAACTTTAAAATTTCTTTTGGCTTTAACTCAGATTTGATAAGGACTTTGTTGAATATGGTTTTGATTTCATTGTTGTTGTATTTGCTGGCATATACATATTCCAAACCATGATCTGATAACCTTCCACCCATTTCATGGAAGAAATCATGACGTTTTTTAAGAGCTGTTTTCAGGTCCTTAAAGCTGGAAATTTTCATTTCTGCAGCATCTCCCAATTTTTCCAGGTATTCAATAAATGCATTTGCATCCTCAATAGCCATGGCTTTATCAGCACGGAAAGTGGGAAGTACTTTCACTTCAAATCCATCATTTTTAATTTTCTGGTGGTATTCCAGGGAATCAGCAGGGTCATCCGTAGTACAAACTACTTTTACCTTCATTTTCCTCAATAAATTCCTTACGCTATACTCAGGTGTGCTTAGTAAAGTACTGCATTGATTATAAATTTCCTTTGCAGTGTCTTTATTCAATAATTTTTCTATACCGAAATATGCTTTCAGTTCCATATGAGTCCAGTGATACAGTGGATTTCTCATAGTGTAGGGAACCGTTTCAGCCCATTTTTCAAACTTTTCGTATGGACTTTTATCTCCTGTACAATAGCTTTCATCTATGCCATTAGTCCGCATAGCTCTCCACTTATAATGGTCACCTTCTAGCCATATTTCATACAGATTTTTAAATTGCCTGTCATTGGCAATATCTTCAGGTGATAAGTGACAATGGTAATCTATGATAGGCATGTCTTTGGCATGCTGGTGATATAGCTTTTGAGCGGTGGCTGTTTCCAGGACAAAATTCTCATCGAGAAATTTTTTCATTTTCAAAAGGTTGAATTCAGTTAAATAATTTACAATAGCTAAAGCGAAATTCTCGTACTAAAACATTTCATGCTCAATAATTTAGATTTTTGTCAGGAAATGCTTGTAAGTTTCAATAAAAGAAGGAGTTACAATTAAATTCAAGGTCAATTTTAATCAAAATGTGGGAATAAGTAATGGGAATAAAAGGATTTTTTAACGGCAACGTTCCCAAAAACGTTCCCGAAAAAATTGAAGATTTACAAATTCAAAAAATGATTAAATAATTGGAAAACAATAAAAAATAAACCTAAAAAAAATAAACCTTTTTTCATGTGAAAAGTTAAGACTAAAAAACAGGAAAAACTATATAAACCAAACTTAAATAACCTGTTTTTTTGTTTTGGTTTTTCACCTGATCATCTCATTAAATTACAAAATTATTCCAATTCGATATTGCTCCAAAGTGTTGGGGCTCCGAGTTGTGGGACTATCAAAATTTTGGTTAAGCCATATCATTTTCTTTTTGGTTTATTTCAACAAAATAAAAATCTATTGAATTGTAAGCCTATTTATTTAGGGAGAATAAAGTAAACATTTTAAGTTTGCCGAAATTGCTCAAATAAAATTAATTAATTTTTTCAAAAGAAGTGACCAGGTAGTAAAAACTACATCTTAAATATATGAATTCATTACAGGCAGATGCAGTTTTAGAAAGACTGAAACAAGCTAAGTTATCTGAGCCCGAGCTTTATAAACCCTCAGGCTTCTCCCATTATTCCATTGATTATCAAAGTAATCCTAATCAGTTTATTGAAGCAATAAATGAAAAAGGGTTCCTAGTTGATTTTACTTTGCTTTATGATTCCATAGAGGAAGAGCATTTTTTAGGATTTGTAAAAGAAGCTCCTAGTAGTCTGGTAACATTTGCGAAAATCCATGATGAAATTATTCCGGTAGTCATTGTAAAGAATGAAAATGAAGTGTCTTGTTTTCTGTATTATAAAACTGGAGCTGAGGAAGTTTGCGATTTGGAGTATTTAGAAAAGGTATGGTATGTGGAGGAAAGTGGAAGAATTCCATATGGAGTACCCTATCAGGTAGAGCCAATGGTGAGTGATGATGATTCCAGCCATTTAAAAAAAGTTACAGGTCCAATCTCCCGGTTATTCAATTTACTGAATGCTGAAAGAAAAGATATTTTATATATTTATTTCTATTCTATTATTATTGCCTTAATCAGTTTAGCTCTTCCAATTGGTGTTCAGTCCATAATTGAAATGATTTCGGGCGGTGTAATTTTTAATTCAATTGTTTGGCTAATTGGTTTTGTAATTATAGCCATTTTGATTGCAGGCATCTTACAGGTTGTACAGTATTATCTTGTGGAGGTTTTGGAAAGACGAATTTTTGTAAAGGCGGCTTTTGAGTTTAGCTATAGAATTCCAAAAATCAGATCAGAAGCTATTCTAAATGAATATGCTCCTGAATTAATGAATAGATTTTTCGATATTCTTACCATTCAGAAAGGGCTTCCAAAACTTTTGATAGATGTAACAGGTTCCGCACTACAGATTATTTTCGGAATTATTCTGCTTTCCTTTTATCATCCGTTTTTTGTGTTATTCGGAATTATCCTGATGCTCACCCTTATTTTGGTGTTTTACTTTACTGGTCCAAAAGGTTTGAAAACAAGCCTGATAGAATCTAAATACAAGTATAAAGTTGCACATTGGTTGGAGGAAATAGCCCGTACGCTTTATGCTTTCAAAATTGCTGGGAGTACTTCTTTACCGATGCAAAAAATGGATGGTTATGTCAACAACTATCTTCAATATAGGAAAAAGCATTTCCAGGTATTAATGACCCAGTTTATCAGTATTATTGGTTTCAAGACAATTGTAACCGGTGGGTTATTAATAATTGGTAGTTATCTGGTAATTGATAGGCAAATTACTTTAGGCCAGTTTGTGGCTACTGAAATTGTTATTATCCTAATTTTGAGTGCAGTAGAAAAACTGATTCTGAGTTTGAAAACGGTTTATGATGTATTGACCGCAGTTGAAAAAATTGGTCAGGTAACCGATTTGAAATTAGAAAGAAAGGGAGGCATTGTGCTTCCAAAGAGTGGATTTAATGGAATGAAGGTGGAAATTAAAAATTTAAGTTATAAGTATCCAGAATCGAGTAAATATGCCATTGAAGATATTAATTTATCGATTGCAGCCAGTGAAAGGATTTGCCTTGCCGGATACAACAGTTCAGGGAAAAATACACTGGCTCAGGTGATCACGGGTTTATTGGAAAGCTACGAAGGTGCTATAAGAATGAATGGAATTTCCTTGCGTGATATCAATGTAAATAGTATGAGGGATCTTGTTGCTAAAAATGTAACAAATGAAGATATTTTTGAAGGGACAATTTTGGAGAATATTTCCATGGGAAATCCCAAAGTTTCCTATGATGATATGATGTGGGCCTTGGATAATGTTGGATTAGCAGATATGGTCAACTCATTGCCAGATGGAATTATGACCTCAATGGTTTCAGGAGGAAAGAAATTTGCAAAAAGTGTGGCGATCAAGCTGATTCTTGCCCGATGTATCGCAGAAAAACCTCAGCTGCTTATTCTCAACGATGAGTTAATTGATCTTGAAAAAAGAGATCGAATTAATATCCTGGGTTTTTTAATGGATAAAAAGAATCCGTGGACATTAGTTTGTGTCTCCAATGATCCGATGATGTTGGCTGGATGTAACAGAGTAGTGATATTAAATGATGGGATTATTGTAAAGGATGGTACTTATAAAGAATTGGCAGCCAATGAAGATTTTAAAGATTTATTGGAATATCCCAAGGAGGAAGACATGATTTAACAATTAATCAAGATTTGATCTCAAAATATAATATTAAAGATGCTAAGATTATCACCAAAACAAAGAATTGATGATTCGGTATATCAACAAAAACTGAATTCGATGAAGGTGCTACAAACACCAGGTGGAACAAGGAATCTTTCCAGGACACTAGGGGTTTTACTATTTCTTGCTGTAATCATCTTATTCCTTCCCTGGCAACAGAATATCCGCTCGGAAGGAGAACTTACCGCGCTTTCTCCCTCAGACAGACCACAAACGGTTGAAACAGCTATTGCAGGTAGAATAGTAGACTGGAGAGTATCGGAAGGAGAATTTGTAGGAAAAGGAGATACCCTGGTACAAATCGCAGAAATTAAAGATAAGTATTTTGACCCTCAGTTATTAACACGGCTTCAGGAACAGGTAAATGCTAAAAAAAGTGTGATTGATAATAAAAGGGGAAAGGTTGAGGCTCTTAATCGTCAAATTAAAGCGCTTAAGGCAGGGTTGTCCTTAAAACTTTCGCAAACAGAAAAGAAAATTATCCAGAAAAAATTAAAAATTGAAATGGATAGTAATGATTTGGTAGCGGTAAAAACGATGGTTGGTGTAGCTGAAAGGCAGGTGGGAATGTATCAAAATTTATATGATAGTGGTTTGGTTGCCTTGACAAAGCTGGAAAGTGCCCAAATAAGAGTTCAGGATGCTAAAGCTAAAATTGTGAGTGCCCAAAATAAGCTTGATGCTTCCCGTAATGATTATCTGATTGAGGTGATCAATATGAGTACTATTGAAGCCGAAGCTTTAGACAAAATTTCCAAAGCAGAATCGGATAAAAGTGCAACCCTGGCAGAAATCTCGGAGTCACAAGCAAGTTTTTCTAAACTGACCAATGAATTAGCCAATATGACTATCCGGCATCAACAATATCATATTGTTGCTCCGCAGGATGGTTACATAGTGAAAGCTTTAAAAAGCGGAATTGGTGAGACCGTAAAAGAACAGGAAGCACTTTTGAGTATTATGCCAAATGATCCTGCATTGGCGGTGGCATTATATGTAAAAGCTATGGATGTGCCGTTACTTCAAAAAAACCGTCATGTTAGACTACAGTTTGATGGCTGGCCTGTAATTCAGTTCTCTGGATGGCCAAGTGTTTCGGTGGGTACTTTTGGAGGAAGAGTACAAGTGATTGATCGTGTAGATAGCAAAGGCAAAGGAGGAAAATATAGAGTACTCATTACCCCGGATAATATAAAAGGAGATGAAGAATGGCCTGAGCAATTGAGGTTAGGATCGGGGGTGAGAGGCTGGGTGATGCTGGATGATGTTCCTGTTTATTATGAATTATGGCGGCAGTTAAATGGTTTTCCCCCAACTATTACACCTTATACCGAGGGAAATGAAACGGGGAAATCTGATTACAAAGCGATGAAATAAACTTTGAGAACATAGAAGTTGGATGATAGTTCCTATAGCGAGGTTGTAAAAATCGATAAATAACTAACTGGATTTGTTTGAAAAGTCTGTTTTAGTTGAAAAATACTAGAAATATATGGAAATAAAATTGAAATTAACAGATGGTAAACTACATATTTCTATCCTATTTCAAAATATTCCCACTTTATATCATTTAGAGTTAGGAAAAATATTGAAAAATAGCAGGTTGACTATCAGTGGTTTATGAAAGTATTGTGTAATAGAAGTTAGAAAATTTTATGATAAATCTACAAAATCAAAATACCTAAGAATTAAAAATGTTTGTATATAAATTCAATTTTATTTTTTCTGGTGGAGCTATCTGTAAATGGGTTTTAGTTGGAATTTTTCTGCTAGGTTTTTCTGTTCAAATCAGGGCAAATTCTATTAATGAAACAGATAGTCTGGTACTTCAAATTGATGATTTGTTTTCTCAAATTCTCATTTATCATCCAGTGGCTAAGCAGGCCAATCTACTTTCTGAAAATGCCAAACAGCAAATCAGGTTAGCTAAGGGAGGGTTTGACCCGAAACTATCTTCCGATTATGATACAAAACAATTTAAAGGGAAAGACTACTATTCCTTATGGAAATCAGAATTAAAGGTTCCTGTTTGGATTGGAGGGATAGATTTAAAGGCAGGTTATGAAAGAAATACAGGAGAATTTCTCAATCGACAGAATGATACAGATAGTGAAAAAGGTTTAGCATTTGCGGGTATTTCTGTGCCAATTGGTCAGGGTTTATTTATTGATAAGAGAAGAGCAGCCATAAAACAAGCTGAGATTTTTGAAAGTCTGGCGGAAGCTGAAAAAGTGAAAATGATTAATAAATTGCTTTTGCAGGTAGCTAAAGATTATTGGACATGGTATTTCAATTACCACAAATTCAGGCTTTATCAGAATGGTTATGAACTGGCACTTTTTCGATTTGATGCGGTAAAAATCAGGGTGAGGCAGGGAGATTTGGCAAAGCTGGATTCTATTGAAGCCATGATTACCCTCCAGCAAAGGAAAATAGATTTGGAAAATGCATCTGTTGAATTTCAGAATTCCAAATTGCTCTTATCCAACCATATTTGGGGGCCTGAAGAAGTTCCACTTGAACTATCTAATAATTTTATTCCTGCGCATAATTTACCAGAATCATTTTCAGATGATCCTATAGAAGATTTATATGAATATGCCAGAAATAATCATCCTGAAATCCAGAAGATCAGATTGAAAATTGAAGGATTGAGTATTGATGAAAGACTGGCGAAAGAAATGCTCAAACCGACTCTTAATCTCAATTATAATTTCCTGAGTAGGAGTGGAACCCCTATCGAAACTGTAACATTTAGTGAAGATTATAAATTTGGTGTGGCGTTTAATATGCCTATATTCCTCAGAAAAGAAAGGGCAAAAGTAAAACAGACCGGGATAAAAATTGACCAGACTAATTTGGAAAGAATAAGGCTGGAAAGAGAAATTCTGAATGATTTATATGTGATTTATAATGATATGTTAAATCTGGAAAGAACCTTGGAAATGCAGGAAAAAATGGTGAATAATTATAGAAGAATGCTTTCAGGGGAAAGGCAGAAATTTTTTAATGGGGAAAGTTCTGTCTTTTATGTAAATGTAAGGGAAGGGAAACTGATTGAGTCGGAAGTGAAATTATACAATATGCAACACAAGTATGCCAAGTCTCAGGCTACATTGCGTTGGGCTGCAGGTTTAGGAATGTGATTTTATTTCAACTGAGCCCTTAAAGTTTTCACAGGCTCTTCTTTACCTATCTTTTTACAATCAGTGATAATCTTTACAAGATAATAATTAATTGGAGAAGGGAATCTGTGGGCTATCACTTTTCTAACAGAAAGTTCCTGATAGCAATCTTCCTCACAAATATTGAAAATGGCTTCCTTTTGACTAATTTGATCAATCTGACCACTTTTGTATCCTAAAAGATAGCTACCTGAAAACATTCCAAAGCTAAAAACTAAAAATAGTAGTAATTTTTTCATACCTGTTTAACGGATGGATTGTATAGGCATTACCTGTATTTGATGCAGGTAAACTACTAATGTAATTTTTATTGCTTTTCGGCCAACGTCTCTATTTTTGCCGAAAAATACAAAGGCAAAAAATAATTAGTATGTTCGTTTTTTAATATCGTTGTAAAAATCCACGTCCTCAGGACGTGGTCAGAGATCGTTTTACGGGAAGAATATTTGTAGAAAAATCGACCCATGATTACTTTGAATAAGTTGTCCCCACAACTAAAAAGAGTAATACAAATGAGTC
>JAHQVQ010000195.1 GCA_019634305.1 Flammeovirgaceae bacterium | reverse complement strand
TGGAGTAGTGGAAGACATTGTAATTTCCTTCCATTGTTCATCCATTTGCCATGGAATAATATCTTCAATATATGCAAGATTATAAGGCTCACTTGCTCGGGCAATTTTTATGGCTTCATTTACCCCAAAATGCCCCCAATGATCTGTTCCCATTGGAATATCATATCCAATTTTCGAGCGCATAACATCCAGGTACTCCATCAATTTATCCATTCCCTTTTCAGTGATTTGGACTCTGGTAAATGGGTGTTTGGTTGTGTTGTAATTGGCGTAATCGTGCTGATAAGGATTATATTTGGCATCTGGAGAATTGATTAAAGCTCCAGGAATATCTTTAATTAAATTGATACCGATATCCATTTTTAAGGCGGTATATCCCTGGTCAATTCTTGCCTGCATTCTATTTGCATATTCGTTGGCATCTTTAGAAACTGTTGTGTCACAATAAACCCGAACCTTATCTCTATATTTCCCTCCAAGTAGCTGATAAACAGGTACTCCATAAGCTTTTCCAACAACATCCCATAGGGCCATTTCTACTCCGGAAACGCCTCCACCTTGTCGGCCATGGTGCCCGAATTGTTTGATTATTCCAAAAAGTCGCTCTACATTACAAGGATTTTCACCCAATAATCTACTCTTTAAAAATAAGGCATATTCTTTAGCAGCCCCATCTCTTACATCTCCATGTCCTATGATACCCTGGTTAGTATAAATTCTCACGATTGGTGTTCTGAAAACAACATCACCACCAATTTCGGCAATCCGCATATCTGTAATTTTAAGCTCGGAAGGGCTTGAATTACGGCTAACGTTTTGAGTGGCATAAGCCACCTGATCCTGAATAGAAGCCATACCCAATCCTGCAAGGCTCAATCCACCCAATCCTGCTTTTTTGAAAAAAGAACGCCTGTTTTTCGTTTGCTGCTCTTTTTCTTCCTTTACGGTGCTTTCAAAAATTTTCTGTAGCTTTTTGTTTTTGTATATCATAGTTCTGCTTTATAAAATTGATTTAAATATGTTCGGTAGTAGGAATTATTAAAAAATAGGGCAATCAGTAATTTCCTGTTTTCTTTAGGTATTTGTTTGGGATAAGGCTAATTATTTTATGGAAAAAATTATTTAGCATTTAGAAAATGTACCTAAAACCTATCTGCTATAACAGAAGTTGTTTGCTTTAAAAGCTATAATATTTTCCTAAATGGTTCATGAAAAAATACCTTATCCAGTATGTTTGCGGATTGAAAGAGCGCTGAGTAATAAAAGTCATTAGCTGAAAAGGGACTTTTTGTGGTAGGTTATTTAAAGTTCCTACTTTTTTAAAAAGTACCTTTTTTTGAAGAAAATATCAATTAAAACTGAAAATAAATTGAGTTTTAAACAAGGTCTTTCTTCTCTTATAAAGAGCCTTAAATTGTGGAAATATATATAGGAGAGAACTGTTTTTTCTACTCAATAAGGATTAAGCCAGTTCTGGGAGGGAATTTCGTAATTTAAAATGAAAGGAGAAATGAACTATTTCCCCAAGATAGAGGCAATTGGTTTTAAACTATTGCTATAAGAGAGTACTACTTTTATTACAGCAATTATGGGAACAGCTAATATTAATCCGATTAATCCCCATAACTGTCCGAAAGCCAATAATCCAAAGATGATCGCAAAAGCATTTAAATCTACCTGGTTGCCCATGATTTTGGGAGTAATTAAATTTCCTTCAAGAAATTGAACCAGCCAATAAACCCCAACCACCCCAGCTGGATACCACAGTGAATCTTTGGTCACCAGGGCAATTATGACAGGGATAAGGCCGCCTACCACTATTCCGACATAGGGAATAACCGTTAGTAAAGCAGAGAAGATACCTAATAGAATAGCATATTTTATCCCTAGCGCTAATAGTCCGATGGAATTTAATACTGCTATTATACCAACCACGATTAGTAAACCAAGAAAATATTGTTGAACAGTTTCTTTTATTTCCACTATTATGGTTTTTATTTTATCACATTTTTCTGGTGGAAAAAAGTCCAGGAAAGCATTTTTGAATTTATTTCTATATAATAAAAACAGAAAACAATAGATGGGGACAAGGGTAAGGAATGATAGTAATCCTGAAGTAGCTCCAAAGACTTTTTGCACGTATTTACTTCCCGAACTCATCAGGCTGGAAGAATTTTTTTGTAACAAACTGACAGGGTCGCTAATCTGAACACCAAAATTCTGGCTTACATTACTTATAAAATTCTCCATACTTTTTTGAATCTTTTCCTGGAGATTGGGGAAATCATTAAGAAAACTGTTGAATTGTGAGGCAAATAAAAAAGAGATAATTCCGATTAATAATGTTCCCAGAAGTAATACTGTACAAATTGCTAAAACCCGATTCAATTTCCAAGATTCTAGTTTTTGACAAACTGGTAAAAGAAGAAGGGAGATTATAGCCGCAAAAACAAGGGGTGCCAATAGAGAGCTTAGAAAATAAAGTCCTGCTATCAACATCCCTGAAATAAAAAGGATTTTACTTATTAAATTTACCTTTTCGTTCTTTACCATTTTAGAAGTTTGTGTAAAAATGCCTGATTTATTTAATATGAACTATTTGGAAATTAATATTCCTCAACTTCCTGAATATCGTTTTCCAGGATTTGCTCTAATCTTGGTAGGTCATTTTTTATAATATCCCAAACAGGTTCATGATTTAACTCTGCCTCCTGATGATATCGGGCATTTCTAAAGCTTGCCATATTTTTATAAATCTCAGGATTATCAAGGTCTGATATATTGAGGTAAATTATTTCCTGAGCAGCTTGTCCAATCTCCTGTAAATGGGAGTATAGTATTTCTTTCATTTGTTCATTTTGTTGAAACTCATCAAAAGAAACATCGATAGTTTCTGCCAGGGTTTGGTTTATGAGTTGTAAAATAAAATTTTGATGTTGATATAATTCAGTTTTGTATTCCATAATTTTTTTGATCTTGATTTATGGAAATATATTCACAGATTTATGCCAGAGTATCATCGGGAAATTTAGAAACAGAAATCTTCCGGTTTTTTAAAGTTTATTCAGCAGAATGGAACTTTTTCCTCCCTCTAAATCTTAGGGGTTGATGTATTTTGTTTTAAGTATTTGAAAAACAACTATTTATATTTCTGCTTTTTTAGTGGGGTTGTGCTAGAAATAAATGAATGTATTTCGTAAATAGGATAATTATTTATAGAAAAAATGAAAATTAAAAGTTTTTAATTTCCGTTTCCCTTTTCCTGTTTTTTATTTGGAACCGTGGAATTTTACCTTCAATGTTGTAGAATTGTTTCTTCGAAAAACTCAAGACTACCAAACGAATAATTGAAACTATGAAAATGTCACGTCTTTATCCTTTAAGGTATTTATTCTTTTCCTTCCTTTGCTTTTTTTATTTCCAGGTGAGTAGCCAATCGTTATCTGAATTCATAATAGTAGACCATTTTGGGTATCTGCCAGAGGCAAATAAAGTTGCCGTGATCAAAGATCCGCAAATTGGTTTTGATGCTGTTCAGTCCTTTTCCCCCAGTCAGCAATATGCAGTGGTGAATGTACAATCCGGAGTACAGGTTTTTACTGGAGAGTTGAAGAATTGGAATAGCGGAGCCACAGATAATTCCTCAGGTGATAAAGTGTGGTGGTTTGATTTCTCTTCAGTGATGACGACCGGTGATTATTATGTTATGGACATTGAAAACAACCTGAAATCTTTCGAATTTAAAATTTCCCCATCGGTTTACAATGAAGTTTTAAAGCAGGCTGTCCGCACATTTTTCTATCAAAGGGTAGGTTATGAAAAAGAAGCAAAATATGCAGGAATTGCTTGGGCGGATGGAGTCAGCCATAATGGAAATCTTCAGGATAAAAATTGCCGAATTTTTGATGATAAAAATAACGTAGCTACCGAAAAAGACCTTTCGGGAGGTTGGTATGATGCCGGAGATTATAATAAATACACCAACTGGACTGCTAACTATGTGGTTGAAATGATGAAGGCCTATTTGGAAAATCCTAATGCATGGAGGGATGATTATAATATTCCTGAATCGGGCAATGGGATTCCTGACTTGATTGATGAAGCCAAATGGGGAATTGATCATTTACTGCGAATGCAACAAGCGGATGGTGCTGTTTTGAGTATTGTGGGTGAAGCACATGCCAGTCCTCCTTCCAGTGCCAATGCACCTAGTTATTATGGACCTGCTAGTACTTCTGCTACATTAAATACGGCCTCAGCTTTTGCTATTGCCTCCAAAGTTTTCCAATCTATTGGGATGACTGAATATGCTGATCAATTAAGGGCAGGAGCGATAACTGCCTGGAATTGGGCAAAGGCCAATCCGGCTATGTTCTTTAAAAATAATGATGATAGTTACAATTCTAAAGGCTTAGGAGCAGGCCAACAGGAAGAAAGTGATTACCAACGGTCGATGAGTAAATTGGAAGCAGCCTGTTTTTTATTTGAGCTTACTAAAGAAGTCGAATATCGAACCTATTTTGATAGCAATTATAAATCGGCTCATTTATTCGAATGGACTTATGTCTATCCCTATGAAGTGGCTAATCAGGAAGTATTCCTTTATTATACCCAAATTCCAGGAGCTACTCAGACTATTGTAAGTGATATCAAGTCGGTTTACCTGAGTTCTATTGAAGGAAATGATGATAATTTACCTGCCTATCAAAATGCGACTGACCCTTACAATGCTTTTTTAAAAGAATATACCTGGGGAAGTAATGCAATCAAATCTGCAAAAGGGAATATGTATTATGATGTTATTCAGTATGATTTACCTTCTAATAATATTGAAGATTTGGAACAAGCAGCATTAGGATATTTAAATTATTTACATGGCGTTAACCCATTAAATATGACTTATTTGTCCAATATGTATAATTATGGAGGGGATAAAAGTGTGAATGAGTTTTATCATTCCTGGTTTACCAATGGCAGCTCACTGTGGGACAGGGTAGGGGAATCTATTTACGGTCCGCCTCCTGGCTTTCTTACTGGAGGTCCAAACTCCAGTTATGATTGGGATGGCTGCTGCCCTGATGGTTGTGGTTCGGCTGAAAACAATGCCATTTGTAGTGCTGAATCTATTGCACCACCGAAAGGCCAACCAGCTCAAAAATCTTACAAAGATTTTAATACCAGTTGGCCATTAAATTCCTGGTCGGTTACGGAAAACAGTTGTGGTTATCAGGTAAATTATATCAGGTTATTATCCAAATTTGTAAATGCCAATTATAATTGTAGTGGGGAAGAAAATGGGAGTGCTGCTATTGATGTTTGTGGACAGTGTGCTGGAGGAAATACAGGTATTCCTCCAATTACCAATCAGGATGATTGTGTAGTTACCGGTACTGAAGAAGCGCTTTTGCTAAATGATATTGATATACATATTTTTCCTAATCCAACTGGGGAATTCTTATTTATTACAAGTAGAGAAAAGAAGACTTTGAATATTAGAATTATTGATACCATTGGGAAAAGCTTTTTGGAATCGGAAGCTTTTGGAAACACTACTTTAGATGTTGGAGCCCTCCCAGCGGGAATTTATGTAGTGATTATTGATTACAATGATCAGCTTTTTAAAAAGAAATTTATTAAAAATTAGTGAATTAGAAAGAACCAAACCAATTACCAAAGTATTTAAGGTAATTGGTTTGACTAAATCCTTACTGATTTTTATCAGATGAAGGGACAAACTTTGCTTCTAAGTCAGGATCAGGCATATCCTTGTCTAATGGAAAAATAGGTCTTTTTAATCTTTTGTATTCAATCCTTTCAAGGTCCTGATCAACACCTCCAGGAGTAAGTGCCATTATCCAATCACCTCTCATGTCATATAATTCAGGTACTAAATAACCAATTTTTACTATTATAATATCCGTTTCTTTAGGCGTAAGTCCCAATCGAGTAAAATCAACTTCTTTATGATAAGGTTTACGCTTTTTGGTAACAATCACGTAGATACTCCCTGTTTTTATAACCACTTCGATTTCGGCATGTTTATCACCATACTCAATGGCTTCTATTGTTCCTGAAAGTTTAATAGGTGGAGCGAACCGATCATCAATTGCTGCCCCTGCCAAAGCTTCAATTTTTCCACCAACTCCCACTTCTAGGGCTTTGGTCACGAGTTCTGGTCCGGGAATAGAGGCATAGATTAGGGAAGGTCCATTTTCAGATTTAAATTCAGGTCGAGCCAGAATTTCTTGTAATGTCCATGTGACATCACCAGCGCCACCAGCTGTAGGATTATCACCCATATCACTGATCATAAAAGGTTGATTTTTACTGGCAATGGCCATATCAAGGCTTTCTTTTAGTGTAGCAGTAGGGGCAACAAATACAAATTCCTCCCTTACATTCCAAAAGCTTTTGGCCAGTTTTTCTGCACTTTGGCTTACTTGTTCCTTATCATCACCAGTTGCCATCACCACTGCATGGTTGCGTGGTTCATCAGCCCAGGCATAACCAATCCAGATGGCGGCATCAATTACACCTTCCTGCTTAGTTAGTGGATCTACTTTGGCATATAAACTTTTCCCCGGTTCAATACGTGTACTTGTTTTTTCTCCTGGCAATAAAATAGGTACTGGAATCCAGGCTTTGTAAGCAGGTTTTCCCTTCCCACTTTCTAGTCTTTCCAGTAAATTTTCAACTGCCCTTTGTTTGGATTCGAGCGCATCTTCATGAGGAGCCATCCTGTAACATGTGATAAGATCAGTGTTTTCTGCCAATCGCCAGGAAACGTTCCCGTGCAAATCCATACAGGTGGAAATGATTGTTTCCTTTCCTACCACTTCTCGGATCCTGATGATAAAATCACCTTCAGGATCATCAATACCAACTACACTCATTGCCCCATGAATATCGAAAAACAACCCATCATATGGAAGGTTTTCCTTCAACATTTCTAGGGTTTTGTTCACTAAAGATTCGTAAGCTTCTTTGGTTACAATCCCGCCAGGAAGAGCATGAGCTTTTAAAGTAGGAAACCATTCGGCTCGCTTTCTATTGGCTGAATCAATAGATAAGAAAGGGTAAAATGAGAATACATTATCTGCAACTCTAGCATGGAAAGCCTCTTCACGCGTTTGTGCAGGTGAAAAAGTACTAGATTCAATGGCTAATCCCGCAATAGCAATTCTAGGAAGTTTTGTTGTATTTTCTTCAGTTTTCTGGCCGGAATTACAAGAATTTAAAAACTGGACAAATAAAGTTAATAAGATATAGAATAGTCTATTCATTGTAGTTTAAGCAAGTTGATTTTAGTTAATTTATTAAATATTTCACTAAAATAGGCTTAATAAAAATAGTATTAAAATTTCTTTTTATTATCTGATAAATAGGGCAGTGTATCAAATGTAAGGCTTTCGTTCTAAATTAAATTGTCAGAAGCACCATGTGATAGTCAAATTGTGCCACTTGTCTAATTTAGAAAAAGAAAGTGATTTTCTAACTAATCGGCTCACTTTGGCTCTAATGGTAGCATTAAAACCCTTCAATATAAAAAGTTAAGGCTTTACCCACTTTATGTTGACCAGGTGGAATAATACTATGATAAGCTGCCCAAATCCAATGTTTACGTTTTTTCTTTTGTACAAAAGACCATAACTCATC
>JAHQVQ010000194.1 GCA_019634305.1 Flammeovirgaceae bacterium | reverse complement strand
CAGGTCCATTAATAGCCCTGGTAATGGGTATCTTGCTTTACTTCGGAAAAACTTTTGGCGTTTCTTCTAATTTACGAACTGTTTGTTCGATGATGGGGGCTGGTAAAAAAGTGGAATTTTTCAATTTCAACTGGAGAAATAACATCTGGAATCTGCTTTTTATTTTCGGTTCTGTAATTGGTGGATTTATTGGTCATTTTCTTTTAAGTACTTCTGAGCTGGTTACCATTTCTGCCAATACTGCTCAGGATTTAGCAGCACTGGGAATAGTAAATTCTGGTACTTATGTACCCACCAATCTTTTTAGCTGGTCAAGCCTTTTTACTTTGAAAGGTGCTATCATGCTTATCGGGGGAGGATTTTAATTGGTTTTGGAACCAGGTATGCCGGAGGCTGTACTTCAGGACATGCCATCACCGGATTATTTAATCTACAACTTCCTTCTTTAATTGCAATGGTTGGTTTTTTTATTGGCGGTCTGTTAATGACTCATGTTTTAATGCCAGTAATATTAAACCTCTAGCTTTTTAAAGGTTACCAATTTAATCGAAAAAATTACTACAATATTTTTATAATGGCACCACAGGTTTTAGAGAAAAAAAGAATATCAAGGAGCAATCAACATTTACTTAAAGGGATCAAATTTATCATTTTAGGTATTTTGTTTGGAATAATAATGACTAAATCAGAGGCAATTTCCTGGTATAGAATTCAGGAGATGTTCAGGTTTCAGTCTTTTCACATGTATGGGATTATTGGTTCAGCATTGGGATTGGGGCTGATCATTATGCAATTCATCAAAAGAAAAGAAAGACTTTTCTGGACAACCTATTAAATTTACCAACTAAACCAAAAAGGGTTTATTAATTACATTATAGGAGGAACGATTTTCGGTCTGGGTTGGGCTTTAACCGGTGCCTGTCCGGAACATGTTTTTGTATTAATCGGAAATGGTTTTACAGTTTTTCTAGTAGTAATAGCCAGTGCAGTTTTAGGTACTTTTGTTTATGGAGTCCTTAGGGATAAGTTGCCGCATTAAGGATAGTTGGAGGGTGAATATTTAGGGTTGGAACGGGGTTAGCAGATTGAAAAAATCGATACTAAAACCCTTTCCTTTCAATTTTCCAGAATTCGAAAACACTTTTCCTTCTTTCTTTTGGCGGTTTTTCATTACTGAAACCAACACTGTGTTTTACACCACTTAAAACAGATTTTGCCCAATAATTAAATATGGATTTTCGCGGGTCTCTTTCCTGATAAATTTTACCTTTTTTCAGGAATAAAAATCTTGGGTTTTTTGATTTTACCACCACATTGGCAAACATAGTGATAAAGCTTTTTATCTTTCCTTCCTTCTTAGGCTGTTTTTTCAGTACCTGCACATTCAGGTTTTTATAATACATTCTCATCATGCCATCGGCATATTCATTATCTGC
The DNA here is from genome assembly GCA_019634305.1 of Flammeovirgaceae bacterium. GTDB lineage: Bacteria > Bacteroidota > Bacteroidia > Cytophagales > Flammeovirgaceae > Flexithrix. Next base: position 11,492 of record JAHQVQ010000194.1, on the reverse strand, counting down.
CCTAATATTGAATTTCAGGCTTTTCAAATCGCCAGAGTTAATTTTTAGACCAGCAGCATTCACCATCATTTCGTTTAAAGCAGTCATATCCATTGGTGCTAACTCGCCCTGGTAGGTAAAAGCATTGTTGGGGTGATTGAGGGGAAATATAAATGCAACATTTAATTGCCCTTTTCCCATCAGATTAGTGTTGGCAAAAAGTTGTGCATTGAGCCCACTATTAATTAAAGTTGTGTCATTGGTGAAATTATATCCATAAGCATTCAGGTTATCTAAATAAATTCTTCCTGGAGCTTTTCCATCAATTGAAAGTTCTTCATAAGTAATTTTTGAATTATAAATATTGATAGTGTCAATCTTTAAATAAGTTTTCATTTCCTTCAGGGCATCCAGAGGCATTTTTGTTTTTCGATTTTCAGGGAATGGTGGGCGCTTATCCCTGAATACAAAAATATCGAAGCCATCGAAATTAAGTTGGTTGGATTTTACATCACCTGATTCCAAAAAATCATCAATATTAAAACCTGCTAATTCAAAGCGTTTTCCTTTAAAATGCATCCAGTCTATTTCGTGACCAGTAATTTCGGCTAAGGCATATTTTTCTACTTTGGGCTGGATATCAATATTATCCATATAAATGAGTGATTTTCCTGTTGATATGCCAATTTCGCCCACTTTCATTTTATTTAAACTATCGGGCAAATCCAGCTCAAAATCCCTGATAGCCAAATGAACATCATCTGAATTGAGCAGACGATCATCAATCCCCTGATTTGTAGAATCTACATGTAAATTAGTAATGTGAGTATAGAGATTATCAATGGAGTAAGTCTCCGAAATTAGTTTATCATGTGTGGTGACTTCAATACTCGCTTTATCAATTTCAAAATTCGTAACTACAACCTGTTGGAAAGCATTTTTAACTAAAGGGAATAAATCTTTATAGGATATAGTATCTATTAAATTTGGTTTTTTTTCTTCCGAACCTTTGTAATTTACTAACCGAACCATTGGTTGTGCCACCGAAACATCATTTATCAGCAGCCCTTCATTCTCCATCAGATCGAAAACTTTTATGCCATTCAATCTAACTTCAGGTGTATAAATGTCATATAGATTCTGCTCATCTTCCTTTCGGGAACTGAAATTAGGGTCAGCCCAGTTTTTAGGAGCGAGGTGAATCAGGGAGAGATAAATCTCAGATTGTGAGGAAGAAAACCCAGCCTCACTTATTCGTAGCGTATGCCATTTATCTGGAAACTGATGAATGTAATTTCTGAATTTCAGGTTAAAATCTTCAGAATAGAAAAGTTTATTGTTAGTCATTATGGTAGTAGAGTCAACTTTTAATTGTTGAATTTCTAACTGTACTTTATTTATTTTCACAAAATCGGTTTCTCCATTTAAATTGGTTTTAGTGAAAGCCAGTTGCCCCTGATCGAAGGAAATGTCATCAATTTGAATAAGTTTAAAAATAGAAGCTATTTTTAGATGTAAATCAGAAAAATTGACACCTTTTTTTGTTTTAGTAGCCATTTTTTCCTTTTCGAATAATTTAAGATTACCATCAGGATTAAGAATTGTCAGTTTTTTGGCAACTAATTCATTTTGTTCATAAATTCTTCTTAAGTTAATTTCTTCCAATGCAATCTTTGGAATGCTTATATTATAGTTTTGGGTTTGTCTTCTATTTCTATATCGGGGTAAAGGAGTGATATTGAGATTGTACCCATAAATACTAGAACTGGATAAAGACATACTAAAATCTTTTCCTTCTACGGTGTGAACACTATCTGGTAAAAGGAAGGCATAATTTTGGGCAAAAACCTCTAAATCATAAACTTCAAATTTCATCTCATCATTTAAAATAGCGGTAGTATCCATGAAAAGGCTCTTCCCACAAATAGAGATATTATTTGCATTGAGGACATTGTAGGATGCTTTTCCCAATTTTACGAGGGAATAAAACCCTTCCTGTACATTAATATTTTTTACACTTAAATATTTGATAAAGTCAATAAGTTTTGTTTGGGCTTTTTCAGGTATCTCAAGATTAATTTTTGTTGAATCTTTTAAGTTTTTTCCCCTTCCATCAGAAGTGAAATGGGTAACATATGGTCGCTGAATCTGAAAGTTTTTAAAATTATATTCCTGGTTTTCTATCAATGATTTCAGATCGAAACCACTAAGGATTAACTCATTTAACTTTAGATCGAAAATATCAGCTTTGGTTTCTACATTTTTCCTAACGAAACTTCTTTCTCTACTAATAGGACTAAAATTGATGGTTCTTGCCACCAGAATAGAATCTTTTGTAGAAAATTCAAACTCGTTTGCCTGCACAAAATGTAAGCTATCAGGCATATAATATTGAAAGTCTCTAAAGCTCCAGGCTACATTTTCTGAGAATAAAACTTTTGTAGAATCCAGGTGGGCATTTGGTGTTAAAGCAAATTGTTCCAGGTTAACTTTTAAATCATTCAGCTTAATTCTTTGTAGAGTATCGGTGTCAATTTCGGTAAGGGAAAAGAGACCTTCTTCCAAATTGAAATTGCCAATATTTATCCAACTAAAACTTTTGGAAACCATTGGGTAAATGCTTGCAAGAATTAGAGAATCCTGATCTAATAAATAAAGAGAATCCAGTTCGTGATCGTCTTCCTCAGCTATAAAAACTGAATCGGAAGTTATATCAGTGGAATCATTTCTATTTCTTGATAAATATTCTGAGATAGATTTCAGATTTAAATAACTGTAATTATTTTCCAATACAATTAATGTTTTAGAAAGAAGTACCATCGCATTCGAATCCCGTTTTACGATCTTTTTTTCAGAAATAGAATCCTCTATTAATTCAGAAATTTCTGTGCTAATGGGTAAAGGATTTACTGTAATATTATCTTTTTCAACTAGTTGAAGTGAATCTGAAACAGATTCTACTAATAAGGAATCGATGAATATTTGGGAAGAATCGATTGGAATCAGGAGGGAATCAGGAGGGAGTTCCATCTTCGTAGTATCAATAAGTCCTTGGGAAAGAGAATCGAGTCTTTTTAAGGAATCGGCTTTTTCCTTTATTCTAAGATATTTGTTTATTTCAATTCTTGGCCGTCTAATATTTAACCTGCCTGATGATATAGTTTTATTTTTAATAGCATTCCAGATGTTGATACCGAAAAATTCAATTCTTGATAAATAGATTTTCATCAACTTATCTTTCTCCTTTGCTTGGAGTTGATAAAGTGGATTCATACCATTTTTAGGCAAGATCACAATGTTGTTGGAATAGACATTTGAGGTAATAGTTGAAAAGCCAAATTCTCTAACTTTTAAGGTATGTAGGCCATCTGGCAGATTAGCTGCATAATCTCTTATGATGCAATCCAGATCATCAATATAAAATTTCTTAGCCCTTTCTCTGTAATTATCAGCGGTGGCGTTGAAGTGAATAAGATTTAAGGAAAAATTTTTAGTTACTATTTTTTCATTAGACCGACTGGACAAATTTATATCTACAGCAGCACTATCGACTTCCAATTTTTCAATAGTATATTCCTTAAAAACCTTTGAAATTTGCGGATATAAATCTTCAACTTTAAAAGCTTTTTGGTTGGAAACCCGTTGGTTTGGATTTCCTTTCAGATTAACAATGGGTTTTTTGAGAGCTAATTTTCTAACGATTAGAGTTGAATCGAAATAGGCTTTTGGGAAATCAAGTCCTGTGATCTCCAATATAGGCAAATTGATTTCCATTAGAGGAATAGCATCGCTTCCAGGGTTTTTATTTTTAATATTAAACTTTTCCAAAAGAATTTTCTCCTCTGAGGTAGAAAGATAAAATTCCTTGAAGTTTATTCGGTAGGGGAAATTCGGCAGATTAAGGTCATTCTCCTTTAAAGAAACATAGATGTCATCCACATAAAAAGGTCGTCCCTTATTTTGATGGGAAGTAGAATCAATTTTAAAAGTTGAAATTCCAATGGAAAAATCATTTATAGAAAGCGGTTGGATGGAATCATTTTTTACCTGTTCATAATAAAGATTTCCACGGTTTATCTCCAGCTGATCAATCTGGAAAAGGTTCAAATATCCTGAGATTAAATAGAAAAAGTCTTTTTCATTGGGGATACCTTTTCTTTTGTTTTTATCTGTAATGTACTGTCTAAGTTTTATAGTGGGATTATCAATCAGGAACTTCTCAATAATTAATTCTTTCTCAAAATAGAGGTCCAGCAAATCACTAATGTTGAGTTCTATATAAGGGACATTGAATTCATAGAGAAATTTAGGTTGATTCCCACTACTTTTTATTTGTTCTAACCGACTGTTGTTAATGGATAAATTGAGGTTGGTAATTTCGTATTCTCTTTCTAGAAGAGAGAAGGCCGCCTTTTCATAAGACAGGGAATATAGATTTTCACTCTTTAGAATGACTACTTCCTTTAGAATTCGCCCGATAATTTCACTGGAATAGTATTTTACGATAAGTTGGAGGCTAATTAAAAGCACAGCGATAAAGCCGATAATTCCTGAAAACCATTTTAGAAATTTCCGTTTTTTCACCGGTTCATCTTCCGCGGCAGGTTTGCTTTCCTCAAATTCTTCTTTATTTTTATCTTCCATGTGATAAGCCCCTGTGCTTTTTTACTTTAAGTAGTACCATAATTCCAATTGGGATAATCTTTTAAAAGTGAGTTGTTGTATCTCATTTTCAAATAGTTACGTCCTGCACTGGATGGTAAAACAGGTGATGTGAATTTCTGACCACCTGCTTACTAACTTGCTGTAATAGGGAACCAACTTAAATCCGTTTCTTTAAGTAAAGTGATATCTGTTTTTTCAATTGTAATTTTTTGTTTTGAAAATATAGAATTATAGTTTCATTATAAAGAAAACAGGAAAAAATTTAATTATTCCAAAGTTAAGACAGGCTTTATAAGGATAGGTGGTTTATTGAAAGTTAGTGATTAAGTATCAGAATTCCATTCCAGAAGCTTTTTTAATATGAGGCAGATCGCGATCGGTAAATGCTTATTTCCCAGTCATTCGGTAACAAACAGCAAATGACAAGACTTTATTAAAATAATAATATTCCTTAGCCATGTTTTTAAGAGAATTTGTCCACCTAAGTCTCAAGGAGATGTTCTCCAAAACCAAAAAATCTACACCCAGATGTGCTGTGAAATCAACTTTACTAAAAAGATCTGATTGATCCTGAAAACCAAATCCACTATCAAAATTTGCTGCAAGTAAGTAATTTCCACCCAAACCACCCTGAAAGATGTATTTTTCTTTAAAGATATAATTGACAGTGATGGGAATATCAATGTAATTTAATTTCCAAATAAAGAAAGGTTCATTTTCTCTTGATCTGCTACCTTTTTGGCTGTACGAAATCTCTGGTTGAAGCTGCATTTTTTCACTTAAAGGGAAAGTTACTGCTCCGCCAAGTAATAAGCCAGCTTTATCGAATCCTCCAATGTCATCTCCATCAATTTGGGAAACATTTAATCCAACAATAATCTGCCCTCCAAAGGATTGGCAACTAGCCAAATGAGCTGTGAAAAACAAGAATAAAACAGATAAAATATTTATTACGAATTTCTTCATTTTATGAATTCCCTGTGTTTTTTTACTATTTCCACTCCGCTTGAAGTGCCTATTCGTTCTGCTCCGGTTGCAATTAGTTGATTTACCTGTTCTAATGTTTTTATCCCTCCCGAAGCTTTTACACCTACAGTTTCCCCAACCGTATCTTTCATTAGCTTTACGTGTTCAGAGGTTGCGCCAAAAGGGCCAAAACCTGTGGAGGTTTTCACAAAATCAGCACCAGCATTTTTGCAAAATTTGCAAGCAGTTACAATTTCCTCATCTGAAAGATAAGCCGTTTCCAGGATAACTTTTAAAAGCACATCATGTTGATGGGTGAGTTTGGCAAACTGTGCTACTTCAACTTTTGCCCAACCTTTTGCATCGGATTTGAAGGCTGTAAGATTCATTACTACATCTATTTCATTGGCACCTTCATCAATAGCTTGGGAAATTTCAGCCAGTTTGGTTTGAGACATATTGTAGCCAAGCGGAAATCCGGCAACAGTCACCAGCCTGACTTCATTTTGTCCAATATCTCTTTTTACTTTTTTTACCCAATAAGGTGGAACACAGACACCCAAAAACTGATACTGAATAGCTTCTTCCAATAGCTTTTCAATATCAGCCTGAGTAGCTGTAGGTTTCAGATTGGTATGTTCAATATATTGATTTACAGTTACCAACCCTGATTAGATTTTTGCTTCTAATTGAACAAGATCAATAAATCTTTGAAATCTGATTTCCAAATCATCTTTATCCAGATTAACAAGTCTTTCAGTTCCGAATTTTTCTACTGTAAAAGAAGCCATTGCCGATCCGTAAATGATTGCCTTTTTCATACTATTAAAAGAAACATCATTTGTTTTTGCCAAATAACCAATAAAACCACCGGCAAAAGAATCACCAGCTCCGGTTGGATCAAATACTTCCTCAAGGGGTAAGGCTGGGGCAAAGAATACATTATCATTTTGGAATAATAGAGCACCATGTTCACCTTTTTTAATGATAAGTGTTTTTGGTCCCATTTCCATAATTTTCTTTGCCGCTTTTACCAAAGAATATTCTCCGGAAAGTTGTCTGGCTTCTTCATCATTAATGGAAAGCACATCTACTAACTTAAGTGTTTTTAAAAGTTCCTCTAGCATAATGTCCATCCAAAAGTTCATTGTATCCAACACTATGAGTTTTGGTCTTTTTTCCAATCTTTCAATCACCGTTCTTTGAACAGTTGGTGCAAGGTTCCCCAACATCAGAAATTCTACTCCCTGATAAGATTCTGGAACAATAGGATCAAAATACTCCAATACATTCAACTCAGTCACTAAGGTATCTCGTGAGTTCATGTCATTATGGTACTTTCCAGACCAGAAGAAAGATTTCTCATTTTCCTTTATTTGAAGGCCTTCAGTATTTACTCCATGATTTTCCAATAATTTAATATCGGATTTAGGAAAATCTCCTCCAACAACAGCTACAAGTTTTCCATCTTTCACAAAATAAGAAGAGGCAAGAGAGATATAAGTGGCTGCTCCACCAATAATTTTATCAGTTTTGCCAAAAGGTGTTTCAATAGCATCAAAGGCTACAGATCCTACAGTTAAAAGACTCATTCAGGATTTTATTTAAATTAAAAAAATGGGATAAATCCCGTTATTTAAAAATTATAATTAGATCGGCTAATTTTCTTCGGAAAGAAAGTCTTTTTACCAACCTATTCAAAATTTCCACAAAGATAATTATGCCTTTGTTCTAAATTAAGAAAGTAAGCATTTTTATAATTACTAGTATTATTAACTTTTTAAAAGATAAAGTGCATCCCTACATTGAGCACATGCTTAAATTGCGGTTTTGCCCCAGATTCAAAAGGATCCCCATTATCATCAATACCCTGGAAGTTTACATCATCGTCATAAATGAAGTTGGTAGAGAAGTTTGTATTGAAAAATTTATTTATTCTTAAAACAAGTAAGGTCTCCCAGTTTACATCCACATTTTCCATTTTCTCATAATTTGAAAAAAGATTGATATGGTTTTTGAATGTGATGTTCTCCATAATTTGAGCACTTAGTGTAGAGTTCACCTGAATGCCTAATTCTGATAATACCTTTTTTCCTTCCATCAATCCGTAATCTGTGCCTTTTACAGAATCATCTAATACCATGGTCATTTTTCCGGTAATAGGAGAAAACATACCAGTGAATTCAAGTCTATCTTCAATTTTAGTTTTGTAAAGCATACCCGAAGAAACTTCGAGCCTACCAGGAGCCATAAAATTGGAGATTCTAATGGCTTGTTCTTCATTTGTTAATTGGTCCACAGAATATTTAATTCCCTCATCTATCTGAGTTTTAAAATGGATTTTACCAGATAAATTCCACTTTTCCCCAAAGATTTTTCTACTAAAATGAGATATAATATATAATTCGTCATCAGACTTTCTAAATCCTTTTTCCCCCTGTTTGGTTACACCATAACCAAAATGAAATACATTTTCAAAGTGGCTAAATTCTGTTTCTCTTTTTAATATATAATGCATGATAGAACTTAAGGAAACGGCACTTTCACCTCCTGTAGACCAGTATTTGTTAAAACCGACATTTGAAAAATTAAAACCAAGGCTACCTTTATGCGTCCATATTTTTTCCTTGGAAGCTTCTTTTATCTCTTCCGTGATACTCCCATTAAGAGATGTATCCTGCTGCACTAAAGTTTTTAATCGCTCAATGATTTCCAAAACAATAACAGAATCTTTAGACTCAAGTAGAAGCGTATTGCCATCAAGTTTTATAAATCTCAGACTGTCATTTAGTTGAAAAGAGGGAAGTTCTTTAATTTTTTCTTCTAAATTAAAGGTAGTATCCTGAACGGGATTGGTTATTTGTGCAAATGCAGAAAAAGTTAAAGAGAGTGCAAGGGTAAGTAAGATTATTTTCCTATTATAGCCAAAATTTTTTAGAGGGGTAAAAATCATTTTTAAGAAGGAGGATGCTGTGACTTTATTGGTTTAGCCCGCAAATATACATGAGTTTGAGATTATTTTTTGAAAGTTTAAGTGAAGCAGAGCAAAAAGATATTTCCAGAAAGAAGTGCCTTTTTGAGGAAATTTCCATCCATGGTGAAGCTTTTCCTAATTGGGAGAATGCAGAAGTAGCCATATTTGGAGTAAACGACTATCAGTTTTCCAGGCAAGAAAATATCGAAAAAAACAGTATTTCTCCTTTAAGAAAAGCATTCTACCAACTCAAAGGTTTTTCAAAAGATGTCAAAGTTATCGATCTGGGAAATTTAAGACTTGGGGAAAATTTTCAGGATACAATTGACAGACTTACTGAGGTTTGTGAAATTCTGATCAGTCATAATACCCTTCCGGTAATTTTGGGAGGAGCACATGGTTTGGATTATGGCCAGTTTAAAGCTTACCAAAATCTTGATAAAATTATTACCATGTTAAATGTGGATTCCAGAATTAATTTGGGAAGTGAAAAAGATGAGGAAAATCATGTGCACCAAGTACTTATGCACCACCCTAATTATCTTTTTGAATATATTCACCTGGGTTATCAGCGATATTTGAATGATAAATCGGTCATTGAAATATTACAAAAACTTAATTTTGAGATAAAAAGCCTAGGACAGGTTCGGGACAATTTCCAGGAAACGGAACCTCTTATTCGCTCTGCCGATTTATTAAGTTTTGATATTTCTTCCCTTCGTCAGTCAGAAATTTCCGCCACTCCCGAGTTATTTCCGTTTGGTCTTACAGGAGAGGAGGCATGCCAGATGTGTTGGTACGCAGGGTTGAATGAAAAATTATCCTCAATTGGGTTTTATGGATATCATTCTTCCCTTGATCAAAATAATGTTTCCGCCCCAGTAGTAGCTACCATGATCTGGTATTTTATTGAGGGATTCACTTTACGGAAAAAGGAATTAAGCTTTAAAAGCAATTTCTATGTAAAATACATTGTGCCTATTGATGTGAAAGAGGTGAGTGACACACATGAAATCATCTTTTATAAGAGTAAAATATCAGATAAATGGTGGATGGAAATTAATTTGGAAGAGAAAAATTCATCTGATACACTTGGTAGAAATATGGTACTTCCATGTAGCTATGGGGATTTTGAGAAAGCTAATAAAGGAGATATTCCTGACCGCTGGCTCAAAGCTGTAGGAAAACTTACCTAAGTCCATTTCAAGTTTATAAGGTTCAGAAACTTTTATGTAATCAATCATTACAAACTCCTGGTAATAGGGAATAGTTAGATATTTTCAATTTGTGAAATTTTAATTCTTCCGAAATACCTGCCTTGTCCTCTTTTGGATAAGTAACCTTTAAAACTTCATAAATCAATTAAAAATGAGTTATTTCTTACATGACTCTTGCTTGAAAAAATTTTCAATTTTAAAAACAAAATAGTACTATTATAGAAGATTTGGGTAGAATTGGACTAGCCTAAAATGAGGTAGGGAAGAAATATTTCATTTAATATTAGGAAAGTACAATTTGAACCGACTTTTTTGCTTGGAGTAAGCCAAAAGGGCTGATTTTTTGTTTTTGGAGTTTTTTGGGAAAACACATAATCCATTGATTTTTTAAACATATTAAATAGTATTTTCCCATGTTTATAACTAAATAATAATTATATTTAAAGGAGTAGATAATAATATAATAATATTACTGTTTATTAATATACTTACACAAAAAAGGAAATGTGTTTTTAAAGTGATTGTGGGATGATATAGACATTAGGGAATGATTTTTTGAATGTCAATCCACTTTTTTCCTTTTTTAGAATCCTAAAAAACAAACTAACCCAACAACTTTTCGGAATTTCTTTATAGGAAGAAGTTGATTTTTTTGTTAATAAAATAAATATTTTCACAATATATTACATCGGATTAGGTTTTGTTAACTGATCTAAACTATCCCAGGTATTGCACTTTAGATCTGCGTAGTTTTCGGCAATAACAATAATTGAATCAAATTGAATGAGATATGGCCAAATTAAAGCACATTATTAAGCAACTCTCTTTGTCTGATTATGAGTCTATTCATGAATCCTTAATTGAAAGTAATGCAGATAAGTCCGCTTATCTGTTGAGATCAATGAGGGAAAAGCAACTTTCTGATAGCAAGATAATGAGTGAGCTGGATGTAAACACCAATGCTTATTATACTTTAAGATCACGGCTAAACCAAAAAATTGAAGAGTATTTGTTACAACAAATGGAGAATCCAAGAACGGATCTTCTGAAAAAAGTGGCAAATATTAATGAAATTATTTTTACTAAAAAAAGAGCTATTTCTATAGCTACTTTAAAGAAACTGGAAAAAGAATTGTTGGACTATGATCTATCCAATGAACTTACCATTGTTTATAAAACTTTAAAGAAATTACACCTCAATACTCCAGAACATTTCCATTATTCTCAACTTTATAACAAGCACGTAGCTTACATGCTTGCAGTGGATAAAGCAGAAGATTTGTTGGCTGAGTATTTTAAGAAGTTTGGGGAGTATTCCCTTTCAGGAGACGAGACAGATAAGTTTGGACTTAACCTGATGGCTACTGAAATGGATAATGTGTGTAACCTTTACAATTCACACAGACTTTACGTTTATCAAAATTGCCTAAGTATTTTCCATAGGTTGTTTATAGAAGATGGTGAAAAAGCCAATGATGGTAAGGAACCAATAGAAGATATTCTTGAGAATATCGAAAAAATATTTGATAACTATTACCTGGATTCAATCTATTTCCACTTAAAACTAGTTTTTGAATACCTAAGATTAGAATATTACAATCATTATAAAGTGTTCAGAAAAGCTGAGAAATATTTTGAAGAAGTAAATGAGCAAACCAGTTCTTTACTTTCAAACTATGGTTTGTATACCT
>JAHQVQ010000020.1 GCA_019634305.1 Flammeovirgaceae bacterium | reverse complement strand
CTGAATTTTGGTATTTTCTCTTTCGATGAAAAAAATCATAATTAGAGAAGTAATCCATGCAAAAAGGAACATATAAAATAATACAATTGTCATACTACTCTTTTTAAGCATAATAGAAGAGGATGGTGATTTTAATTGTATTGATTTGCCAGGATTTTCTGTAATAGAAATGTCATCTGGTTCGACATAATTTAAAGAATTACGATCAATATTAAGCACCAGATATTCCCCTATAATTTCTTTTGATAGCGAACAATTTACAGCAGAATGAGAAAAATTTCCTTTGACATTCATCACAAGAATATAATCTTCCTTTAGTGTTGTATGAGTTACGGGACTGACATAATCAGCAATAATCCAAACCCAAAACATTGCCCCAATACCTAGAATGGAAAGATATGCTGTAATTAAGACTACATTTATTCCTAAATTTTTTTTGGGAAATTGCTGCCAAATAAAAATGAATACAGCCAGAAAGGAAATATATAGAATAGGAAATTCTATTTGTCTATTCAATATAGTAAGTCCATAGAACCAAAAAAATATGATACCTGAAAAGATTACAAATACAGTTTTTGGGATTTTTATTCGAGCAACGGAAAATGCATACGCAATTAATATCCCTACAAAAGGGAATAATAATAGAAGATAATGAACCAGGGTTTCGAAAGACATATGAAGTTGAATTTTAGCTATGATTACTCCCCCAACTTCTTAATATCCTGATCTGGATTGTAATCTTCCGGGAGTTTTCCGGTGTTTTGTTTGAGTAGCTTCCTCACATCTTCGTGATTGTACTGGTGGGTTTTGGAGATATTTTCCAGATCGGAAATTTGATTTTCTTCCAGAATTTCCTTAGACATTTCTACCGCAAAACTTCTGGCGGTTAGTAAAATATTAGGCAAAACTTCATCGGGTAATGGCTCTCCATTGAACAATACTTTTCGGCCTTCATAATCGATCTGAACATAGTTCTCCTCCGAATGCCCTTTGCCCAGAATATAATCTTTGAACGCTGCTTTCACGGCTTCCAGCTTTTGCCAATATTCCAGCCGCTGGTTTTGCTGAATATTTTTCAGTGTTTCCTCTGCCTTTATGAAATACCTCCTGGCTTCCCTTCCCCTGTCATTATTTTCCACCATGGAAAGCTCTTTCGCCATACTAAGCGAAAGGACATAATCTACAGTTTCCTGTTTTCCGCCAGGGGTGTCTAAAACTTTAGATACTCTTTGGTAATCCTTATTTTCTGCGAATTCATACCTTTTTACTCTATTTCGGAACCAGTCAGCAAACTTGCTTTTGGCTCCTAAAAAAGCATGTAAATCTTTCGCTGAAACTACATTCCCCTGATAGATTTTTATTAATTCCATAGCTTCTTTTTGTTTACCAAGGTAAAGTTAATTCATGGGAAATATTAAATCCGCAGTCTTAACAGTAAATTTTTCCCAAAAGAACCTCTAACTTTAAGCTAATAACACAATTATTCAACAACAATAAAATAACAGACACTTGCAAATACTTCGCTATCTACCAACTTTGCTGGCATTTTTATGCCTTTTTTCTGGATGTAAAACCTATAAAATCCAGAAATCCCTCGATAAACAATTGGTGAAAAATCAAAAACTGAAACACAATTTCAGTGGATTGGCTTTGTATGATGCCACCAATGAGAAAATGATTTATAAGCACAATGCCGAACGGTATTTTATCCCGGCATCTAACACTAAAATTTATACTTTTTACACTGCCTTAAATACGCTGGGCGACTCGGTACCCGGTATCGAATACATCATTCAAAATGATACACTTACTTTTTGGGCAACAGGTGCTCCGGATTTCCTCAATATTTATTTCGAAAAGGAGCGGGATCAAGTTTTAGAATTTTTAAAGTCCAGAAAGGAAGTATTAGTATTTGCCGAAAGGCCTTATGAAGATCCTGCCAGTGGATATGGCTGGGCCTGGGATGATTACAATGATTACTATTCAGCTGAAAGGAGTGCTTTTCCTATTTATGGCAATGTTGTCCATTTCGAAAAAGATAGTGGAAGTGCGCTCCTTCAGGTCATTCCTTCACTTATGGCGGACTCCCTTACATTAGGAGAACCAAGGAAATATCCCTATGTGCAGCGAAAACAATTTGCCAACCAGTTCGAATATTATTTTCAGGATAGTGATGCCTACAACAATGAGGTTCCCATGATATTGGATACCAAATTGACATTAGAGCTTTTGAAAGATACCCTTCAAAAAGAGATTTACCAAACCCAGTTTGACTCTTCTTTTTTAATGCATCCCGTGAAATCAGTATTTAGCATTCATACAGATACACTTCTGCAAAGAATGATGCAACCCAGTGATAATTTCCTGGCAGAGCAAACCATTATTCTTTCCAGTCATTTACAGCTAGGAAGGCTTACCACGAGTGATATGATTCAATATACTTTGGATTCTTTGTTGGCTGATCTTCCCGACAGGCCCCGTTGGGTAGATGGTTCTGGCCTTTCTAGGTATAATCTATTCAGCCCAAGGACTACAGTTCATGTATTTCATAAACTTTACCATCAAATAGAGGAAGATCGCTTATTCAATATGCTGGCAGTAGGTGGGAAATCCGGTACACTAAAGAATTGGTACGGGGCAGATGAGCCATATGTATTTGGAAAAACAGGGACTTTATCCAATAACCATTCAGTAAGTGGTTACCTGAAAACAAAATCGGGTAAAACACTGATTTTTAGTTTTATGCATAATAACTATATGGTTTATAGCAGTGCAATAAAACGAGAGATGGAAAAGATATTTATTTACCTGCGAGATAATTATTAGTGATCAATAAGGGGCTACTTGCACCAAAGGTTAAGCCTGCACAACAACAATTTACTATTTGTATTTAAGCACCTGTGCTCCACACCGGGTACTTCCACACCGGGTACTATTATTTCCGAGAGATAGTAATCTCTCTATCAGTCTTTTATGGCAAAATAATACACGGTTAAATTTGAATTACTACTTATAATCCCAAAAAGCGAATTCCCCATAAATTCAATTTAGCCTTTGTATTTGCAAAGTCTATACTCCAATGAGAAACCCTACATTATAGCACACTAAAAGGACACAGGGTTGCGAAAATACAGACCCTGCCGAGAGAAATTTTTTGGTTGAATTGTGAATTGAGGCAAAAAAATGGGAATCAGCATAATCTACTGATTCCCATAGCTTTAATAATTGTTGTTGTAAACTAAATGTAGTTGTTGTAAATGAAAATTTGTGTTCATTTTATGTGGTGATGTTGTTGAGTCACCACTGTTGTTGGTTATTCAAAACTGGACAACAATTTTATAAACTTTCCTATGAATTTATTTATCTTGTTGAACTCTGTTTTGATAAGGCAAACATATAACTGAAATTATTACCAAACAATACCTTGGGTAAAATTTTAGCTATTATTTTAAATAATTAAACTAATTACTTAATTTATGGATAAAATTAATACGTAATAATTGTAGTTTTACATAATAAATATATTTATAGGGTAAAATTTGATTCATATGAACTTATTAATCACATTTGAAGCTAAAAATGGTAAAGTATTACCCCTTAATTATCAATTTGCCATCAGTAATTGGTTGAAAGATGCTGTAAATCAATTTTTGGCGAATCAGACAGAAAATAATGGTACTAGTGGATGTTTTACATTTTCCAATATTTTAAGGGAAAGTACATTAATGAAAGCCACTCCATCGAATATCAATCTAATGACCAGGCAATTGAGTATTCAGGCGAGTTTTTATGATCAACATATTGATTTTGAAACTATTAAAAGTAGCCTGGCTCCTAATGAAATTCATTTGAGTGAAACAGCTACAACATTGAGTCTGAGAAAAATCAGTCCTCTCCCTGAGTTTTCGGTAAGTGATAGGACATGTCTTATTGGATTATCACCAATTATTATCACCCAATCTGAAAGGAAGAAAAAAGGAAAGTTGTTACGGTATATTTCCCCCGATCACCCCGATTATGCTCAGTTATTTTTTAAATCATTAATAAGAAGATATGCCCAAAATGAATTGGAGAATGGTCGGAGATTTTACTACAATGCTAAAACAATCTCTTCCATGGCTTTAACTGTTTTAGAGAAAACTCCTAAAAAGAAAAGTATTCAAGCTGAACAGCTGGGAGGGAAAATTTCAGGTTACCAATTTCAATTTGAAATAGAAGCTCCTTCCAAATTAATAAGGTTCGGACTTAAAGCTGGGTTTGGTGAGTTTAATGAATTTGGATTTGGTTGTTGTAGGGTGGCTTAATAAAATCAGGATTAATATTCTTTGGAATATTAATCCTGAAAGTTCTATTTTTAATATTTACCCAACCACATCCCTAAAAGCTTCGGCAAATAATTCCAGTTCTTCCATTTTTCCAATGCTTACTCTACACCAGTGTTGTTTGGCAAATTTCCACTTTCTTATGCCAACCCCTTTTTCAAACATGGCTTTTTGAAGTTGTTCACCATGCATTCTTAATGGAAAGAGGATGAAATTTGTACTCGATGGTACATATTCATAATCCAAATCTTCAAGTACTTTATAGACAAAAGCCTTTCCTTCTTTGGTTTTATCCAAACAGTATTTTGTAAACTCCTTGTCTTGAAAGCTGACCTTTGCCCCAGCAATTGCCAATCCTGAAAGAGAAGAAGTAGAAAATTGTTTGGAAATGGTAGAGGAATATTTCATGACTTCATCCAACAAATCCTGCTGACCTAAAAGATAACCCATTCGAATTCCGGCAAAGCCATGAACTTTGGAAAATGTTCTGGCTACCATTATGTTATGTCCTTCTTTTATTAGTGAGGCCATACTTTGTTTATCCGGATCATCCACATAATCTATATAAGCCTCATCCACCAACACAGTAGTTTTTTTAGAAACTTCCTTGCAAAATGAAACTAATTGATCTGTATCTACCACGGTGCCATTCGGATTGGCGGGATTACAAATAT
Source organism: Flammeovirgaceae bacterium (assembly GCA_019634305.1). GTDB lineage: Bacteria > Bacteroidota > Bacteroidia > Cytophagales > Flammeovirgaceae > Flexithrix. Next base: position 7,364 of record JAHQVQ010000020.1, on the reverse strand, counting down.
AGACCAATGGAGTATCTTCGGTGACTTTGGAAGCTATGGCATCCAGGTTGTGTTTATTGTCTTTAGTTACCGGCACACCTTCCCATTCCATACCATGTTCGGCTGCAGAAATCATCAACCAGTCGTATGGAGGATCGGCACAAATAATTTTCCCCTTCTTCTTTCCGGCAATGGCCAGATAATAGGCCACTGAGGTCAATAATTCAGTAGATCCAGCACCCAATAAGATATTCTCTTTGGTCAATCCAAAGCTACCGGCAATTAGATCAGATAATTCCCCTGCACCAAAAAATGAATATCGGTAGCCAATTTCCATGGCCTCAATCATGGCATCCTTAGCTTTTTGAGAAGGACCATAAGGATTTTCATTGGCTAATAATCTTGCCTTTAATTTTGGGAAATCATTGATGATTTTGGCTTCTTCTGCCAATTGGGAAAGTTGAAAATGAGATTTACTTCTTTTAGGTGATTTGGCTAATAAGGAATCCCATTGGGATGGAAGTAATCCGACTCCTGCAGTTAACATGGCTCCATTGCGCAGCCAGTTTCTTCTAGATATATTTTGTTTCATAATTGAAATGTAGTTTCAAGTTTGTGGATTGACAATTTTCAATTTATAAAAAAAAGCCTGGTCTGCAAAGATAAATTCCATTACTGTCCATATCTTTCTATGTACGGATAAATTCTTTTGATCATTTTTATAAAAATTAAAATGAGTAATATTGATTTTTTAATTTCCCAGACTAAGAATACCTATAATTGGTTTGATGAAATTTTGGGAAGTATTCCACAAGAAAAATGGTTTGAAACACCTCCGGTTTTGGAAACAAATGTTATTTAGCAAGTTGGTCATATGATTCTCAGTCAGACCGAAGGCTTTTTACAGGGTTCATCAAAGCTGATTTAAGCGTTTGAAAACTCACAGTGATTAAAGTAACTAACATCGCTCCCAAACTACTGAGTATAAAAATCCACCAGGATATAGAAATTCTATATTCATAAGATTGCAACCAGCCATTCATGAGATAATAGGCTATAGGAATGGCAATAAGACAAGAGATAAGTACCAGAATGATGAAATCCAGGGATAACATTTTCCATAATTTAATAGTAGATGCACCGAGGATTTTTCTAATCCCAACCTCTTTTGATCGTTGTTCTGCCACAAAAGAGACAAGTCCGAGTAAGCCTAAGCAGGAAATAAAAATAGCTAGTAAGGTGAATACGCCTGATAAATTACCTATTCTTTCTTCAGCAATAAATTTAACCGCGTAATTCTGATTGGCAAATTGATATTTGAAAGGAACATTAGGCAATACTTTATTGAAAACAGATTCAATTTTAGAAAGTCCTGTCTGAGTTTTGATTTCCGGATTTATCCTGATATTTATCCAGTTTAAACTACCTCCCTGGTAGAAAATCGTTGGCATTGGAGTGGAATATGGAGAGCCCATGATCATATCCTTGATCACCCCAATGATGTTATATCTTTTATCTGTGTAATTCCATTTCACTACTTCTCCAACCGGATACTCAAAACCCATTATTTTGGCCGCAGATTCATTGATCACAAAACCTATTGAATCGCTTGCCAGATCACGGGAAAAATCTCTGCCATCTAAGAATTGCCATCCAACTGTTTTTCCATAAGTTGAGGTAACCGATAAGGTTGCAAAATCTTCTTGTTGCCATGCAGGATCCATTCCTCTCCATTCAAATCCTCCATTGGAAGACCAAACAGCCGATACCGGGCTCAAAGATCGAGAGACCACTTTTACGGCTCCAGAATTCATTAACTCATTTTCAAGTACATCATATTTTAAATAAAAATCTTCAGTAGTCATCCTTACCATTAGCAGGTTATCCCTGGAATACCCAATTGGCCGATCTTTCACAAACTGAACTTGTTTGAATACGGTAATGGTTCCTATGATTAAAGTAATAGAAACAGTGAATTGGATGATGACCAATATACGTCTAGGAATGACTGCTCTATTTCCCAAAGTACCAGCGCCTTTGAGCGCTTTTATAGGATTGAATGATGATAAATAAAAGGCAGGATAACTGCCTGATACAAAACCGGTGAATAAGATAAAAGCAAAACTTATCAGCCAAAAATACAGATTATCCCAGGGCATATCCAGCTGTTTTCCTGACCATTCATTGAACCAGCTTAAAGAGAAAGTTGTGAGGAAAATGGCAAAAATAAAAGCCAGTAAAACCATCAGAAATGATTCGGTATAAAACTGAGTAATCAATTGACTTCGGACTGATCCTATAGATTTTCTAACACCTACTTCCTTAGCTCTTTTTTCGGAAAAGGCAGTGCTCAAATTCATGAAATTAATACAAGCCAGCAGTAGTACAAATAAACCAACGATACCAAAAAGCCAGACAAATTTTATCAACCCACCAGTACTTTTACCGTTTTCCCATTCATTGTATAAGTGCCATCGGCTCATAGGATGGAGATGGATTTGAGGATGGACTTTTACCATATCTGCATCATCTTGTACCTTGTTAAATATCGCCTCTTTTATGTGTTGAGATGCTTCCTGAAAACTTACCTGAGGTTTTAATTCTGCATAAATATGGAGGGAATTATTTTTAAATCCCTGATTTTCCATCCAGGGGTTATTAGCAAGATATAATTCCCATGGCATCAAAAATTCAATATTATGTAATTGGCTATTATGTGGAAAGTCTGCAAATATTCCTGTTACCAATACCTCAATTTCATTGTCAAGTGTAATGGATTTCCCTACTGGATTTTCATCTCCAAAAAGGGATAAAGCCGATGATGCTGAAAGCATTATGGAATGTAATGCTGCTAAACCTTTCTTTGTCCCTTTTAACATGTTCAAAGAGAACATTTCAGGACCTCCTTTTTCCAAAAATATCCCTTTGCGAATGAGTTTATCATTTTCCCTTGTAAGCAAATGTTCACCGGGCAGACTGGCAATTATAATATGTTTAAAATCCTCGCTGTAGGCATTTTGTAATTCACCGCCAAGAGCATAGGGTAAATAAGGATAGGTAAATGTACTTCCATTCAAAGTACCGCTCCTCATTACTTGTCCTATTCGGTCATAATTTTCATGATTTTTATTAAATGAGAGCTCATCCCACACCCACAGTCCGATAAGTATCGCAACGGTCATACTGATAGACAGCCCTCCAATGTTAATGGATGAGTAGCCTTTATTTTTATGGAGATTTCTCCAACCAATTTTTAAAAAATTCTTGAACATTCCATAATGATTTAGATGATGAAAACCCGAAATGGGTCGGATAATACTAGGCCTGAAAAGCAATAAAATATCAATAAGAAACTTCAGGTTAGCTTTCAATTTCCCAGATTCCTCAACTTTTTCCTGATATAATTCTATTAAGTCCCCTTCTATATAGGAATGGAGATTTGGATGACAAAACCATTTGAAAAGAATCAGAAAGATTTTGGGCGGCAAAGATTCTTTCATTTGCTAAACTTTAAATCCAGAACTATTTTTGGAATATCTTCCCAAAGATTGTTACGGGTATTTCTGGTGTATTCCAGCGCCATTTTCCCATAAGCAGTAATTTCAAAGTACCGCTTAGGTCTTCCGGCACGCTCCTGTGTTTGTTCTCCTTCATTAGAATTCAGGTATCCTTTCTTTTCAAGTCTGTTGAGGGCAGATTGCAAGGCACCTACACTTACTTTTCGAGTCAATCGCTCCTCAATTTCTTTTTTTATAGCTACACCATATGCCTCGTTATATAATACAGCAACAGTGAGCATTACGATTTCTTCAAATTCACCTAGATTAAATTTTTTCACTCTTGATTTTAATTAATTCCTATTTGTAGTATTACAAACTAAAATGATTTATTTATAAATTCCTAATTGTAGTATTAATTTTTATTTATATCTCATTGATCTTTTTTTCATTAACAGTTATGAAGATAGATATAAGGTAAATTTTAAAAACTAGAGGACAGAATATCCTTAACTGTTGTATTTTGCACTTGAATTTCCATCTATTTCAAAAAAAGAATTGACTAAATTAAGAAACAGTATAGTACAAATTACTTAGTTTAAAAATTAACTATAATTTAATAAATTACTATATTTTTAAATAAATAGGGTATTTTAACACCCATTTTTTATTAAAATTATGATTTTTAGATAAAAACTAAAAAATATTTAGCCCGGTATTGATTTTTTGTAAAAACGTTTCTATGTTTACTTCATCAAAACAAATTAACAAGCTTTCCTTATCACACCAAAAAAATTAAATGTAATTGTCATGTAGGCTTAGTACCATTAAATATCATCCGGAAAAAAGACTTACTACTTTACTAATAAGAGAACTAAACGATAATTACAGTTCAACAAGGACTTTCTTAAGAAAGGGAATAAATATTAGTTCAATGAGTGACAAGACTATTAATGATATAACCTACATAAAATAAACACAAGAAGCTATATTTTAATTTAAAACATTGATTATGATAAATTTAACTAAACTATGTAAATAATTCAATTCCGAAATACTCCATTTATCTTATTAAAATTCAAATTGTCAGATCATTGATTTTTTGAAATTGCATAAACTTTTACTGTCATTCAAAATTTAAAAAATATTGAATGATGGATTGGATATTTATATCCTTTTTTTGAGAAAAATCTTAGAGAAAGACTTTTAAAAGCATTAGCTATAACAAAGTACATTCGTCCATTTTTAAAATTATTGACATGAAAAAAACTTTACCTTCAACTGTTTGTTTCTTACTGGTAATTTTCTGCCATTTTGCGTTTGGGCAGGATAGAACCATTTCAGGAACTTTAACTTCTAATTCCGATAGTGAGCCACTTCCTGGTGTCTCAGTTATTATTAAAGGAACCACTATAGGAACCGTATCTGATATTGATGGAAATTACTCTATTGAAGTTCCTTCTGAGTATAATTACCTATTGTATTCCTACATTGGTTTTGAAACTCAGGACATTGAGATAAATAACCAAACTTCCATTGATCTGGTAATGGTTGAATCTGCGCAACAATTAAGTGAAATTGTAGTGACAGCTTTTGGTATAGAAAGAGAGAAAAAAGCGCTTGGATATTCTACGCAATCTGTTGACAGCAAAGAATTGGCAGAAGTAAGATCCACTAACGTGGTAAATAGTTTATCTGGAAAGGTTGCAGGCGTTCAAATTATGCCTTCCAGTGGTGTTGGTGGTGGTTCTCAGGTTACTATTAGAGGTAATTCTTCTGTATTGGGAAACAACCAGCCATTATATGTAATTGATGGTGTGCCAATGGAAAATTCTTCTCCTTCTGTAAACCCAGGTCTAGCGTCTGATGTTGGCAGTGATGAATTTTCAGAATCTCCTGCGGCTGCTAACATGTATGGTGGTGGTATTTCTGACCTAAATCCTGATAATATAGAATCGATTAGTGTATTAAAAGGTCCAAATGCTGCTGCACTATATGGTTCAAGAGCAGCCAACGGAGTAATCCTAGTCACAACAAAATCAGGGAGTTCAAGTAAGGGTCTTAACATAGAATACAATGCCAATGTTACCTTTGAAAAGCCTTTGGTAAGTCCAAATTTTCAAAATACTTACGGTGGTGGAAATGGTTATGTTTCCTGGTATGCTGACGGTAGAAATGGTGGAATTACCGATCCTGAGGCACTAGCACAATTTAGATCAGTTTATCCTAATGCACCAGCAAATGGAACTAATGGTGTAGATGAAAGCTGGGGTGCTCCAATGGATGGTAGAATGATCAGAACCTGGTGGTCTGGAACAGAAACTGCTCCTTTAGTACCAGTTCCTGATTCATGGGATAATTTCTGGCAAACTGGAAATTCTGTTACCAATAATATTGCGATATCGGGGGGAAATGATAAGGGAAATTTCAGATTATCTTTTGGTCAATTGGATCAGAAAGGAATTGTTCATAATAATGATTATAAAAGAAATAACTTCCGAATCAATACGGCCTATAATATCACAGATAAATTCAATGCAAAAGTTAGTGCTGAATATATCAAATCAGGATCTGGTAACAGACAAAATGAATCTTACTGGGAATTACAAACATGGCATCACAGGCATGATGACTGGGGTTTATTGAAAGATTATGAGCAATACATGGATGTGCATATCACTCGGCCTGATGATGAATATCAATATGCCAACTGGCAACATTCATTTGCAAACAATAGATTTTATTTTTCGGACTATATGACTAATTCTAATGAAAAAGACAGGATTTTAGGTAATATAGCGCTAACATATGACTTTACTCCAGATTTAGCTCTTATGGTTAGGTCAGGAACAGACGTGTGGACTGACACAAGAGTTAATATAACAAGGGATGCCAGAATAAAAAGTGGAACTGCAAGAACTGAAGCTTTTTATGAAGAAGTTTTAAGAAGACAAGAAACCAATTCGGACTTTATTCTTTCTTATAATAAAAGGTTCGGTGATGGTTATTCAATCAATGCACAGGTTGGTGGTGCTAATAGAACAAACTATTATAAGAGAAATTTTACTTCTGTAAATGATGTAACAATCAATGGTTTGTATAACTTGGCTAACAATGCTTCTCCAAATACAAACCGAAGTGCCATTTCTGAAAAAGAGGTGAATAGCTTATTTGGTTCTTTCAGCTTCGGATTTAAAGATTATTTATTTGTTGATGTAACAGCTAGAAATGATTGGTCCAGTACACTTCCTGCCGATAATAATTCTTATTTCTACCCTTCAGTTTCGGTTAGTGGTATTCTTACAGAAATGCTTAATATCCAAAGTGATGTGCTTTCTTTTGCTAAGTTAAGAGGAAGTTGGGCACAGGTTGGTAACGATACTGATCCTTATAGTCTTGCTCAGGTATATGCTTCTTCTGATCCATGGAATGCAAGTACTCCAGTATTTACCCAAAGTGATGGAATTGCCAACAGTGAATTGAAACCAGAAATAACTACTGGAAAAGAGGCTGGTTTAGAATTGCAGTTTTTAAATGGAAGAATTGGTTTGGATGCATCTTATTATGATCAGACAAGTTCAGACCAAATTGTAAGGGTGGCTGTATCAAAAGCCACTGGTTTTGATAGCAAGCTGCTTAATGCAGGAAAGATAGTTAATAAAGGTGTAGAATTAATGTTGAACGCCCAGGTTGTAAAAATTAAAGGATTCACTTGGGATATGAACTTAAATTATGCTAAAAATACTAATGAAGTGGTAGAGTTAGCAGAAGGACTTGAAACATTGGTATTACACTCAAGAAGGGGACTTAGCCTTGAAGCCAGAGTTGGAGAGCCTTATGGAACATTTTATGGATCTGCTTATAAAAGAGTAGAAGGTGGTGAATTTG
>JAHQVQ010000193.1 GCA_019634305.1 Flammeovirgaceae bacterium | reverse complement strand
TTTAAACTTATCCAACTCCATTTTTTTCTCTTCGGTACAAAAAATCTGACCTCTGGCCTTGGTCTCACCCTTATTATCCAATTCCCTTTTATTTAATTTAAAAACAGGTGTATCTTCCGAGGGTCTAAATTTATCCGAATATCGCACTCCATAAACAAGTAATTCGCTACTTGATTTTTTCTTAATCAAATATTTACACATGCCATATTTTTCGTGTACAAATTCGAGTTTTGTAGTTTCTGCGAAGCTGGGATCTTGTGGTTTAAAAGATATTTGCTCTACTTTTTGCTCTACATATTCTTCAAATGCAAAATTGGAGTTTCTGCAAATTGCTCTTTTATTTTTAAGTTCGCTTAGAACTTTTTCTTCAGCTGCTTTAAAATTATTCTCGACACCGAATAAATGAGGTCTCTTTTTATGCGCATCTGCAATCACCCAGAAAACTTTTTCTTCAGGGATTTCACATGCAGAAACAAAAGTGTGGTGCTCTATTCCAACGCCATCAGGGTTGATTAATCTCTCTTCAAAAGGTTCCGTAAGCAACAGACGATTATCCTCAAATATTGTCCTATATTTATCCATAACCGCAAAGTTATAAAATATGATCTTTAGGAAATAAAAAAATTGCTTTCTTAAGAGAATAAAAACAATCAAAGGCTTTTTAGAAGAGTTAGGGCGCCTTTATTCCCATTCAGCGGAGGATAATAATCTATTCCAACAATATTTTTTTGATAAAAACCTCATCGTTCAATTCAAGAATTACCAAATATAATCCTGCAGAATTTTCTGATAATTTAACAGGAATATTGGTATCACCACTTACCAATCCCTTGTTTTCCTGGTAAACCTCCTTGCCCAGGTAATTAATCACTTTGAGTTTAAGATCCCCAGACTTAGGAATATTGAAACTTATATTAAAGTTTCCGGATGCCGGATTAGGGAAAATATGAAGTCCAATTTTTTCTTCATCACCTTTATTAAGCCCTAACGGACCTGGTTCTTCACCTACTCCAATCCTAACAGGATCAGAAACATAAGTAGCACCAGAATTATTAAAAGCCTTAACCGTAAGGGTAAAAACACCTTCCGATTTGAAAGTCAAATCTCTTGTGAAAGGAAATGTATCATCGTCACCAGCATTTTGTCCATCCACAAAGAAAACAACTTTGTCAATACCATATTCTTTTCCTGTTTGCGTCACTATTTCTATGGTTTCATCTACATTAATCGTAGTATCCCTTGCCGGGGAAACAATCTGTATAGGAGCCTGGGGATTATCAATATCTCTTACTATTACATTAATTAACTGACTATTTCCTATTGAGCCCTGATTATCTATTGCCCTGGCAAAAATGGAATAAGAGCCTGATTCGGGTTTTGCCCACAAATAAGTAAATGGTTCTGTTTCATCATCACCTACTTTTTCGCCATCTATATAAAATTCAACTACATCAATACTTCCATCTTTATCAATTGCTGTGGCCTCCACATTTACAAGTGCAGTTGACGTAAAACTTGCGTTATCATTTGGCGTTTTCAGAGAAATTGTTGGAGGCAAATTACCCGGAGCAGAATTGATGGAAATAAGGATAGGCCCTGAAGTAGTCACTCCTCCCTGATCATCATAAGCTTTTACAGTCAGCTCATAATCTTCAGCAATTGTAGTCTGCCAGGCAAATTTATATGGAGCAGTAGAATCTGTATTCAATAAATTACCATTATAATAGAAATCTACTTTTGTAACATCCCCATCAGAATCGGAAGCTGTAGCCTCATATAAAAATGATTCTCCAATATCGAATTTAGCCCCATTTTTAGGAGAAATAATAGCCGCTGTTGGAATGGAATTATTTGGATCAACATTTCCAACATTTATACTCACCACTGAAGATGTTACCACCGAACCTGAATTATCTGTGGCTTTTGCAGTAAGATTATAAATACCTTTTTCTACACTCTTCCATAAAATATTATATGGACTGGTTTGAGTGGAACCCAGGGAAGTACTTCCTTGAAAAAACTCAACCTTTACAATTTCCCCATCTTCATCAGAAGCTTCTGCTTCTAAAATGATATCAACTTTATCTTCATCCAGAATGGTATTATTAGCAGGTTTAGTCAATTTTACAACTGGCTTTTTATTTACCACTGCTCCGGAACAAAAGGTCTCATTATTAGCTAGGTCTCTTGCCACATCCCCCAACACACTTTCAGGATGAAATAAAATTAACCTGTCTATCGCATGCCCGTTCGACCGTGGAGCCATTTGTAATTCATAAACTCCTGGTTTATCAAACTCCACAAAAACCTGAAAAGTCGCATATAATGGAGAAATAACATAACTTTTCCAACTCCAATTATTTACAATGCCATGATATAGGCTAAACCAACCGCCCACACTTTTATCAGCAATTGCCGCTCCAGGTGGAGCATTATATCCATCTTTGGGATATACAATAGCACCGTCCTCCTCTGCATACATTTTAGCATTTTTTACCTTAAACCATGAATCATTATTTTCTGACGAAAGATTTCCCTTGGCGATTCGACTATGCCATTGAAATTTATATGTTCCTGTTTTATTGATGGTAATATTAAAGGTAAGAATATCAGAGACAGGTTTATTAAAATAGTCCTGACCATCCCATTCAATATACCCTTGCCCAGCATATCCAGATAAATCTGATTTAAATTTCCAATCACCTGTTAAATTTGCTTCTTCTGCCTCAATGATAAGTAAACCGTTATTTTCGGCATAAGTAGTAGCACATTCACCACTTCCAGGAGCAGCCACCTTAATTTCCACAACATCAGAAACTGTGGAATCACCTTGATCATCAAAAGCAATCGCTTTCAGGTCATAATCGCCTTCAGCTACATTTGCCCAACTATAAGAATAAGGATTGGTAATATCCTCACCCAATACCTTATTTCCTGCAAGGAATTTCACCTTCTGAATTAATCCATCTGGATCACTGGCATTAGCCTCCAGGACAATTGTTGATCCCTTTTCAAAACTATCTTCATTTGTTGGACTTGTTAAATTAGATGTTGGAGGACGGTTAATTCCATCAAGAGATTGAAATTCCATATAATCTATTCTCGCCCAATCACCATCTTGTCTAATTCCCTTAATTTCTACTTCAGTGCCATTTGAAATATCCATGTTAATACCTACAATTCTTTTCACCAATGTGACATCCCCAGGAGTAGAAGCTCCAAGGTTTTGGTTCAGCGTCCAACTATCAACAACTTCTCCATCAATAGTTACTTCCAAAGTGGCATTACCATCGTTTTCATCAAAATAAGCCAGGACAATTCTATATTTATCAGTTTCACCTTTAAACGTGAAAGAGGCAGTTCCTTCCACACCAGTAAGGATACCAATAATTTTCCCATTGGAAGCATAATCTCCGTCTTCTATCTGGTAATTGTGCAAATCCATTTGCTCCGCTTCATAAAACTTATCATCTATTATCACATCTTCTTCTACTGTAATGGATACTGAATTAGAATAAACAGTATCAAGGGCTTCAGTAATTAACCTGGCGGAAATATTATAATTCCCAACTGTTGCATTTTCCCAAGAACTTGAATGAGGAGCTGAGGTAGCTTCCTTTATTATTGTATTTCCATTGAGATATTCTACCTTTAAAATAGAGACTGGCGGATTGGAAATATTTACTGAAAGTGGTATATCATCACCAACTTTAAATGTGGCATTGGCTGTAGGGCTAGAAATGGATACTTCCGGTTTTAAGGCAACTATAAAAACTTTTACAGGATCGGAAATGGCTGAATCTCCTGAATTTAAATAAATTTTGGCTGTAATATCATAACTTCCCAATTTATTAGAAGACCAATCATCCTTAGTAAAAGGTGACTGTGTAACAGATCCTATTTCAATATTGTTTGCATAATAAATGATCGAAGAGATGATATTCTCTCCTATAGAATAATTTGGAACAATTTTAATCACAGAATTCTGAAAAAACTCCTGGTCTGCCACAGGTTGGTCAATTGAAATTTCTGTTTCAAATGGATTTACAGTAACAAAAACCGTATCAGAAGTCACCTCTCCTCCAGATTTCAGCACCATTTTGCTATAAAATTTATAACTTCCGTCATTTGCACTTTCATAATTGAACCCATAGGGTGAAGTTGAAGTAGTATCTAATGGTATATCTCCATTAAAATAAATTACCTCCTGAATAGTGTCCAAACCAACAGAAGTGTTTACCTCCAACATTATATCCGAAAATTCATTAAACTCCTGATTATTTAGGGGTTTTGAAATAGTAATTTCTGGTTTAAATGAAACTACATCTACCTTCACAATTTCGGATTCTACTGAATCACCTGAAACCAAATGCATTTTAGCTTTTAAATTGAATACCCCACTATCAAGATTTTCCCATAAATAAGCATAAGGTGCTACACTATCCTGATTTAGCAATCCATTATCTTTAAAAAAATCAACCTGTTTAATACTATCTTTCCAAATATTGAATTCAGTTTCAATTTGGATACTTTCCAAGTTATTAAAAGATGCGTTACTCTCAGGGTTTGTAATATTAATTGAAGGGACAAAAGGATTTACAATAATACTTATTGTATCGGTTTGTAAGGAATCACCTGAGGTCAGATCAAACTTTGCGTAGATTTTATAATTTCCTTCCACAACATCCGACCAATTATATTCATAAGGAGCAGTTTGAGTTTTGAATAATTCTATGGTATCAGCATAAAATGTCACTGAGCTTACTGTATCCGACATCAATTCTGCATTCGCAGAAATTTGAATGGATGCTGGGGCATCAAAAGTATCATTATCATTCGGAGCGGTAATCGTTGCCTTAGGAATAAATGGATTTACTTTTATAGCTATTGGCGAGGAAGTAACGGTATCTTTATTAGTAAATAATTTTCCGGTAATATCATATTCACCAGCATCTGCATTTTCCCAACTAAAACTGAATGGCTGAGTGAGTGATTCTCCAATTTGAACCGTATCAGCATAAAACATCACCTTCATTACTGTATCAACCCCAGAAGAAATTTCAGGAAGAATTTCTATTGATTCTGAAAAATTAAACTCCTGATTTATAGTGGGTTTTGTAAGGGTAATTTCAGGTATGAAATCTATGATCGAAAAATTCACTACATCAGATAAAACAGAATCGCCTTCTTCATAAAATAAAGCCGTTCTTACGGTATGATCACCAATATCTACACCAGTCAGTTTATGTTCATAAGGTGGAGTTGAACTTGAAGCTAAATACGTATCATTCCAATAAAAATCAACTTTTTCAAATGTTTTGTTCCCAATCTCAATTTCAGCAAAAAAAGTCAGATTAGTTCCTTCATCAAACTCTTCCCCTTCAGTTGGGCTAGAGAGTTGAATAGTAGGCTGAAAAACAGTGATTTCAATATTTACTGTATCTGAATAGATGGTATCACCTAAAGAATGAAAAAGCCTTGCATAAACAACTGGATTACCTGGGGATAAATTTTTCCAGGTAAAGGAAAATGGTCCAGAATCCTTCTCACCAATTTTTACAGAATCAGCAAAAAATTCTATTTTCTCAATTGAATCAACCGGATAAAGAATATTAGGTGCTATTTGGATGGAATCTAACTCACTAAAATCAGCACCACTAGAAGGAGAGGAAATTGATAAAGAATCACCATTTATTTTATATAAATAATCTGCTGCCTGAATTTTAGCATTGGCAACTATGGCCAATAAAAGAATTATAAAAAATTGGTATAGTTTAACCATAAAACAAAATTGATTCTATTATAAAAATGATGTTAATTATTAAGCTGGTATTTTTTGAACTTTCTCCTGCATTTTCTGTAAGCTATTATTCAAAGCTCCGAATACTCTATTAGACAGTATTTAAACTGAGGAGAATACAGTTATCTTTATAGCAATTCCTTGTAAAGGAACTACTTGAGTTTTGGATGGAATTGTAAAAGCAAAAAGTTAATTAGAGAAAGAAGGAAAATATTACTTCCAAAAATTCATAAATCAACTTGATATTATACACAAAAATAATCAAAAAATACAAGTTTATAATAAATTGGAAAATCTTTACCTTATCCAAGTTCTGAAAAAAACTCCCCTTTCAGAGTTTTAGAATATTAATTTAGTCTTTTAACTGGTTAAAAAACCTTCCGCAAAAATCATGACCTTTTGCAAAATTTCTTACATTTAAAAAGACCAGCCTTCGAAAAGCTGGTCTTTTTAAATTATTGGATTTGAACTAAAAACTATTTTTTCATGATTTTTTTGGTATGTCATTTACCATCAATTTCCAGAATTAACTTCAATCAATTTATTTTTAAGATTTAATATTTGACATAAGTACCAGTACTATTTTATATTGAGTACTTTTATCTCATTATAAAAAAGTTGTGGCACTTATTAAGTATATTTAATTCTACACATCTATTTATTCTGTTTTTCTAGAATAAAAAAAAGACCTTTTAGTTAGTCAAAAGGCCTTTTTTGTTTTGTTTCATCTGTATTTTAATGTCCTTGAACTACACCTCCAGCACCACGAGGAAACCTAATATCCTCCACTAGATTTTGTACTTTCTCTGGTGGTTCGGGGTAAAACCTGGCTACGATTAATGATACAATAAAATTAATTAACATGCCAAATGTTCCAATTCCTTCCGGAGAAATTCCAAATAGCCAATTGGATGGAATATTATCTGAAGGATCTATTATAAACTTGAAATAAATGATATATGACATGGTAAAAACTAATCCGGTTATCATTCCTGCAATTGCCCCTTCTTTATTCATTTTTTTATAAAATATTCCTAAAATAATTGCTGGAAAAAAGGATGCTGCTGCTAATCCAAAAGCAAATGCTACAACCTGGGCAACAAAACCTGGAGGAAATATGCCAAACAATCCTGCAATAACAATAGCCACTGCTGCGGCAATTCTAGCCCAAATTAATTCCTCTTTCTCTGAAATATCTGGTTTGAGTTGTTTCTTAATTAAATCATGGGAAACTGAAGTAGAAATCACCAATAAAAGACCTGCTGCAGTTGATAGCGCAGCTGCCAAACCTCCTGCTGCCACAAGTGCAATTACCCAATTTGGTAAATTAGCAATTTCCGGATTGGCCAAAACCATTATGTCTCTATCAATGGTTAATTCATTGGCTTCTGTATCTGCCACATATTGAATTTTGCC
>JAHQVQ010000019.1 GCA_019634305.1 Flammeovirgaceae bacterium | reverse complement strand
TTAATATGAGTATCATTAGCTCTTTTGCTATTAATATTCATCGAATAGAGCACAGTAATATATCCTTAACTGATGCTCAGGTGAAAACCAGAGCAAATATTCATGATATAATTTGCCAATTTAGAACTTAACAGCCCTGCCTGGTAAAGGAGATCCGTCCTCTTCATCCTTAACTGTTCCAGACACTACTGTTTGAAAAGCATCTTTATCTCCAAACTCTTCTACTATTGATGGGGAAAACAATTTCTTTTTGCTGACATGAATATTCTCATCTACTCTTTTGAACATCAGGTCGGTATCTTTCGAGATATATCGAAGGAGATCAGCAAGGGATTGGTTTTTTATATTTGCAGATATTGTTTGATCACGATTGATAACGTACTTACTATACGCAAAATAAAAGTCGGTTTCTTTTTCAATTTTTGAAAACACCTTTTCAAGGCTTTCATTTTCAAAATTCATGGACACATATACATCCTCAATGCTAACCTTCTGAGCCACTCCATTTTCGGCTATAAGGAGACTACAGAAAAAACATTGCAAAAAGATGCCATATAAAGATAGTTTTGACATAGCTATTATTTGCCTTAGTAGTTTCAATTTCATATTTTTAAACGTTTTTGGTAAATAATTTTTTTTATCGGGAACAATCCAGATTTGATTAGTTAAGTCAAGATCGCCAAAAATTGCCTACACTAATCGGTTTGATCATTTAGGGCCAGTAGTTTCCGCTACTGGCTTTTTTTAAGTAGAATCTATCATTTCAGTTAAATAATTATTGTTATAGTTTTAATAAATAATTACAATTTTTTCTTCTATCTTATATTTAAATTTTAAGGCAAAGCTTACTCCTTCCAGCACATTTTCAAGTGATTTATTTTTGTATTCCCCAGAATAACCACCATTTATCTCATTTTTCTTCACCTGGAATTCTACCCCATACCATCTTTCCAAATCATCTACTACCTGATCAAAGGAAGCATCCTTAAACCTAATAATATTATCTCTCCAGGAGAATACTTCCTCTACATCAAAATCACCTACCTTCAAGCTATTGTACTCTTTGTTATAATCAACTTTTTGGTTTGGCTTTAAGTAAATAGGATTTTCCTGCTGATGGCCCGTTTCTTTTGCAACACTTACTTTCCCAGAAGCCACAGCTACTTGTATTCTTTCATCCTGTGGATAAGCTTTAATATTGAAGGATGTCCCTAAAACTTTTGTAGCAATATTTCCAGTATAAATAGTAAAAGGTCTTTTTTCATCTCTAGCCACCTGAAAGAATGCTTCTCCCTCCAGGAATAATTCTCTTTTGTCTGGTCCGAATCTTTCAGGGACAATTAGTTTAGTCCCTCCGTTTATCTTTATTTTAGTTCCATCACCTAATGTAATGATGGATTTCTTTCCCATAGGGATTACCTTTTCAATATATTTTACTCTAAAACTGGTCTCATTTTTTTGTGGTCCAATTCTATCCCAATTTTTATAGGCCAAAAAAGATGCAGAAATTAAAATCAATATAGATACAGAGGCAGCAATACTAAAATTAAATATTTTCTTCCTTTTCGGTAGTTGAACAATTTTTCCATTTCTTGAAGAAAATTGATTTTCTAACCGTGTTCTTACTTTATCCTTGCTTTGTTTTAATTCCAATCCTGAAATTCCATCTCCATTAAATTTAAGGCTTTTTAAAAGTAATGCAGCCTCATCCACCTCATCTTTCTTTTCAGGGTTTTCAATTATCCAGCGTTCCCAAAAAAAAGTACTAGCACTGTCCTTTTTTAAGCAATAGTTCTGGAATGATTCATCTGATACAAAATCCGCTATATTATAATCTTTAAAATTCATTATTAGCAATTCAATTAAGGGTCACTAATGATAAGTGTACCTGGGAATCAATTTTTACCGGAACTTTTTAAAGTTTTTTTAAGCGCCCGTGCTCCATACCGTGTACTATTATTTCCGAGAAATAGCAATCTCTCTATCAGTCTTTTATTACAAAATAATACACGGTTAATTTTGAATTACTACTTAAAATAAATAAAAAACACTCTGAATCATTAAAATAAAAGAGATGGTAATTGAATTAAAATACTTTTTAAGAGAAGAAATAGATTCATGAATAAGGTTGTAAATCCTTCTTAGAGAAAGTTGAGTTATCTCAGCAATTTCTTCATAATTTAATCCATTCTGAAATTTTAAGAAAAGTATTTCTTTTTGTCGGTTTGTAAGCCCTTGAATAGCCAAATTTAATCTTTGAGACACTTCATGATTAGTTTGATTTCTAATCATCATGGCTTCAATAGAAAGTGAAAGACCAAATTTAATTTCCTTAACTATATCCAAATCAGTTTCTGAGTGAAGGGTTTTCATTTTTAAGAAAATTTTTCTTCTAAGATACTTCAAAAGGTAGGCTTTTTTATTGGAAACATCAGCCAAATTCTTCCCTTTTTCCCATAATTCCAGAAATATATCATGGACACAGTCTTCTGTAAGCTCTTTACTTTGCGATAATTTAAAACCGTAAAGAAATAGATCTTCATAAAAACTATCATAAAACTCTAAAAGAGCGGCCTTATTCATTTCAGTAAAAACCTCCTTTTTATCCATTTGTAATTAAGTAATAAATTTCTGGTCACTTTCAAAATTTCACATCCTAATGAAAATTAATTATAATTCATAGTTCTTAGTAAAGTAGATTAGATATAATGAATTTGGCTGAAATAGTATGTAAAAAATCAAGTTTTTAAGCACCTGTGCTATTATTTCCGAGAAATAGTAACCTCTCTATCAGTATTTTACGGCAAAATAATACACGGTTAATTTTGAAATACTACTTAAACTTATTCCTAATTGAATATTTAGTATTCCCAAAAGTCTGATATTGGTATAATAATCCAATCAAAGTTTCCCAAATCCAATTTCTCTATGTAAATTTTTACAAAAAAATTCTTGGATAATTTAGATTAAATTTCTTGAATTTTTTTGAAACACTTGGACACTACCCTTCATTTAATCATTAAATAATATCTAATTTTTAATAAAAATCAGAATTCAACTCTCAAAATAAGCAGAACTAATTAATACCCCAAGAAATATTTAAAGTATTTTCCTTTTTCATTCGAATAAAACCCTTCGTAATCGATTGCATTTATTCTCTATCACCAAAATATTTATTGAAAAAAAATTTCGTTGAAATTTTAGTGATAAAAAAGGTTTGAAATTTTTCGGATAAGTAAACTAATAATTGGGTAATTTTAACCCTTGTTTCAAAGAAAATGTAAATTATTAGCAACAAGGAAATGAAAAGTGGGCAAGTGACCATTAAGGATTTGGCACGAGAATTAAATATTTCAGCGGCTACGGTATCCAGAGCATTAAAAGACCATCCTGATATCAGCAAATCAACCAAAAAAGCAGTAATCTCTTTAGCTGAAAAGTTGAACTATCAACCCAATTCTGTAGCCCAAAGTCTTAGGCATAGCAAAACAAACACTATCGGAATAATAGTACCAGAAATTATCCATTACTTCTTTTCTTCAGTGATCAGTGGAATTGAAGATGTAGCCTATACCGAAGGTTATAATGTGATGATATGCCAGTCAAATGAGAAAATTGAGCGGGAGATAGCCAATACCAAGGCTTTGCTTTCCAACCGTGTTGATGGTTTTCTGGTTTCCATTTCCAAATCCACCCAAAATTTCGATCATCTCCAGAATATCCTTAACCGAAATGTACCCCTAGTATTTTTCGATAGAATTTGCACGAATATTAATACACACAGCGTATCCGTGGAAGATTATGAAGGGGCATACAAAGCCACCAGTCATTTAATTGAAATTGGTTGTAAAAAAATAGCTCACCTTTCCGGACCTCAAAATTTGCTTATAAGTTATAACAGGCAAAAAGGCTATCATGATGCCTTGATTCAAAATAACCTTCCCATACAAGATGACTGGATTTTAGTAGCAGACAGTTTGGAACAAGGTTTTAAATCAGCTAAAAAGTTAGTTAACCTTCCTAAAGCTGAAAGACCAGATGCAATATTTGCGGTAAATGACATTACAGCTGTTGGAGCAATGAAAGCACTAAAAGAATGTGGGCTGAAAATCCCTGAAGATATAGCCATTATAGGCTTTAGCGATGATCAGAAACTTGCTCCACTTTTAGAACCTCCCTTAAGTAGTGTTGCCCAACCCGGATTTGAGATTGGTCAGGAGGCCATAAAGTTATTTTTAAAAGAAATATCAAAGCCTGAAAGAGATGGGGTTTTCGAGAAAAAAGTATTAAAAACAGAATTGATAATAAGAGAATCTACAAGAAAAAATAAAGATTAACCTCCTTCAAAGGGAGGAAAAGTCTTCATTTATTTCACTAATAATCATACTTACTTTTCAGGAGTTTTATTAATACAGCATACACAATTAGTTTTATTCGATTTCTGTAAACGTTTGCGAATTCGTTTGCATAAATATTCGAATCTTTTCCCTTGTTTTTCTCTCATTTTCACTTTTTATTTAGGCAAATATTCAGCGAAATATTATTCCAGATACTAAATTTTCAAAGTATTAAAAAATAAATAATGGTTGTGAAGTTGGTTTATAATTTACATGTTCAAACAAAGGCCTATACTATAGGTCTTTTGTTTTTTAAATATCTCCATCTATTTAATTTCTTCTCCTTAGAATTTTAATTCATCATTCCTTAAGAATTCTGAATAGTAACAATAAATAGACTTAAAGTAAAGTCTTATTTAAGAAGTAATTTATAGAATTTTCTGTTTAAAATACATCACCTTTTTATCTATAACTTGTAAATAGCCCAGAAATAAACTGTACTTTCCTTTGAAATAATTGCACAATTTCAATTCTTTGTGCTTTGTTGAATTCCAAAATCATGCAAAAGCTAACACTAACATTACTATTATTATTTGCCTGCCTAAGTATTTCTATAGGGCAGGATCAATCATCCTCTCTGGATAGTTTAGAAAATACGGTAAAAAACACTCCATCAGATTCTTCGAAAGTAGAGCTTCTTGCCAAATTTTGTTTTGACCTTTGCTACTCTGATGTAGAAAACGCTATTTATTTTGGCAAAAAAGCACTTAAACTCTCCAGAAAAATTAATTATCCACTAGGGGAATTAAAAACCCTTATGTACTTAACCTCATCAGAAGGGATTTTACAAGGAAATTTCGAGCTGGGATTGAAATACTTAGAACAGGCTGAAAAATTAGCAATTCAATTGGACAAAAAAGATTGGTTGCTAAAAGTATATAATGGATTTGGAGTGATTTACAATTACAAAGGAATTACCATAAAAGCATTAGAATATTATTTACTTGCTCTTAAATTA
>JAHQVQ010000192.1 GCA_019634305.1 Flammeovirgaceae bacterium | reverse complement strand
GAGAAGGCCCCGATGCAAAGGTTGCTATTCCATTACTATCTGAGGCGATATATTCTGTTTCCCGGATTTGATTTTGATTAGGAGGATTTAAATAAAAGAATAAATATCCACCTAAAAACCCTGCTACTAAACTCAAAAAAAAGTTCAATAAAATCTTTCTCATATACTTACCTGATTTATTTTTATTGAATAAGTAATTATTTTCAACTTCAAGGTAGAACCTCCAATAATTAAACCTACAGAATAATTGTGTCAAAAAGTCATTGAAAAGCCAATTGATTGAATTTTTGACATAAAAAAACACTTGCTAAAAATTCAGCAAGTGTTCAAAAGAATAATCTATTTTAAGAATCCTAAGCCAAGGCTTCTTTTACCTTTTCCCCTGCATCTTTCAAAAGAATAGCAGAAACTACTTTTAAGCCAGATTCATCAATTACTTTTTTAGCTTCAACAGCATTTGTTCCCTGAAGTCTTACAATAATAGGAATAGTGATATTACCTATGTTTTTATAAGCTTCAACCACTCCTTTTGCTACTCGATCACATCTCACAATTCCTCCAAAAACATTAATCAAAATAGCCTTTACATTTGGATCTTTCATAATGATTCTAAAACCCGCTTCAACCGTTTGGGCATTTGCAGCACCTCCTACATCTAAGAAGTTTGCAGGTTCCCCACCAGCTAGTTTAATCATATCCATTGTAGCCATCGCTAATCCAGCACCGTTCACCATGCAACCAACATTTCCATCCAATTTTACATAGTTCAAATTAGACTCACCTGCTTCAACTTCAGTAGGATCTTCTTCATTGATATCCCTCATTAAAGCCAAATCCTTGTGCCTGTACAACGCATTGTCATCAAGATTTACTTTGGCGTCAACAGCAATGATTTTATCATCAGAAGTCTTTAAAACTGGGTTAATTTCGAACATGGCTGAATCTGTTTCATCATAAGCTTTGTAAAGTGCCATAACGAACTTCACCATTTCTTTAAAAGCCTTTCCAGATAATCCAAGGTTAAAAGCTACTTTCCTTGCCTGAAATCCTTGTAATCCAATTTTAGGATCCACTTCTTCTTTAAAAATTAAGTCAGGAGTTTTCTCCGCAACTTCTTCAATATCCATTCCTCCTTCCGTAGAGTACATGATCATATTTCTTGAAGTAGCTCTATCCAAAAGCACACTAACATAAAACTCAGAAGTCTCACTTTCTCCTGGGTAATATACATCTTGGGCTATAAGTACTTTATGCACTTTTTTACCCTCAGGTCCGGTTTGTGGAGTAACTAACTGCATGCCTAAAATCTTGTTAGAAACCTCCTTCACCTCATCCAGAGATTTGGCAAGCTTTACTCCTCCTCCTTTTCCCCTACCACCAGCATGAATTTGAGCTTTTACAACCCACCATCCGGTTCCTGTTTGCTCTTTTAATTCTTTGGCAGCGTCTACTGCTTTATCAGGAGTATCGGCAACTATGCCTTCCTGAATTGCTACACCATACTTTTTTAATGTCTGCTTTGCTTGATACTCGTGAATATTCATTTTTTGGAATAATTTCTATCTAATTAAAATAAGATAATAAAATAGGTATGATTTGATTTCGCTAAACAGAAACTGGTTTGGGATTTTGTAAGTTGATTGCCAATTGAATTTCAAATACTTACAATAATTTCTCCTTGAAAACCAATAGCGGTTTGCTATAAATGCGCTCAAATATAGTTAAAAAGGTCTGGATTCCTGTATTTACCAAAGAAATTTCTAACAAACGTTAATTGGAATTTAAGCACCCGTGCTATTATTTCCGAGAAATAGTAATCTCTCTATCAGTCCTTTATGGTAAAAAAATACACGGATTAATTTTGAATTACTACTTAAATACCTAGGACAGGTTTTTACTACCCATAAGTTTTACTAAAACCTGAGCGCCATTCACTTGTTCTAAAATTACTTTTAAAAGAACCATTAAAGGAACTGATAAAATCATCCCGGTAATTCCCCATAAGTAACCCCAAAATACCAATCCAAGTATAACTGTAATGGTATTAAGAGATAGTCTACTACCCATTAATTTAGGTTCTATCACATTACCAAAAATCATTTGAACAGAAAATAAGATAGGCATAAATATCAAAAGTGTCGTGAGAGATTCAAATTCTATAAGACCCAACATTATTGGAGGAATGGTGGCAATTATAGACCCGACAGTAGGGATAAAATTAAGTATAAAGGCTAAAAACCCCCAAAATATGGCAAACTCTATCTGGAAAATCCAGCAAACTAACCAATAACTTATTCCGGTCAAAAGGCTTGTGAAAAATTTTACTTTTATATAAGTGGAAACTGAGGATTTCACCTTTTCGAATCCGTTTAATAATTTACCTTCTTCCTCAATATCTTCTTCTAAATAAGAAATATATTTTTCATATTTCAAAATTCCTCCAAGAAGCACTACTAAATAAAGGATTGTCATGAAAAATATGGTAGTGAAATCTCCCAAAGCCCCAGCAAAATTTCCAGTAGATTTAATTAACCAATCAGCCGAAATAAGATTTTTTATGGTAATAATAAATTCATCAGCAGAAAGCTGTAGATCTGTAAAGGAATTAATCCAGCCTAATAAACTATTTAGCCTCTCATTAATATTTTGCAATAGTTCATCTTGTTCTTTGGAAAGTTCATTCCAGGTTCCTACTACCAATACTCCTACCAGATAAATAATACCCACAGTTAAGAAGGTAATCAAAATCATACTTAATCCGAATGGAAATTTCTTGCTGTCCAACCAGGCTAAAACCGGCTGTAAAAGGATAGCAATAAAAATTGCCAGTGCAAGAGGAATAAGCATTTCTGCTAAAATAAAAATAAGGTATATGACCAGGCAAAAAACAAATATGATAAGGATTGATTTGATAGTTCGGATATCTTTTTCCATGTGTTAACAGAGCAATTTTTTCTAAATATAAAAACTCCTCTTATTAAATTCATTAATGGAAAAAGAAATAGAAAAGAATTAATTAATCATTTAGCCAATTGCTAACAATTTCATTTTCTTTCCCTGTATTTTCCTTGTGGAAAAACTCATTGTTTTTAGGATTATATTCATAGTCTTTACTCCAATTTCTAAATTCTTTGGAAAGCTGAACGATAGCATCTAACACATACTGAACTTCCTTATCAGTCATAATAGGATGCACAGACATTCTGATCCAGCCAGGCTTAACCGTTAAATCGCCCTGATCAATCACATCAGTAATAGACCTTGATTTTCCCTGGGAAATATCTAATAAATAATGCCCATAAGTACCCGCACAGGAACATCCGCCTCTAACCTGAATTCCAAATCTATCATTGAGTATTTTTACCCCCAGATTAAAATGAAGTCCATCTATATAAAATGAAATCACTCCTAACCTTTCTTTAATATCTTTTGCCAGCAAATGAAGATTGGGAATATTGTCAAGTGATTTAAAACACATTTTCACCAATTCCTTTTCTCTTTCCTCCATCAATTCAATTCCCATTTTTTCCTTCAAATTGATGGCAAGAGCCGCCTTTATAGTTTGTAAGAATGCTGGAGTTCCTCCATCTTCTCTAGCTTCAATATCATCAAAATATTTCCTTTGTCCCCAGGGATTTGTCCATGCTACGGTTCCTCCTCCTGGTTGATCTGGCACTTTATTATTATAGAGTGATTTATTAAATATAAGCACTCCCGGAGTTCCGGGTCCTCCAAGAAATTTGTGTGGTGAAAAGTAAATAGCATCTAATCTTTCTAAGGGATCTTCCGGGTGCATATTTATTTTGACATAAGGACCAGAACAGGCAAAATCCACAAAACACATCCCGCCATTTTCATGCATTATCCTGGCTATTTTAGTATAATGCGTTTCAATGCCTGTAACATTGGAGCAGGCTGTAAGGGAGGCTATTTTAGTTTTCCTATGCTTATACCTTTCTACAAGTTCAAGGAAATGATCTTCATTAATTAATCCCTTTTCATTTGGTAAAATACATTCTACATCTGCAATAGTTTCAATCCAGGAAGTATGGTTGGAATGATGCTCCATATGGGAAATAAAAACTACAGGCCGATCTTCCTCTTCAATTTTAACCTGATTGGCATACTTTTCGGGAATTCTGATGCCTAAAATCCTTTGGAATTTATTGACCACACCAGTCATACCCGAGCCTGCAGTAATAATGATATCTTCAGCATTCGCATTTACATGCTTTTTTATTTTCTGATGTGCGAGATGGTAGGCCTTTGTCATTAAAATACCGGTGAGAGAGGTTTCTGTATGGGTATTCCCAACATAGGGACCAAGTTCTTCCAAAAGCTTCTTTTCAATTGGACCATACAATCGCCCGCTTGCAGTCCAGTCTGCATAAACAATTCTTTGTTTCCCGTAAGGAGAATCAAACTCCTGATTATATCCTACCACGTTTTCTCTAAAAGGCTTAAAATACTCTTCTAAAGAATGATTTGTTTTTTTTGCTGATATCATTGCACGTAATTTATTAATTATTGAAGGAAATCCTTCCAATTGTTGTTGTTATTGGGTGCTATTCAGGAATTTGTTATTTATCAAATCCGGTAAGCAAAGGTAATAATCGTTCCTTTAAGTACTATTTACACCCATATTTTAATTTACTATTTTCCCATTCAACAATTAAAAAGGATTACAGGTAGGCGAATATGCAAATCATTTTATACTTAGGAACAAAATCTACTCAACTATTAATCAATAGTAATTCACTATACAATGTTCTTAGTATGTTAAAAAACCAGCCTATTATTACTTTCCAAAATTTACTTCGGTAAAAAATATTTTTAGCCATAAACATTTTGGGATTGGGAATATAGGTATTTCCTATTGTCTACTCATCTTTGCTTATGTAAAGGATGAATTAAGTTACGATACCTTTAATGAAAATTTAGAGCAAATTTATAGTGTAAATTATTTTGCTACTACTAGTGATGAGTTAGCCAGAATCCCACCTCCTTTCGGAAATAATAGCACAGTTGCTTATTTATTAGGTTAGGAATGATTGAATTCCTTTTTGTTTTTTTCTATATCAAATTTGGAATTTAAACCAATTCAAAAAATATTAAATGTAGTGGAAAGGTGAATTTCCTGGTGAGGGGGAATAATTTAGGGTTGGGTGGAAATTAGAAAGCCCTTGTTGCAATCAACAAGGGCTTTCTAATAAAAAATTCTGAACAAATAACCTATCGCCTAAACTTTTTAGGAGGGGTTATGAAAAAACTAAAGTTAGCATAAAACCCTCCGGGAATTTCAGATTCTACAATTTTATCACTACTTTGTAAGAATGGGTTTACTAGGTTGTAATTTAGGCTTTTTCGATATCCAGTATCAAAACTGAACCATAACACTGAAAATATTTCCCTTTGATAAGATAAGCCCAGTTTTACTTCAGAAATTTCCATTCTCAAGTCCTCTTTTTCTAAAGGACTTAATTGTACATCAGGAACAAAATATCGTCCACCTTCTACTTCTCCAACCAGTGAACAAATCGTTTTCTTATTAAGATTATGTCGAAGGGCAATTTTTTTGGGTAAAAGAGCCTCAATCCCCCAATTCTCTTTAAAATTATGATTGTATAATAAAGCTGGATACAAACTTCTTACGCCTAAATTATTACTGTAATTGAATCCAAATCCAATTTCCTTATCATCACTAAATTTATGGCCCAAAAGTGCGGCAAATGAATAACCAAAAAACTCACTACGATTGATTCCTGTAAGTGCCTTGAATTCTCCACTATAATTTATTCCTCCTCTTAACACCAAATATTTATTCCCTCGAAAAGGCTTTAATATATTGATATTAGTACCAACACTTTTCAATTCTCTAGTCCCTAGATCCTGGTGGAGTGCATATTGAGAATCACTGGCATCATCATCAAACATCAATTCTTCCTCATTGTATTTAAAACCGATCACAGCTTTAAAATTATCCCCATTCCAAACAGGAATTCTCAATTTCATTTTTATCACCCGCTGATTATCCACTTCAGATGAACCATTTCCTATATCTGATTTATTATTAGTGGAAGATAGCCTAAATTTTGGGGTATTATTATGCTCAAAGGAGATTCCACGAGAGGGAGACATTCCGGAAATTCCTGGATTGCAAAAATCGCTTCCAAGCCATTTTACGGTATGTTTTTTTTGTTGACCATTTACACATGGGCAAAACCCCATAATGATTAGAATCAAATAAAGTAATTGTTTAATTTGGCAATTTTTTAACATAGAAAAAATGAACCTGTTAATTGTTGTAGTTTTACTTAAGTTTTTACTCTAAAAGTAAAGTTGCTTCATGCAGTAGGTAGGTATATTATCATTATTCAAATTTACAACACTTTAACTTACACAAAGTTCAGGCTATTAAAAAATTTCACCTTTAAAATTAAGAAGTTGATGTAAGAATTTATAAAATTTTAACAATTCAATTACCCAAACTGTATAAAAAGTAATTATCTAAATTAAATTAATTTTAAGGTCTTCTAGAAATTCCCAGATCAGATTATATATCCTTATATTAAAAAAGTACAAGTTCATATATTAGATTTGCCGTTCAATTTTAATTTGAATGAACGCAAACAAATACCAAAGAATTACCATCAAAATTGGATCAAATGTCCTTACCAATGCGGATGGATTACCAGAGAGAGTAATTCTTGAAAATATAGCCAGGCAAATTACTTCCTTAAGTAAAAAGGGCATAGAAGTAATCCTAATTTCCTCAGGAGCAGTGGCTTCGGGCAGAGGAATAATGAATCCTTCCAAAAAATTAAACCCGGTTATTCAGCGACAATTGTTTTCTTCTATAGGTCAGATAAAACTCATTCAAACCTATAGAGACCTTTTTGAAGCAGAAGGCATGGTTTGCGCTCAGGTATTGGTGACTAAGGAAGATTTTAGGGATAGAACCCATTACCTGAACATGAAGAATTGCTTCAACGCCCTTCTCGATAATAATATCATTCCTATTGTAAATGAAAATGATGTAATATCTGTAACAGAATTAATGTTTACTGATAATGATGAATTGGCAGGATTGGTAGCTGCTATGCTAAATGTAGATGCTCTATTTATCCTGAGTAATGTGGAGGGCGTTTTTAATGGCGATCCAAATGACATAAATTCCTCAGTGATTCCGGTGTTCGAAAATAAAAACACCGATTTTTCCCAATTTGTGGTTGCCCAAAAATCAAATTTTGGTCGTGGTGGAATGGTTACAAAATGTAGAAATGCTCAGAAAGTAGCTAAATTGGGAATTGGGGTGCACATTGCTAATGGAAAAAAGGAGAATATCATTTTAGAATTACTTAATGATATTCCGCCTGGCACTTTCTTTCCTCCTCAAAAAGTAACTTCGGATTTAAAGAAATGGGTGGCACAAAGTGTTCATTATGTAAAAGGAGAAGTAACTATAAATGAGGGAGCTAAAAATGCGCTTTCTTCTGAACATACAACCAGTCTGTTACCAGTAGGGATTGTGAAAGTAAATGGGGATTTTAAAAAGGGAGATATAATCAAAATTAAGTGCGAAAAAGGGAATGAAATTGGTTTGGGAGTAGCAAAATACAATTCTGAAAAGGCAAAGGAAAAATCAGGTCAGAAAAACCACCAGCCTCTTATTCATTACGATTATTTATTCTTGTATTAATTTACTCATAACTTAATCTGCAGAAAGATGTACTCCCAATTCCAGAAATTAAAAAAATTTATATATTGCGGTAATGAACCATAAAAACTAATAAACCACTTATGTTCTTTTGGGTTCTCCAAACAATTAATTGTTTCTTAACCAAAAATTTAGGAAATTTCAATACAACTAATAATAAATACTGAAAATGAAAGACTTTCCTTGGTTTAAAAATTACCCTGCCAGCGTAGGACAAGAAATAAATCCAGATTCCTATAAAAGTGTCGCTGAGATCATTGAAGAGAGTTTTAATAAATATGGAAAAAATGCAGCTTATGTTTCCATGGATAAAGAATTATCTTACAAGGAACTAGATCAACAATCCAAAAACTTCGCAGCTTATCTACAAGGCTTAGGACTAAAAAAAGGGGATAAAATTGCCTTAATGATGCCCAACCTTTTGCAATATCCCATTGCTTTGTTTGGAGCGATCCGTGCCGGACTTATTGTGGTAAATACCAATCCACTTTACACAGTTAGAGAAATGACCCACCAATTCAATGATTCTGGTGCAGAAACGCTTGTAGTGCTTTCGAACTTCGCAGCTGGAGTAGAAAAGGCTTTACCTAAAACGAAAATTAAAAATGTAATAATTACTGATATTGGAGATAGGCTTGGAGGATTTAAATCAGTTCTGGTTAATTTTGTAGTAAAATATATCAAAAAATTAGTCCCTGCTTATCATATCCCTAATGCTGTAAAGTTTAATTCCACTTTATCGAAAGGAGCATCTCAGAAATTTTCTAAACCAGAAATAAGTGCTGAAGATTTAGTTTTTTTCCAATATACAGGTGGAACTACCGGAGTTTCTAAAGGAGCCATGCTCACCAACCG
>JAHQVQ010000191.1 GCA_019634305.1 Flammeovirgaceae bacterium | reverse complement strand
CATCTGTCATAATACAGGTTTCTGGGAACTTATTCTTAATTTCCTTTAAAGCCACATTGTACAAACTATCCGGGTTATATCCTTCCGTAGCATACTTGTCTTTTTTAGCATCAGGAAGACTTGGGAAGATACAGAAAGAATTGATTCCCAGGTCAATGGAGACTTTAATTTCATCGATTAAGTTATCCAGAGAATACCGGAAAATGCCAGGCATAGAAGTTACTTCTTCCTTTTGGTTTTCTCCTTCAATCAGAAAAAGCGGATAAATTAAATCATTTAATGTTACCTGAATTTCTTCTACTAGCGATCGGATTACTGGGGATTTCCGGTTTCTTCTTGGCCTTCTTAACATATTTGTATTCTATTTTTTTTGATAATTTTACTTTTACAATGAATGGGTTCAACTGCAGATTCCTCCTTTAGGTTTTTTTGCATATCATAGGCTGCCCACTGACTATTTACCACAAAAATAAAATCATTTTTTACAATTAACCCTAAAGTTGGTTCTTCATATTTGACTTTTTATAGCAATATGAAATTAAGGTTAACTCTTTTCTCTTCCAACCAGCAACATGTAAAAAAACCAGCCTTTTGTGTAAAAATCAATTCAACTTTTTAATTATTTCCTTAAACTTGGGGAAACACAACTACAACAAGAACTAAATTCATGAAGAAGAAATCATTAATACCCTATTTTCTGGGATTACTAGTGGTGCTTTTTGTAGGCACAGCAAGTCTTAAACTATAAACCTCCGGCATTCAAAAAATCACCCTCAATGAAGATTCCATTTTTGTAGCTGAAAACTATGAAAAAATGGAATACCAAATTCCTATGCGTGACGGAATTAAGTTGCATACAACCGTTTATGCTCCAAAAGATAAAAGTGAAAAATATCCATTTCTAATAAAGCGTACGGGCAATGCCGTTTCCATAAGTAATTGCTAGAATTTTTAAGTAGTTATGCATAAAAAAAGTGTTAAAATTGGGAATAAGTTATGAGAAATCCGCAGAAATATGTTGATAATATTTTTAAAGCCAACGAAGAGGATTTTATAAAGGCAACCATTACTGTCTATGGTAATTCATATGTGAATATTGGCGGAAGTAATGGGATGCAAAACCTGGACATTCTTAAAAAGTGATAGACAGGAGTGTTAAATTTTTCGTAACAAATAGGGAAATAATATAAAAAAAATTTAATAATATATTTGTTTTATTATATTCTGTTTATAAATTTGAATACTTTAATAAACGTTTAACAAACGTTTGCTTCATAGACAAACAAACAACTATCACTTACTCTATTAAACTATACAAACTGACTTTGGTTAACAGTTTACTACTTTTAACTGAAACATTCTGATAGAGTTTTACTTTATGTAATTCTTTAAAAAGAGTGAAGAAACTACAAATGCCCAACTTTTAAAAGTTGGGCATTTTTTATTGCATTACTTTTTTAAGGTAGTTGCCATTAAAATCATAATAGTTTACATAATTTCTGCTGTCTTTTATTAAGATATTCTTGTCTGTAATTTTTATCCCTTTCGTTCCGGAAGGAACTGTCATCTTTTTCCTAAACTTTCCACCATTGTCATAAATTGAAAGCTCAGTTTTATTATTGATCACTACGTATCTTTCATTAAAACCAGTTACTTTGACATCCCCACCTACCTTAAATTTCACATTATTTGAAGCGTTTTTGTTGTAGACAAATGCAGTTCCCTTCTCAATTTTCACATTGGTGATCTGGGCATTTGAAATTGATTGGATTCCCAGAAGGAATAATCCTGTTAGAGAAAATACAACTAATAATTTTTTCATCTGGTTTATTTTGGTTATGTAAACAATTGTTAATATTAATTCAGACAAAAACTATACTAATTCTATTTTTTCCTTCAGTTATTCTAATAAAACCAATCGAATATGCGGTACTTAGAAAATAGTAATAAAAAAAGTCCCTGAATTTTTAAATCAGGGATTTTTATATTGAAATGTTCAAGCAAATTTTAATGCTTAAAGTGCCTTACACCAGTCATTACCATGGTTACTCCATTATTATCACAGAATTCTATTGAATCCTTATCTCTAATGGAACCTCCCGGCTGAATAACAGCTTTTATCCCTTCTTCATTTGCAATCTCTACGCAATCAGGAAATGGGAAGAATGCATCCGATGCCATTACTGCATCATTTAAATCAAACCCAAAGCTTTTTGCTTTATGGATAGCCTGTCTAAGCGAATCTACTCTTGATGTTTGCCCAACTCCACTGGCGAATAACTGACCATCTTTTGCCAGTACAATGGTATTTGATTTAGCATGTTTTACCAGTTTGTTGGCAAACAGTAATGATTTTACTTCCCCTTCAGAAGGTTGCCTTTTAGTAGCGGTTTGTAAATCTGCCTCAGTTTCCGTTTTTGAATCTTTATCTTGTGCAATTACACCATTCAATAAAGTTTTGTAAAGCACTTTTGGTAACTCAGTTTGTTTCTGAATCAACAAAATTCTGTTTTTCTTTCCTTTTAATAAGGCCAAAGCATCATCATCATAAGAAGGAGCGATTAATACTTCAAAAAAAAGTTTATGTAATTCCTCCGCAGTTGCAAGATCTACTTTCGTATTCGTAATGATAACTCCTCCAAAAGCTGAAACCGGATCCGCCTTTAAAGCATTTTTATATGCATCTACCGTAGTACTTGCTGTTGCCAAACCACAAGCATTATTGTGTTTTAAAATCGCATAAGTTACACCATTGACTGCAGGGAATTCATCCATCAATAATACAGCGGCATCAATATCGACCAAATTATTATAAGATAAAGCCTTTCCATTTAATTGCTCAAATAATTCTTCAAGCTTGCCATAGAAAATACCTTTTTGATGAGGATTTTCACCATACCTTAAAACCTGTCCTTCTCTAATGCTTTCTTTGTAATTAAGAATGTTTTGTTCATAGGGTAACTCTGAGTTGAAATAATTGAAAATAGCAGCGTCATAATGGCTGCTGATATCAAAAGCCTTTGCAGCAAAAAGTTTCCTGTCCTCCATTTCTGTAGCACAACCTTTTTCTTTTAACAAAGTCTCTACTTCACTATATTGTTCTCTTGATGAAACAATTAATACGTCCTTATAATTTTTTGCGGCTGCTCTGATAAGGGAAATTCCTCCAATATCAATTTTCTCAATAATATCGTGGTGAGCTGCGTCTGAAGCAACAGTTTCTTCAAAAGGATATAAATCTACAATTACCAAATCAAAAGCAGGAATTTCAAATTCCGCCACATGCTTTTGATCATTTTCTTCCTCCCTTCGGTAAAGAATTCCTCCAAAAACTTTTGGGTGAAGTGTTTTTACTCTTCCTCCAAGAATGGATGGATAGCCAGTTACATTTTCAACAGCTTCTACAGGAATATTCAGGTCTTCAATAAATTGTTGAGTTCCTCCTGTTGAATACAGTTTCACTCCATTTTCATGAAGTAATTTTACGATGGGTTCCAAATTATCCTTGTAGAATACAGAAATAAGGGCGGATTGAATTTTCTTCATCTTATTTATTTTTTTGTATCATTATCACTTTTTTAATTTTAAAAAGTGATAAAATAGAAGCGATTAAATACTTATTTAAGTGATCCTTTTTGAAAGTGCGAAGGTACATTATTTCATTAAAAACCATAAAAAAACCAAGTCCTTTTTATGCAAAGAAAATTTAACCTAAAAGTAATTTGTTTCCCACACTCCAGAATTATCCATATCAGAGACAAGAATACAACCCTGATATCGTTCAAAAATCGACACTCCTCTATTATAGGTCTGTTTTTTGAAAAATCAGTATTTTTCAAAAAGAACAATTAGAAGTTGTTAATTCATTATTATCAGCTTCCTTAAATAATAAATACCGGTACTTAACAAGCGAAAAAACAAGATCATATGCAAATTCGAATTGCCCTTTATATTTTTATTACTTTTATAATTGTTGCCTTTGCCTCCAATCAACGGAATACAACAAAAAAAAGACAATTGGTTCATGAAGCAATAATTGCCATGGCAGAAGAAGGCGAAGCTGACGATGAAATATTTACAACTTATAATGATAGCCTGGAAGTTTATTTTGGTCCCCTTGAAATAAGTTTGATAAAGAATTATCGCAAAAGTTATAAAAAATTAAAAACAGACCAGGATTTCCAGGAATTTTTGAGAAATGCAAATACCCTGAAAAGTTCTATTGCAGGTATCTTTCAAAAAAATGCTACAAAATTGAAAGAGGAACAAAAATCACTTTATGAGGTAAAATGGTTTAATGAAATTACTCCAGGAATGGAAGTGAAAATTGTAGGAGATGGAGATAATTATAATTTGTTTTTTGATTACAAAACACTCAATCATAAGGCAAATAAAACCATGGGAAATGCAGATGATGAATATTTGAAATTGCTTTCTATTTGTTATGATGAGAAAAGTTATTTTCCAACCTGGTTAAGAAAAATTAACGGAAAGCAATTTTGCAGTTTGTTGGGTACGGGAAAACACTATGAAATCCTAAGCCAGATGGATAAGGCTTTGGAAAACGGTGAGGTTTTTAATAAAGAGATTCATAAGGTTAAAAGTCTTGTAATGAGTGATATCTTATTTGCCAGATTTTATTATAAAAAAATACCATCTGTTATTGGTGAATTGAAGGACATCCAAACCAAAATAAACTTAAATGATGAAGAAGTTAAATTGTTGGAAACCAGAATTAATTATTTTAACCACGATTTAACTTCTCCAAAAATCCAGTTCGGTTTGGAAGAACTAGATGTACTTTTATCTTCCAGGTAAATCGAAATCTTATAATTTAAATCTTAAAACATCTCCAGGTACAACTATCTGGGGATGTTTTATTATAGCCCTAAATTCATATTCTTTTCCTGTTTCCAAATCCTTCAATTCTACCTGAAAAGTTTTTTTATCGCCAGGATTAATCATTTCTGTTTTTTGCCAATCCCCAGCATATAAAGCTTCTGCAAACCCAAGGTAGGGTCTATACTCAAATCCTACTTCAATTTCTATAGCATCTCCTGTTTTTAAGACTTCTCCATTTAAGATCAGTTTACCATTAACTTTTGTTTCTTTTAAAGTTTTTACAAAAGGCGGATTTAAAGCAGGTTCAACATTTTCAAGTTTGAGCACAATAGGGTTATGCCATTTATGATTGTTATAAATCCTTTGCGCTCTCACAGAGGAAATGTGCAGCCCATCTTCTTTTTGTTCAAAATAGGTTTTACTGTCTGCATCAGGATTATATTCTACAACTTCTCCTGTTTGACCTAACACACTCACCTTAGTTTTATCAGTTGCTTTTATGGATTTCAAAACGAACTCTTTTCTAGCTCCTCTGGGCCAATCAGAAATTTTTGTGATATAGGCGTAAACTGTTGATTCATCCTTTTTCTTGGTAAACCAAATATTTTCTTCATTGGTAATGATCCATGGCCTTACACTTTCTATGGCTTCCATATTGATAAAAGTCCAGGCTGCCACTTCCCTAATTCTTTCTTCCTGTTCATCGGGTAATTCCCCATTGGGTTTGGGGCCTACATTCAGCAATTGAGTGCCGCCTTTTGCTCTGGTTTCTATTAATATTTCAATGAGTCTGGTTCCCGATTTATAGTTATCATTGGTAGGTTTATACTGCCATTGTGTTCCCATAGTTAGATTTCCTTCCCAGGGTTCATCTGAGGCTAACCCAGGTACAAATTGTTCAGGCGTAAGTATTGCGCCTCTTGTGACTAAAACTTCAGGCTGGATTCTCCAACATACTTCCTTGGATTTTTCCTGCAATAGTCCTTCACCACCATCAAAAAACAAAACATCAACTTTTCCATAATTACTCATCAGTTCGGTCAGTTGTTTTTCGGTAAGCTCCAAGTATTTTTCCATTACTGCCTCTGGCAATGATTCAGGAAACCTCCTTCTAATTGTTTGCTTTTGTTCATATAGAAAATTGAAATCTTCAGGGGAAAAGTAAAACCCAACTCCAAGTTCTTGTGCCCGAACTGCTTCTACATATTCGGCTACCAAATCTTTTCCATAGGGAGTTTTCATGATATTGAAATCGGTAGTTTTAGTATCCCAAAGGCAAAAACCAGAATGATGTTTGGTGGTGAGAACGATATATTTCATGCCAGCTATTTTTGCAAGAATAGCAATGTCCTCAGCTGAGAAATTTTTGGGATTGAAGGTTTTTGGTAATTCGTGAATGAATCGATCCAAATAATCGTCAGATGCACCAACCATGGAATGGCTGATCACTACGCCCAATTGGCTATCGAAACTAAAGTGGATGAACATACCAAATCCGGCATCACGAAACCATTCCAGGCGCTCAGGTTTATTCAGGTTTAAATTTCCTGTCACCGATTGATCCTGAGAAAATAGTGGAAAAAATATTGATATGGCAATTAGTAAGGTGAGTATTTTTTTGATCATTTTAATATTGGTTTTTTCCCTAATTTCCCATGAAAAACCAACTTTTCCAAGTTAAACGATATCACCATTGCCTTTTATCATATTAGAATTCTCCATGGCAAAGAAATTGAGATGTCTATATCTTTTTGATAATTTTTTAGTATTATCCATTATAAATAGCGTTATAGCAAAATATGATTTAAAGGAAAGCCTCCTTGATTTTGCCATTTTTTCAATACTTCATCAGAATTTTCTTTTAAAGCTTAGCATCACAATGAACCAATTTAAATTCTATTTAACTCTTTGTTTATTTTTAGTCTTCTGTATAAAAGTCCAGGCACAAAACCTCTACCCGATAAAAAAGGATAATAAATGGGGAGCCATAAATCAGGAAGGGAATATTATTATTTCCCCGGAGTATGATTTTATCAGTGATTTTAAGAATGGTTATGCCATTTTAAAAAAGGAGGATAAATCGGGATTAATCGATACTTCTGGAAAGATTTTATTTCCACCAACTTATGATAAAATTAAACCTGTTGGGGGGAAAACATTTGTGGTGTGGACTGGATTTAATGCAGGGCTAATTGACCTGAATAATAAAGTGCTTATTCCTGTGAACTATAATAATATTTTACAGCTAACTGATAAGCTGGTGGGGATTATAAAAGAAAGCAAATTAGGAATAGCCAATATTGAAGGGACGGTGATTTTACAGCCAGAGCTTGATAAAATTGTTCCTTTTTCTGATAAATCGACTACTACCCGGTTGATTAAGAATGGAAAGTTTGGATTAATTGGAAAAAGCGGAGACATTCTTTTAGAGCCCAAATATGATGAAATAGAAGTGTCCTCCGGTCAGGCAATTGGTAAAATTGGTTATGCTTTAACTGTAGCCAAATTTGATGGAAATGGAAGTTTGGCTGAAAAGAAAGAATTCCCCAACAAAACAGCTTTAGAATCAACACAAAAAGCAGAATATCGAAAACTACAGATAAAAGAATTACAGGATAATCCGGATGCTAAAAAACCAAGATGGGTACAAACAAAATTCAGGTATACCCTTGAAAATGGTGTTGGAAAAAATTTACTTGGTGACAAGGAGTTTTATGAAATTGGAATTGATGAAAAGTTAAATCTCACACTGGCAAAAGAAGTAATTTTACCCAAACAAAAAGGAGAAAAGGAGATAATTAAAACCTACCTGATTGATCAGGATAAAGCGAAACTTATTTTCCAAACTAAATTAAAAGATATTATAATCAGTGATTTTAATGTGAGTGAATTTGCTCGAGCGACTCAGGATACATTGTGGGATGCTTTAGTAAATGTTTTCGGAGAAATTACTAATAAGGTTGATGGAAAAGCAATAACTAATATTGGGAATTTTAATTCGGAAAGGGCTTTGGTAAGATCTGGAAATACTTTTGGCTATATAGACATAAAAGCCAATTTGGTGATTCCCTTTCAATATGAAGTAGGAAGTGATTTTAATGAAGGTTATGCCATTGCCAGAAAATCTGGGAAATTCGGGGCGATAGATAAATCTGGAAAAGAAGTTTTGCCTTTTGTTTATGATGGTATTGATGTCCCTTCTGATGGAATTTGCCGGGTAAAAAAGGGAAGAAGCCGAGAAGGGAAATGGGGAGTGGTTAACCTTCAGGATAAGCAGATTGTCCCATTTGAATATTCCCTGATTTACCCTTTTAAAAATGGTGAAGCAAGAGTTAGGCAAAATGGAAAATGGGGTTTGATAAGCAAATCAGGTAAAATTTTACTTGCTCCTAATATTGATGCAGATTTCTTGGAAGATTTTAATAATGGAATTGCGGAAATAAAATATGACCGATTTGTAGAACAAACTGGTATTGGTCCGGTAACTCGATATAAAAGAGTTGGTTATATTAAAAGAGATGGCCAAATTTTAATTGAACCTGAATATGATAAGATAATTGGGTTTGAGGAAATTTGGGTTAAAAAACAGGGAATTGCAACACTGATAAAAAATGGAAAAATCGGATTTGTGAATTACAAAGGGGAAATTGCCTTACCTGCCAAATACAATGAAGTGGCTCGATTTGATACTATATGGAGAAATAATGATGGAATTTCCAGAGCTAAAATTGATGAAAAATATGGCTTTGTTGATCATCATGGTGAAGAGATTGTTCCTGTAGAATATGATTTTATTGATACTGCATTTGTGCAGGCCTGGAAGGACAATACAGGTTATGCTTTGGCCATTAAAAATGGAAAAACCGGTTATATTGATTACAAGGGAGATGTAGTTCTTCCATTTCAATATGATGAACTCAGTGCTATTTCCAAAAATGTAGTCATTGCCAGAAAAGAGGAAAAATGGGGTGTTCTGAATTTGAATACGGAAAAAGTATTGGATTTTGATTATGATGGAATACGATACTTACCAGATTCCGAAAATCAAATCCTTGAAATTTATAAAAAGGATTCTGTGATCCACGAAATAAATGCGGATGGGCAAATTTTAGCTACTCATTCAGAATTAAAAAACAGAGAGTCTTCAGGTGCAGGGAAGTTTACGAAATCGCCTAAATTAGTTTACAAATCAGATTTTGATATTGAAGGATTTGCCATTGTAGAAAAAGGTGGAAAGCTTGCTATGGCAGATGGAAAAGGTAATTTAATTACCAAATATAAATACAAAGAGATTAATCCATTTAGCAATGATCTGGCTTTAGTCCGCATGGACGATAAAGATCGGGCGAAACAACTATATGGATTTATCAATAAAAAAGGGGAGGAAGTGATCAATCCGAAATTCAAATTGGCGAAGGATTTTAATGATGAAAAAGCGCCTGTTTTACAAAGAAGTACCTGGGGTTATATAGATAAGGCGGGAAAAATAATTATTCCCCAACAGTTTAAAAGTGCTGGTCCGTTTTCGGGAGGCTATGCTATTGTAAATGAAAACCAGATTATTGATGGCACTGGAAAAGTGATTGGTTCATTTACTATAAATGGCAAGGTTGAAAAAGACTTTTCAAATGAAAGAGCCGTAGTTTCATCTGTCACAGGGTCATTCCATATTAAGCCAGATGGTTCTCCTGCTTATTTTAATAAATATGATGAGGTAACTGAATTTTATGGAGCTATTGCTTTTGTAAAAAAAGGGGAGGTTTGGGAATTAACCAGAAAAGCAGGTGATCAGGAAATTATTATTAAATTTAACCAAGCGAATAAAAACAGTTATATCGCTAAGTTTACTGATAAAAGGAAGGAGAAGCTTAAAGATGGCACTATAATTCAGGATATCAAATGGACAAAAATATATAATGGGAAATGGAGAATGATTGATCAGGAAGGAAATTTAATCGGGAATATTATTTATGATTGGGTAAAGGTTTTACCATCTGAAAATTTTATTGCAAAATTGGAGAAGATAAGGGGACTTGCCAATTTGGAAGGAAAATTTTTGGCGGATTTAAAATATGAAAAAATCAGTAATGCAGGAGGAGGAATTATAAAATTAGAATCAGGAGGAAAGGTAGGGTACCTGGATTTTAAAGGAAACTGGATTTGGAATATTCAGTAATCTAAAAAAATAAAAAAAGGATCAGAGGCTATTCTCTGATCCTTTTTTTATTTTAAATTTCAGCCACTTTGATGTTTTTATAATCAATAGTCATATCTCTATTAGGATGAAGCTGAATTCCAATTTTCCCTTCTTCGATGGCACTTTCAGAATGGAATTCCAATACCTGTGTCCCATTTAGCCAAATGGTATAGTCTTTTCCAACTGCTTTAATTTTTAGGGTATTCCAATCATCTTTTTTAAGTAGATCGGCTATCCCTTCAGCTTCTGCAGGATAACCTTTCCCTGGAATATAAGGCGAACAAGTCATGTCTCTTTTTAAAGAACCAGATTCTCCAATTTGAATTTGCTGTTTTTCATCTCTAAGAAAAA
This sequence comes from Flammeovirgaceae bacterium, assembly GCA_019634305.1. Classification (GTDB taxonomy): domain Bacteria; phylum Bacteroidota; class Bacteroidia; order Cytophagales; family Flammeovirgaceae; genus Flexithrix. The sequence continues at coordinate 788 of JAHQVQ010000191.1, read as the reverse complement.
TACCTGAATCAACTGTGCCCTCTCCTAATAAGAAATCTGCTTGAACTACAAAATCTTTGAAAACTTTGGAAGTCCATAAAATAGAACCTGTTTTCTCTGGACCGCTTTTAACTTTTAAAAGACCATCTTCTACAGACCACCAAATATTGTTTTCGGGAATATCCCATCCTTTAAGATTTTTTCCGTTAAAAACCTTCTTTAATTTCACATTTTCACTTTGAGCCCAACTATTGCCAACTATAAAAATCATAGCAAACAAAAGTGTAATTAATTTTGCTTTATTCATAAGTTTAGAATTTGCGAAACCCACTTTTAAACTGCCAAATGGAATCTATCTCCTTTGATCAACCTTTGAGTTTGTTTCATTTTCAATTTAATAGAATTTTATGGTTTAAATTTAAGCATTCCCAAATGGATTCAAAGTGGAACCAGTTTTAATTTATTTCCAAAAAAACTTGGTAGTGAAAAGAATTGATAATATCCTGCTTATTTGGGAGTATTCACCAGATATTATAAAAATCCTTAAGAATTGAAAGGATGGATTGTTAATTTTCCATTTGAAAAACAAGAATAGAAAATGTCGAATTGGAAAATTTGGGTAGATACCGGAGGAACTTTTACTGATTGTTTAGCTTATTCACCTTCTGGTGATTTAAATAGGGTAAAAGTATTGAGTAGTAGTGCATTGAGAGGAAAAATCATCAAAAAAATAAATGATAAAAGTATTCAATGTAAATTTAATTGGGCGGTACAAAAAGATATTTTTAAAGGATATTTTTTAAGGGTAT
>JAHQVQ010000190.1 GCA_019634305.1 Flammeovirgaceae bacterium | reverse complement strand
CCTTTATAAATTAAAATTTTACTAACTATATCTCTATGAAATCATTTCCAATCACTGTGGACTTAACAAACTGTGCAGAAGAACCTATTCATATACCTGGAAAAATACAACCTCATGGATTTCTTATTGGGGTAGACCAGGAACACTTAAAAATAACCTGTTTAAGTAAAAATATAAGTGAATTCCTGCATATAGGTCATCAGGAATTGCTATCAAAGTCATTACAAGAATTAGTAGACGAACCCCAAATAAGCAAGATTAGGCAATGGCAGCAGGATAAATTGCATCCAATTTTACGCAATACTATCAGAATTTCCAGCCATAAGGCTGGCCCATTATTATTTAATGCAATTATTTATCAATCAGGCAATTATATTATTCTGGAGATGGAACCTACCATAGATCAGGTTGATAATTTTTTGGGTGAATTTTATTTTGCAGCGCATTCTATTTTCGAAAAACTTTCGGGCAAATTACAGGATAAAACTCCTTTCCAGATTTTTGCAGAAGAAATTAAAACCACTACCGGTTATGACAGAGTATTAATTTATAAATTTGATGAGAATTGGAATGGATCTGTTATCGCGGAATCCAAAAGTGAAAAAGTAAAGCAAAGTTTTTTAGAACAACATTTCCCAGAAAGTGATATTCCTGCTCAGGCTAGAAAACTTTATCTTACGAATTGGGTAAGGGTTATCCCCAATGTCGATTACGAACCTGTGGAAATTATTTCAACCAATGATACTACCATCGATCAATCTCATTCTCCTTTGAGGAGCACTTCGCCTATCCATATTGAATACCTGCAAAATATGGGTGTGAAAGCCACTATGGTAATTTCTATTATTAGCAATAATCAGTTATGGGGGTTGGTAGCCTGCCATCATTATGCTCCAAAACCATTTAGTTTTCCCCTTAGAAATAACATAGAATTCATTGCCCGCTACTTTTCAAACTATATTTCAATTTATAGGGAAAAGCTGGATGTTTCAACATTTAACAAACTTCTTAAATTAAAATCCAGCCTGATTTTACAAAGTAATCAGGAAAAAAGCCTCAAAAAAGGTTTATTTAATGGGAAGATCAACTTGCTGGATCTTATTGATGCAGAAGGTGTAGTTTATTGGGAAAATGGCACTGTTACGAAAGCAGGAAATTGTCCCTCCCATCAAAATTTGGAAGCACTTGTCCATTGGTTGGATCAAAAGAAAGAAGAAAATCAAATTCAAAGTAGAAACATTATCAATATTTTACCGAAAGAAACCAACTGGGACAAGCATTTTAGTGGGTTACTAAGCATTAGACTTTCTTTAACCAATAGCCATTATATTTTGTGGTTCCGTCCTGAAATTGTAAAAAGTAAATCATGGGCTGGAAATCCTCACAAAATCCTCACAGAATCTGAAAAGGGATTTCGGTTATCTCCACGAAAATCTTTTGAACAATATCTTACTAAAGTAGAGGATTTTGCTCAACCATGGACTGAACCAGAAATTAAGATAGCCTCCAGGTTGAGGGAGCAAATTGTGGAAATCTTGTATAAAAATTCAGAGGACTTAAAGAAGTTAAATGAAAAGCTTGAAAAGATTGTAAAACTTAAAGATGAAATATTAGCTATTGTAGCACATGATCTAAGGAACCCGATAAGTGTGATTTTAGGTTCAAATGAAATCCTAAAAATGGATAGTAAAGGAATGCTTTCTGATTCTGAAGATAATGAATATTATCTTAATCTAATCGAAAAGTCATGTAAAAAGATGAATAGCATTTTGAAAGATTTAGTTGATACTGCTTCTATGGAGGATGGAAATTACCAAATTAATAAAACCTTGGTTAATCTAAATGAATTTATTGATGGTATTTCTGCCTATCAAGAAAGTCAGGCCAAAAAGAAAAATATGGTCATTGCATTCAGGCTAAATGCTAGTAAAGAGTTTGTAAATGTTGACAAAGAAAAATTCTCCAGAGTTATTGATAACCTGGTCTCTAATTCTATTAAATTCAGTTACAATAATAGTATTATCGAAATTGAAACCTTTAACAGAAAAGACAAATTTGGTTTCAGAGTAAAAGATTTTGGAATTGGGATGAGTAATGAACTTCAGAAGCAACTTTTTGAAAAATTTTCACCTGCTGGAAGAAAAGGGCTTAAAGGGGAACACTCTACAGGTTTGGGTATGTATATCATCAAAAATATAGTAGATTTACACGGAGGGGAAATTGAAGTAGAAAGCGCTCCACAACAAGGAACTACATTTACCCTACTTTTGCCTCTTTCAGATTAATAATAGTTATTTGTGGAATTTTTTAGACACTTGTAGAAAAAAATACATATATTTTAGAAGTATGTGTATATGATATTTCAATCACACCATTATTAATAACCATAAAGTTCAAAGGTTAATTAGGAAGCAATAAATACACGGTTGTTTCTTATTTAACTGACTACCAGTAACTTACTTCTATTTTTACTGATCAAAATCTCTTTTGATGTGGAAAAAACCTCACTAAAAATTTCCTTAAAAATAAAACATGAAAATAATTCCACAACTTATGGGAAATTTGCGTCATTTTTGAAATATCAGAGAGTATATTTACCTAATACTTAATTCAATAGCCAAAAACAATTTTTTTATGAAAATTTGAATTGGGAAAACAATTGCTTAATTAAAAATGTCTTGAAACTGGCTAATTTCACATTTTAATCCTTAGCATATAACTATCTTTATGAGTAAAATATTAATAATTGACGATGATTTCGATATCTGTAAACTACTTACAAGATTTTTTTCAAAACATGGTTATGAGACCTTTGAGGCTCACAATGCTAAAAATGCACTTACATTCTTAAAGGAAAATTCAGTAGATCTTGTACTGACTGATTTTAGACTTCCTGACGAAGATGGTATTAGTTTGTTACAAAAAATTAAACTTTTAAGACCTCAAACACTGGTAATTATGATTACCGGTTATTCTGATATTCGGATTTCAGTGAAAGCAATAAAAGCAGGAGCTTTTGATTACGTTACCAAACCACTACACCCTGATGAAATCCTTTCTACAGTAAAATCTGCATTAAAGAAAAAAGATACTGTAAATAATCCCAAACCTGTAAAACAAGTTCCCCAGAGGTTTATTCACGGTACAAGTCCGGAATCCCAAAATGTATTGAAACACATTAAACTGGTAGCTCCTACCCAAATGACAGTTGTTATTGAAGGAGAAACCGGGACCGGGAAAGAATATGTAGCCAATACTATCCACAATTTTAGTAGCAGAGCAGGAAAACCATTTGTTGCAGTGGACTGTGGTGCATTATCTAAAGAATTGGCTGGAAGCGAACTTTTTGGGCATGTTAAAGGAGCATTTACTGGAGCAATTAATGACAAAACAGGTTGTTTTCAGGAAGCCAATGGCGGAACAATTTTCCTAGATGAAATTGGGAATTTACCTTATGAAATCCAGGTGAAACTTTTAAGAGTGCTACAGGAGCGAAAAATCACCAGAGTGGGAAGTAATAAGGAAATTTCTATTGATGTGAGAATTGTAACTGCCACAAATGATGACTTAAGAAAATCAGTGGCTGATGGATCATTTAGAGAAGATTTATACCATAGGCTGAATGAGTTTAATATTACCCTTTCTCCATTGAGAAAAAGGAAAGAAGATATCATTTTATTTGCTAATCATTTTTTAAGAAAAGCTAATGATGATCTAGGTAAAGACATCTCGGGGTTCTCTTCCGATGTTGTGAAAGTATTTAACCGATATCCTTGGTATGGAAACTTGCGGGAGATGAGAAATGTAGTGAGAAGAGCCGCCTTAATTGCTCAGGGAGAATACATTCAGCAAGATGCTCTACCCCACGAAATAACTTACCATCACGCAGAAAGCTTTAGTTTTGAACAAGAGGATGAAAAAATAGTAACAGATCTGAAATCTTCTGCAGAAAAAGCTGAAAAGGCTGCAATAATTAAAGCCTTACAGGAAACTGATAACAATAAAACCAAGGCAGCAAAAGTATTAAAAATCGATAGAAAAACGCTTTACAATAAGCTTAGAGATTATGCTATTGATTTGTAATCTTTCTCTTATTTATAAATAGATGTGCAGAATTAAATATATTTAATAAGTGCCATAACTTTTTGATAATGAGATAAAAGTACTCAATATAAAATAGTACTGGTACTTATATTCAAAAAAATCCTGTTTTAGCAAATACTAAAAACAGGATTTTTTGTGCATCAGGGGATTATTCTTTTTCTAATAAACATCCTGATATTTTAAGGCACTAGGAATTAATCTTTTTAATTTGTTAATCCGTGTTTCAGGCGAAGGGTGAGTGGATAAAAACTCAGGTGGTCTCCTTCCCTCATCAGTTCCCGCAAGCATTCTTTTCCAAAATTTTGGAGCTTCCGAAGGATCGTATCCTGCCATTGCCATAAAATATAATCCCATTTCATCGGCTTCAGATTCATGGGCTCTGCTGTAAGGCAACATTATTCCGATTTGAGATCCCAAACCAAAAGCTGTTAAAGCCAATTGTTGAGTAGCCTGAGGTTTTTTGCTCAAGGCAGTCATTAAAGTCATTCCACCAAGTTGCATAGCTAATTCCTGACCCATTCTTTCATTACCATGCTGGGCAATGGCGTGGGCAATTTCATGTCCCATTACTACTGCAATTCCATCTTCATCCTGGCAAATGGGTAATATTCCTTCGTAAAAAGCTACTTTTCCACCTGGCATTGCCCAGGCATTTTTCTGGTCGCTGGCAATAAGGTTAAATTCCCAATCGTATCCCTTCATCTCTTCGGCCATTCCATTTGCCTTAAAATAATTTTCTACAGCTATGGCTATCCTCTTCCCTACTCTTTTTACTTTTTCAGTTTGAGCTTTATTGGTTGATAATTTACTTTCAGCCAGCACCTGCTCATAACTTTGCTCACCTAAGGCAAGCATTTGAGAAGCTGGAAGTGGTGCAAACTGAGATCTTCCTGTAATTGGAACAGTACTACAACTATATATAGTGAGTACTAATAGTATGGAAAAAAGTGCTATTAGCTTTTTCATGATTAAAAAATTTAGGTTGATTTGATGATATGGTTTACTTATTCCAAATCTTATGTCAAAGATTGATTATATGAAAATTATAATGATAAATTACTGATTATTAAATATTTATATTAACTTAGGTCAATTTTTTTTGAGTAAACTAAAAAGAAATGGGGAATAAAGTCTACAATTAATGTTGAGTGATCCCACCATATTGTCAGGCAAATTATTAGTGACAATCTACATTAAGTGACAACTTTACTATTGAAAAGGATGCATTAGTAAAAAAAATACCTTTCCAACTACTGCTGTAAGGAATGTATTCCTTACAGCAGTAGTTGGAAAGAAATTTTAAACGTTGTTATTTTTAATTTTTCTATTCTGATTTTGCTTCTCCATAACTCTGCTCATAAGCATCTATAAATGCATGTTTTAACACATTTAGGACTACTGAAAACACATTTGTATCTGGAGACGATATATTTCCTTTTAGGGGGATTTTTGTAGCTAAATTTTCTCTAGATTGATTTTCTACTGCTTCTGAAAAAAGACCAGCAACCCCTTCCCAAATAGCCTGAAACACATTTTTTTCTTTTATATCTTTTTTCAATTTCAATATCTTCATATTTTCTATAAATGGTTTCAGATAACCATCTATATTAGAATTCTTCACTACAATTTCACTGTATACATTAAAATTTCCACTTTCTGTATCAAAATTACCATAAGCGTTAAAAAACTTATTTAGGGCTACCAGATTCACATCGGTAAACTGTATTTTAGAATCAAAATCAGGAACTTGTTTTAATAAATTAGCCTTTCCAGAAATATCCAAAACACCATCTCCTATTGATCTTCCTACTAATTTAATAGCTGTAGGAAGTGAATCATTTTTATTAATCACGTTACTCAGATTGGTAATATCCATCATAAGGCTATCAATATATAATTCGAATTTGGGTTTTACAGAAAAATCCTGGAAAGTAATTTTTCCAGCATTTGCTTGCAGCCTATTAATTTTAAGAGGCATCAACTCTTTTAAAGGCTTAGTCCAGTCAGCGTCTTTACCAGTCTGTTCAGGACCATCTCCATCTTTACTGGCTATAAAGTTTATTTTAGGTTGTTGAAAGATAATTTCCCCAACTATCGCCCCATCGAAAATTGCCTTCCATTCAATTGAAAGATCAATTTCCTTGATGGCTACAAAAGGTTCAGATATTTCTCCACTTATTTTTTCAATGTTAAGGTCTTTAATTACATAGGCTCCTCGATATAGATTTAAATCTACATCTGCTATGCTTCCCTGGTAACCTTCTATCTCATCAAGAGTTTTATTTACATAATCTGTAATAAATCCTGGTAACAATAATCTACCTATTATTAATAGAATTATAAAAGTGCTAAGAACAATATATCGTTTTTTCATAGTCTTATTTTTTGGTGGTGATCCTTAATCGGAAGTTGAGCTTTTACAATAAAAAGAGAGAAAGAAACATGGTCATCTCTTTCTCCTTATCAATGGCAATATTTATGACTAAATCCGCTGACCTCTAATTAGTCTGAAGATAATTGCAACTATGGCAACAACTAATAGTGCATGAATTAAACTTCCTAAGTTAAAAACAAAAAATCCGAGTAACCATCCTAT
>JAHQVQ010000189.1 GCA_019634305.1 Flammeovirgaceae bacterium | reverse complement strand
GACTGAACCCTTCTGAACTTGGATTTTCTACAGCTAATCGGGATAAAATAGCAAAAAAAATATCGCCTGAGTACCAAGATTTTAGCTTACGTTAGTCAGTATAGGCCCACTTCATAAAACAACAGAGAAAATCATTTGATTTTTCCGAAGGATTATCTAAAACTACTGGAAATCAACAGGTATTATTGGTGAAACGAATATTTATAAATTCCATAACCCGTATTTAAAAGATAAATTAGATTTAAAGCTGGTTCAAGAAAGACAAGAAACAACTCAAAATTTCATTGACCAAATGAGTATTTATTAAAAGTAAACCCCCAGACAGAAACAGTTAAACACTTCCTGCGCTTATTGAACAAGGCTTATATTTCCAATTTTTACCCAATTGTAGAACTTGTTTTTACCCTGTAACACAAGTTTAAACAATAAAAGCCTTTCATAAATCTGGAAGGCTTTTATACTCACCCCTAATTTAACCTGGCAATTATTTAAAAATTCTTATTTTTTGGCGATAATTAAATTCACTTGTATAGATTTGAATAATATACAATCCATTCTCTAGGAACTCTAAATTCATTAATTGTTCATTTTTACCTAATTGAAGTTGCTCCTTTTCTAAAAGTTTCTTACCATCTAAATTAAAAACAAGAATTTTGGCCTTGCCTTTAAATTGAATATTGGTGAAAGTTTTAATTTCCCCATTTGTTGGATTAGGATACAAATTTATAGACTTTTCAAAGCCTGATTGTATCCCAGTTGTAATTGACCCATCATCACCCGACACTACTAGTTCATGAGTAATAATATGCTTGCAATCCAATGAATCAGTAAATGACAGTTCTATAGTAAAATTCCCACTTTCTTCTATTAGAAATACAGGGTTTTGAACTTTGCTGGTATCCCCATTACTAAATTCCCAATCCCAATCTAAACCATTTGGCCCCTGTAGATACAAGGTGATATCCTCTGAGATCTCAAGGGAATCCGGGATAATATCTAATACATTTGAATAATCAGGTCTGTAAATAGTAACTGTTCTGGGTAAACTTTCTTCAGCTGAATCTACATTGGTAATGTAAACCTTGGTAGAATTAGAATTCGGCATAAATGAAAAAGCTTCACCTTCAAAACTCAGACTATCTAAAGTTTCATTAAAATAAAAACGAAAGTTTTCACCACCTGAAGGCATTAATTTTATACTGTCAGCAGGACAAACATTTAAGAACTGTTCTATCACAGGAACACCAGCAACACCAAAAACATTGAGTTCTTTATGGTGGATAAAACTACATCCAAGGGAATCAATTAAAGTAACGGAAATTTGGTAAACACCTGAAGAGTCATATTGATGATTTATTAATGTATCCCCAATGATGTCCTCTCCATCTCCAAAATTCCATATGATAGATTGGAAATTTTCCGGGACATCATTCAAAACATATTCATTATTATCTTTTTCAATAACCGGTGAAGGTGGATTAATTGAAAAATCAGTTTGGCTAATCTTTATTTTAAAACTTATATAAGAACTATCTGGGGTAGAAATATCCTTATATAGGATTACTGTATCCTTCTCAATTGCAGGGATATTTAAATTACTTCCCTGAAATAGTGTATCAAGAAAATCTGAACCTGAAAACACCCAAAACTCACTACTATCAGGCAAAACAATATTGTAATCAGAATTGAAACACAAAGTAGTATCTTGAAAAACAGGCTTACCTTCTACCCCACTTACCTGAACTTTCTTTTGAACTATTTTATCACAACCCAGACTATCTTCTAAGGTCAATGTGATGGTAAACTCACCATTTTTTTCATATTTGTAATTAGGGAACTTTTCAGTAATCAAAGTGCCATTGTCTCCAAAATTCCAATGAAAACTTTGCACTCCTTGCCCAATTGAAGGAATGGGACTTAACTCCGAATCTTTATTATAATTAATAGAAGAATCAACATCAAAATCCCCTGGAATACTATCGTTTACATGAAATAAAACTTCCAAAGGATCACTTTCCAATATTTTATCAGCATTGGTAATGAAAACTTTATTAGAAGGATAATCAGAATTAAGGATTATAAAATCACCCTCTCCAACTAAATTAGAAAGAAGCGCATCTGAATAAAATTTAAATTGATTAGCACCAGTTGGGAAAAAATTAGGCATCTCATTAAAACAAAAGAAAGAATCTTCTACAACGGGCATTTCCCCTCTTAACCCTTCAAATCCCAATTGCTGAGCTGCATAAATAAATCCTTTCTGCAATTCACCAAGACTTTTCCCAGCCATCAATATATAAGTTAATTCTTGTTCATCACCTGGATTTAATTGAATTCCACTTAATCCGTTGATATTTGCAACATCCCCACCAGTGTCTCCTCCTACCGCTACATTTTGAATTCCATTGGAAAGGGAACTAATTTTTTCAGAAATTGAAAACCCATCCTCCAAAATAATTTCCCCAGGCTCTCCCGGAAGATTGTAGGCGTAATAGTTAAAATCTTCATTCAATAATTTTATTCCCACAAAGTAATCATTATCTAAGTCTTCAATAAACCCAAAGTTGAAAACTGAATCCCAATTAGCTGTTTGCTTGGCTGTTGATTCACCCCAATTCACAAATAACCCGGCATTAAGGGAATCAATAATTTCAGCCCCTTTATTTTCAATGGTATATTTTATAGCCAGAAAATTAAGACTATCTGCATTCCCCCAAGATTTGAAATTCTGGGTTACTTCAACACCAAGAATGGTATCTTTATCATAAAAAGATCCTTCAATTCCTTTATAGTCCAGACTATCATTTAAATAGGCTAAATTGATTTTCTGCTCAAAATCATTTCTGAATGTTCCAATATTTCCGTTTAGATTTTCAAGGTTTTTCACAGTATCAACCACCAGAACTAATCCAGCTTCATTAATAAGCTCTTGACCTTTCCAGTTAATTCCCAATCCTGACCTTACCGAATCTTCCACTTCCCAGCCCAGTTGTCCGTTCTGCCCAATAGTCAGGGTAAAATCCCCTAGCCTGGCATGAAACAAATCATCAGTATTTATTTCAAAATACCGATAATCATTGTATAAAGTATCTTCTAGGGAAAGTTTGAAAAAGATTTGTTCATTTGCTGGTAAATTATTTTTAAACAAAATCTTAAAGGGAGCATTTTCATTATCAATGGAATCACCAGTAGCTAAAACTCCAATCGAATATTGATCAGCAATAATTTCTACAAATTCTGATGGACTGGATAAAGTTACCTTACAATTCGAAGAGGTAGGCTCCAAAATGCATTTATATTGAGCCCATATATTCATCGTATCTTCTCTGATAATCATACTACCTGAAGATCCTTCGGTAATAATATTTTCCACAAAAATTGACTTATGATCATCCTTCTCGGTTAATGCTCGATAAACATTTAGTAGTCCCTTGCCAAGTTGATCCTTTAAACCACTATTTCCCGGCACATCATAAATCACATCATCAGTGGTGGCTTTTACTAAGTCAACACTTTGTTTAGCAGAAAGATCAGAAAATTTACTTCTAATTAAACCAAGTGCTCCAGCTACAAAAGGAGAGGCATAGGATGAACCAGAAACTATTTTATGTCCTTCCATACCTCCATCAATTGAAGTTGTAGGCATGTAGGCTCCAGGCGCTATTACATCTATATAATAACTATAAGATCCAGGACTTACTCGGACATTTGTAGTGTCCAGGGAATGGATGACTGACAAAACGTTTTTGTAAGAAGCAGGATAGAAATCCAATTGATCTGAAGTGTTTCCGGCCGCAGCAACAATTGCCACATCCAACACTTCCACAATATAATCCATCACTTCTTCTTCAAATTGAGAGGGACCACCTGTTGACCTTCCCCAGGATAGATTTATGATATCACAACCATTCTCTGCGGCATAAAATGCTGCTTGATAAGCATTTACTAAATAACCTGCACTGTTGGCTATTTTCACAGGCATAAATCTACAATTATAACCCACTCCAAAAGTTCCAAAACCATCATTTACTTTTGCAGAGGCAACTCCAGCAACTTCAGTTCCGTGGCCAAAAACATCTGAGACATCTGTATCAATATCTCCAAAATCATACCCTAAAGAATCATCAATAAACCCATTTCCATCATCATCCACACCACCAATTCCATATCTCTCTAAATCATTAAACTGCATCTGGTCTCGTAAACTCAGATGAGTAGTTTTTACCCCAGTATCTACTATGCCAATTACAATATTGGTATCTCCCTGGGAAATATCCCATGCTTCATAAACTTTAGTATGTTCATGCCCCCAATGTAAACTAAGATAGGTTGTATCATTTGGCGTAAAAAGTAGCTCATTAGTATATGAAGGTTCTGCATATTCTACCCAACTTTCTTTATTCAAATCCACTAATAGCTGGTCAATATCACTTCCTTCTAGAACTTTTATTTTGTAAATATTCCCTATGGTATGTTGTTTTTTAGCACTATTACTTAAAGAAATATCCCCAGTGTTACTTAGACTTTGCAGTTTTTCATCCCGCTTTTTATTGGCAGGAAAAACTTGATTATATCCCTTTATTCCAGGTCTTTCAAAAAATCTATCTACTTCATCATTTCCAGATAAAACACTATTACCCTGATTTTCATACAATGCAGATTGTTTTACTTTCACAATGATTTCATCTTTTCTCTGATAGGATTTTTCAATATCCTGAGCAAAAGAAATTCCAGGGACAAAAGCAAAAACAAGTAAGTAGATAAAATGCTTCATATTTAGATGTATTTTTTTTCAGGTTTTCCTGCTTTAAGTAAGTTTTTCGTTTCAGGGATAAAACCTGGCAACTGTTGATTTTTTCACTGATAAATATTAATTCACAATTCTCTTGAAAGGGGAAAAATAAAATTTCATTAAAAAAAAACTAATTTTTTGATGTTACTTTCAATAACGAAAATATTACTTAATGGCTTATATATGAGGGGATAATAAGTTGGCTAACTGATAAATGAGGGGATATTATTTAGTATTATAGTAAGAATAAAAAGGAGATAATCGGGAATAAAAAAATGAGTGATTATTTCGAATCACTCATTCCCAAAAAGTTTAGTGGCTTCTTCAAGCAAACGTTCTTTTTCAACAGGTACAACTCCCAAGTGTTCACAAACTAATCCCCCCCCTAAATTTGAAATACCAGCAATTTTTTCCAATGGCAATCCAACTGCCAGGCATAAAGACATAATACTGATAACTGTATCACCAGCACCTGAAACATCCGCAATTTCTCTTTTATGGGCAGGAAGGTGAAATTTCTCTCCAAAGTCTGTAATGTAAACACCATTTTCTGAAAGAGTAACCATCACCGCATCTACTGGCATTACTTTCACCAAATCATTTACAGCTTTTGTAAGGGCCTGGATATCTTTATTTTCAAACTCTACTTTCAATCCTTCTCTTAATTCTTTAAGGTTGGGTTTGAAAAGGGAACAACCAGAATAAGAAAGGAAGTTTCGTTTTTTAGGATCAACAGTAGTTGGAATTGCCTTCGACTTTGCCATTGCAATCACTTGCTCAATTACATTTGCTGTTAACACACCTTTATCATAATCCTCAAAAATGATAATATCAATTTCATCCAATTTTCCCTGTACAAACTTTATTAGCCGCTCTTCATCAATTGGAGAAATCACTTTATCAGTTTCAGAATCGACCCTGAGCATGTGTTGTGAACCAGCAAGAATCCTGTGCTTTACAGTAGTCAATCTATCCTTACTTTGAATAATCCCTTCTTTGGTCATGCCTCTTTTCTCCAGAAGTTCATGAAAAGTGTCACTTTCCGCATCATCACCAACTATTGAACACAAAATAGGATCTGCACCCAAAGCTTTAATATTTAGCGCAACATTGGCTGCCCCACCTAACCTCCAGTCCCTTTCATTAATACTTACGATAGGAACCGGAGCTTCAGGAGAAATTCTATTGACTTTTCCCCAGATGTAGGAATCAATCATCACATCTCCTAAAATCAATACTTTTAAATTATTAAACTTTTCAAATACCTGTCTCACGCTAATTTCTCTAGTGCTGTTTTAATTCTTCTAATGGCTTCTTCCAAATCTTCATCTGAAGCAGCAAATGAAATTCTTACACAATTTGGTTCACCAAAAGCTCCTCCATCTACAATAGAAACATGAGCCTCGTTTAATAGATACATGGCAAAATCATTAGCATTTTCGATTGGTTGACCATCGAAAGATTTTCCAAAATAATAACTGATGTCAGGGAAAATGTAAAATGCTCCTTGTGGCAAATTAGTTTTTATCCCGGGAATCTCATCCAATAATTCTTTCACCAAATCCCTTCTTCTATGGTAAGCCATTTTCATTTCTACAGCTGCTTTCAGGTTTCCATTTAAGGCCGCTACTCCAGCTTTTTGAGAAATAGTACAAGTTCCCGAAGTTATCTGACCCTGAATTTTATCACAAGCTTTAGCCAGCCATTGTGGAGCTGCAATATAGCCCAACCTCCAGCCAGTCATGGCAAATCCTTTAGAAAGACCATTTACTATAATTACCCTTTCTTTTATATAATCAATTTCAGCAATACTATGATGGTGACCACCAAAATTGATGTATTCGTAAATCTCATCAGAGATGACGTATAAATCCTTATATTCAGAAACTACAGAAGCAATACCGCTTAATTCTTCCTTTGTAAAAACCGACCCTGTAGGATTACAAGGGGAGGAAAATAATATAGCTTTTGTCTTATCAGTAATAGCAGCTCTTAGTTGTTCTACAGTAACTTTAAAGTCATTTTCTAAGCTTCCTTTTAAGGCAACCGGAACACCTTCAGCCAATTTCACCTGTTCAAAATAGGTTACCCAATAGGGTGTAAAAATGATGACCTCATCACCTTTATTCAGTAAACTAAGTAAAACATTGGCTATGGATTGTTTGGCTCCAGTAGAAGCTACGATATTTGCTGGTTCATAATCCAATCTATTGTCCCGATTTAATTTTTTGACAATTGCTTCTTTTAAATCGGGAAAGCCAGCAACAGGCGGATAAGAAGTAAATCCATCATCAATGGCTTTTTTAGCTGCATCCTTTATATGCTGAGGAGTCTGGAAATCAGGTTCTCCTAAATTCAATTTAATGACATTCGCTCCTTTAGCCTGGAGTTCTCTGGCCTTTACAGCCATCGCCAGGGTTGCGGATTCTGATAAAGATTTTAATCTGTTTGATAATGCATTCTCCGACATTTGCTCAGTTATTTAAATTAAATCTGCCAATTCTATTTTTCTCTTAAAAATAGAGTGGGCAAAATTATGAATTAATCAGGTAAGTGCCAGTACTTTTTAAATTTATGGGCGAACCCCTCAATTTAGTTCAACTAATCCTCTTCTCCTACAGCCACATTTAAAAATTGATTAAAGGGATATAATGCATGAAAAATTTTCACAGCTTCCTCTTTGAAATTACCACTCAAAACCTCTTCATCCTCAAAAGGTTTAAATACCACAAAACTTTTCAACTTCAATAGTTCCACAGCCGGGTGATCTTTCGGATATCCTTTTGGAGCTGTTTTCAAGGCATCTTCTTTCCATATTTCACCAAAATATTTCACAAAATCTTTATTAGCCAAAATCTCCTGAAAATCACCTAAATTATAATCAATTTCTTGTCTTATTTTTTTTATATTTTCCGGCATTGGATGATACATGCCTCCTCCAATAAAAGATTTCCCTTCAGGTTGAAGGTGGATATAATAGCTGGCAAATTTTGATTTTTTTCCTCCATTTGACATAGAAGCACCAAAATTTAATTTATACGGTGATTTATCTTTACTAAACCTAATATCACGGTTAATTCTGAAAATACATTGTTTAGTTTCTAAACCAGTTAGACCTGGATCAAAGCCAGAAATTCCGGTAATTAAATCCTCAATCAGCTGCTTATACTTTTCCTTTTCTTTCAGATAAATCTTCCTGTTTAAGTCAAACCATTCTTTATTGTTGTTATCTTTAAGCTCAGATAAAAATTTCAGGTTGGATTCAAAATTCATTGTTAAAGTTTTTAGTTCCCAGTTTTTATTTGTGAATGAGTTACACAAATTATCAAAATTTTTGGTATAACTCCCAGCCTGAAAATTAGCTTTCAAAACATCAATAACCAAAAATATTTCTATGCCTTATCTAACTATAAATAAAGCCCAAATTTACTATGAAATTCATGGAGATGGACCAGAAACAATAGTATTTAGCCATGGGTTGCTATGGAGTACAAAACTTTTCCATAAGCAAGTGGCTCTCTTTAAAAATCATTTTAAATGTGTAGTATATGATCACCGGGGGCAGGGAAAAAGTGAAGTCACAGCAGATGGCTATGACATGGATAATCTTACTTCAGATGCAGAAGAATTAATAAAACAATTGGACGTAGCACCTTGTCATTTTGTAGGCTTATCGATG
>JAHQVQ010000188.1 GCA_019634305.1 Flammeovirgaceae bacterium | reverse complement strand
TCTAATATTCTTACCAAAGAAGAAGCTGAAAATTTTTCTAAGGAAAATGTATTGAGAGACTGGGATCCTACCAAATGATTCGACCAGGTGAAGAATAAGAACAATATTAGGATTGTTCCTTAAAATATTCTGTAGGAGAAATTCCTTCCTCCTTTTTAAATGCCCTTGTGAAAGAATTTGGCAGGTCATAACCTACCATATAGGAAATATCTGAAATCGTAAATTTGTTTTGTTCCAGCAATTGTTTGGCTCTTTTTATTCGAAATGCTCTTAATAATTCTACAGGTTTTTTCCCTGTAAGTTGTTTTGTTTTTCTAATGAACTGAATATGGGTTATATTCATTAAGTTACACATTTTATTAACATCAAAGGCTGGATCTTCAACATGTTCCTCCATTAATTCTGAAATGTGGATTAAGAACTTTTCATCGTCTGAAATCACAGAAACATCTTTGGGGTCAAGGGAGAAATTATTATTGAATTTGTCCTTAAGCTTTAGTCTTTGTTCTAATAATTTTTCAATCCTGACTTTTAATAACTTCGTATTAAATGGTTTAGTAATGTAAGCATCAGCCCCATGTTTATAGCCTTCAATTTCACTTTCTTCCATCACTCTTGCAGTAAGTAAAATTACAGGAATATGGCTGGTTACAAACGTAGATTTTATATGGTGGCAAAAGCTCAAACCGTCCTTTCCTGGCATCATCACATCACTTACAATTAAGTCTATATCATGATTTTTACATACTTCTATGGCTTCATTTCCTTCCGATGCTTCATAATAATGATAATATTGGCTTAAAATCCCTCTTAGATACAACCGCATATCCTTATTGTCTTCTACCAATAATATATTAGCATTGGGCTGAAAAGCTTCCTCTGGTTCCTGATCCATCTCTCCTGGTTCATAATAATTTTCATTCCAGAATAATATCTCCTTGGTTTCTTCAGGCTCCAGAAAAGTAGGAATAAGGATTTGGAAACAGGTTCCTTTACCAAGGGTACTTTTTACTTCGATTTTCCCTTGAAGAAATTCAACCAATTCCTTAATATAAGATAGGCCTATCCCCGAGCCTTCATTTTGATTGATTTTCTGAGTATCAAATGCCTGAAAATATCTTCTGAAAATAAGGTCTAGTTGCTTCTCATCTATCCCTTTTCCCGAATCAATTACCTCAATAGCCAAATAATCTTTCTCCTCTTCACTTTTGGTGAAGATTTTAATTAACACTTCTCCACCATTCGGGGTAAATTTAAAAGCATTGGAAAGCAGGTTAAACAGGATTTTTTCCAGCTTATCCGAATCAAAGTAAATATCCAGAAATTGAGGTTCATGGTATATTTTGAACTGAATATTTTTTTGGAAGGCAAGATTATTAAATTGTTTTTTAAGCATTTTAATAAAGGAAATTACATCTCCCTTTTGCAGGTTAAGATCAATTATTCCTTTCTCCATTTTCCGGAAATCAAGCAACTGGTTGATGAGTTGCTTAAGTCTGAAAGTATTTCTGTTTATGATTTCATACAGATTAGTTTTTTCTGTTTCTGGTAATTTCTCATGAATTAATCGCTCTGTGGGTCCCTGAATTAAAGTAAGTGGCGTTCGGAATTCATGTGTGATATTGGTAAAGAACTTAATTTTAGTTTTGGAAAGCACATCAATTTCCTTAACCATTTTTTCCAGCGTATTCTTTTGGGACTCTATTTCATGGTTTTGATTTTCCAATTGTTGGTTGGAGTTTTCCAACTCGATCTGGTGTTCAATAATTTTAGCATTTTGCTCTTCAATATGTTCATTCTTATCTTTTAACTCATGGTTAATTTCATTTAGTGAAAGGTTTAAAGACTGAAGTGATGTATTTTTCTTAATAATTTTAACACTTAAATAAATCAAAATACCGGTAAAAGCCAGTATGGTAACCAAAAACCAGGTTTGAAGATAAATTGGTGCCAAGACCTGAAACTCAATTTTTGCCGGAGTAGGATCGACATTAAAATCAGTATCTCGTGCGCGGACTTGAAGGAGATATTCTCCTGGGTTGAGCCCTGTAAAAACATGAGTTTTATTTTTATGGAAAGCAGACCATTCCCCACCTTCCAGCTTATAAGAATAACTCAATTTTTCCTTTTCGGTATAGTTCATGAAGTCTTCTGCCTCCCAGCTGATAGTAGTATTTCCGGAACTTTGAACTTCCTTATTGAAAAAAATTATATTAGTATTAGGAGGCAAAGTATCTGGCTGGTACCTGTAGGAAATAAAGTTCTTGTAGACTTCAGGAGAATTATTTGAATCATTGAATGCTCGCCTTTTCCATTCGCGAGTCGATTTATTTATCCAGATATTTCCCTTTGAATCAGCCTTAATCTCACCACCTTCATTGGACATATTCATAGCACTTGGGAAAATATTAGATATCCAATCATGGCCATTAAAAGCACTTATAGAATTTTCGGTGACAGCCAATAAGTTATTTTTGGAATCTTTTGCAAGGCTAATAATAGTATTACTTTCCAATCCATCATTAATATCATAATGTGTCCAGGATTTTCCATCAAAAATAAAAATGCCATAAAATCTGGAACCTATATACAAATTATAATCTGTATCACTATATACTATGTTTATAAATTGCCTTAGCGATAAATCCTCATGGTTTTTCCAAACATTACTATTAAAACTATATAGAACACTACCACCTATCCAAATTTGCCCATCAGGTGATTGGGCTATTCCATAAGCATTTGATTGTTGCAATCCATTTTCTTTGTATTGATGAAAAACCCAATCAAGGGTATCTGATGAAGAGTTTTTAAGCATAATTAGGCCGGCTAAATGCCCTTTTTGAGGATCTCTATCCACACTTCCTCCAAACCATAGTCCTCCATTTTTATCTTCAAATACTGCCCTGTAATCAATTCCCCAAGATAAATATGGATGCATTTGCTTTTCCCATCTCCCATTTCTTAAATATGCAGTAGCGGCAATACCCTGATCACTACCTGCAGTCCAAATTTTTCCATTTCTTGTGGAGATAATACTAGTTGGTGCATCAATTAATCCTTCTGTTATTCTATAAATAGTCCAGTTATTATCCTTGTTTTTCACAACAGATCCATCTGTAGTAATGAACCATTTTGAACCATCAACAGACTCGCATTGAAAATTTAAACCAGGAAAGCTTTTCCATTTATCTGTTGATAAATCCATCAGAATTATTTTGGATTGCAATCCAGTGATCCATATTCTATCATTTTTGGTAGGAAAAACTGTAACTTTTGAGGCAGGAATATTAAAAGCAGGAGAAGCATATCTTTTCCATTTATTTTGAGAAAAAACAAATAGTTTACTTAAACCTCCAATCCAAATAGTCCCATCAATACTTTCTGTGATACTCACGTTATAGTCGTCCCCACCAAATTGTTGTTGTAGACTGAAGTTCTTCCAGGTGTTATTTTTTATTTGATAAACACCACATTTAGTTGATTGATTAATAACCCAAATTTCATTTTTGGAGGAGACCATCATTTTCTGGTTTTCTCCTAAAAGATAACCATTTTTTTCTGAGAACAAGATGTAATTGTCTAACCTTGGTTCAGCTAATTCGGTCTTCGAAAATTCAAGTATTTTTCCATAATCATCAAAGGTAAGACCCATCCAAAGTTTTCCATCTGGTTTTTCAATTACATCGGAAATATTCATAAATGTTCCATTCTCCAAAACATCAGAAGGGATTTCTAGAAAATTGGTTATTGGAAGGTTTTCAATTAAAAAAGATCCTTTATCCTCATTTGAAATTAATATAAATTGGCTTTCATTATAAAGCAATAATCCATCGGTAAGAGCAATAGCCAGTGTTCCATCGCTTAATTCTTTAAATGATTGGATGTCAAAATCATAAGAATTATTTGTGCTTATAATCGGGGAAAAACGATTGCCTTTTTTTAGATAAATTCCAGCAGTAGTGCCGACAAAAATCTGATCATTTTTACTTTTAAGCAGGTGGCTCACAGGCCCAACAGGTAGACCATTATCCTGAGTAAATTCCTGATAAGAATAGCCATCATATTTAACCAACCCATTATTTATCCCAAACCAGTTATCACCATTTTGATCTAAAAGATAAGAATGAACTCCTTTCCCATCAAAATAATCAAAATGGGTAAATCTCCAAGATTCGGAAAAAGGATCTGCAGAATTAGGTGTAAAATTTTGTTGAGAAAATCCATAATTTGGAAAAGCTAAAATGAAAAATAAAATATGGATAATTCCTTTAAACATTTGACAAATTTCTGTTAACTCAAAAATAACCTAAAAAAGAAAAATACTGATGAAATGAAATCTAGGGAAAAATTAGGGAGAAACCAATCTTTTAATTTTTTATGTCACAAAAGAAATTTAAGCACCTGTGCTATTATTTTCGAGAAATAGTAATCTCTCTATCAGTCTTTTACAGCAAAATAACACACAGTTAATTTTGAATTACTACTTATTAGGTGTTATTTGCTATGTTCTTAAATTCAATCTTTTATTAAAAAAAATTTCTCCTCTACCAATTTAGATATATTATTTTTCAACATATTAAATTCCAAAACTTTAAAACTCATTCCATCCAAATAAGTTACTGAACTAACAATGGCAATAGAATTTATCCGGGCATTGTTATCTTTTCTAATTCAATTAGCAGCAAGTCTCAAGTCTGTTTTTTTATTTTCTTTCTTTGAATAGATATTCATTAGAGATTATATAAAATAAAAATATTAGGTAGAAAACTTTTTATTTTTGCCTGTGCAAAAGACCTTTATAAGCAATTAATCATTTGCTAGATTTTGGCTATTTTCATCCATACAAATCTTATTATATATAATATCTATTAGATAATTTTTTATTTGTAAGCTCTATTTTGATCGTTTTTTTCTTCTGTCTCTTCAGAGTGAGATAGACTTCAAGTCTCTTCCCTAACTACAATCCAAAAGTTTAACACAGCCACTCTTAGACTAAAAAATTAATCCCTAAGAAAGCAGATGTCTATAGATTTCTGCTTTGATCTCTGGATATTTTGGCCTATTTTTCTTTACTTTCTGATATCAAAAGTAATCACCTTAAAAGTAGTGAAAATATGCTGACCCTTGAAGAAAAAGAATTCCTCGATAAAAACGGATACGTGGCTTTAGGACAATTACTTTCCAATGATGAAGTGGAAGCCCTTAATAAGCGGATAAATGAGCTGCTTAACGTAGAGGGAGAGAACGCTGGTGCCGAACTGATTGAGTCGAAATACATTCGCCATCCGAAGGAAGATGGTGCAGATCGTCTGGCTGATTTGGTGAATAAGGGGCAGGTGTTTGATATCCTGTATACCCATCCTAAAGTTTTGGCAGGAATAAAGGCGGTTTTAGGAATAAATTTTAAACTTTCTTCCCTCAATTACCGTGCAGCCAAACCCAGAAAAGGGCTTCAAAAACTCCATGTAGATTGGAAAAATTCTGTAGTAAATGGAACCTACAAAGTTTGTAATACAATTTGGTTGTTGGATGATTTTACACCTGACAATGGTGCAACCAGGATTGTTCCCGGAACTCATAAAACAAGTAAACTTCCAGAAGAAGCCATGGAAGATCCTATGCAACCCCACCCTGATCAAATCCTCATTCAGGCACCTGCCGGTTCAGTTTTTATTTTTAATTCTCACGTTTGGCATGGAGGTACAACCAACCTGACGGATAAGGATAGAAGGAGTATTCACAGTTACTTTTGTGCCAAAGATCAACCTCAGCAAATTGATCAGAAGAAATATATTACTGAAGAAACCAGAAAGCGAATAGGGCTAAAAGGGGAGAGGGTTTTAGATACACTGTAGATCATACTACTTATATCAATGGGTTCAAAAATATGCTTCATGGATATAAAAGCGTCTAAGATGGTATAAAAAGGATGGTTTTGGTGATGCCTGGCGAGTAGATGAAACCTATGTGAAGGCTAAGGAAATTGGAAATATTTGTTTAGTCCCATTGATACAAAAGGTAGAATCATTTATTTTTATCTTTCTAATAACAGAAATTTTAGGTGCCACCAAAAGATTTTTAGGTTGGATGAATTTTTAAATAAAGAAATTTCAGTACCCATACTATTATTTCCGAGAAATAGTAATCTCTCTATCAGTCTTTTACGGCAAAATAATACACGGTTAATTTTGAATTATTACTTAAATGATTGAAAAAGAATTTTTTACTGGAGCGGTGACCTGAAAATCTGGCGGAGAGGAGCGTAAAGTTGGTGGGAGGATGCTTAAGGTTTTCATGATTTTTTGACGGGCGGCCGCTGCCGTTCATTTTTTATCAAAAAAAAAATGAACATAGTACTTTAGTCAATAGTTTAGTATAAAAATTCATTTTTTGTTGAAATTTATTTTTTAAACATGTTCTTAACTAGACTTTAGCCATTTAGTAATTATTTAAATGCCTTGTTTAGGGCAAAATAAGGCACCAGTTTTAATTTTTAACATCACTTTTCTATCTTTTCAGAAGAGAGATTAAAAATTAAGTATGAAAATTTAGCCAATTTGATTTCTAGACAATATTAAGGTTTTACAATTGGCTAAAGTCGAGCTTAAATTAATTAAATAGATGTGCAGAATTAAATATACTTAATAAGTGCCACAACTTTTTGATAATGAGATAAAAATACTCAATATAAAATAGTACTGGTACTTAACCAATTTTAAAAATAGTCTAAAATGTTTAGAACTGGTTTTAGAGAAGTAATAAAATGCATATTGTTGATTTGTCTATGGCAGGGTGCACATAGCCAATCGGGTTATCGTAGTGATTATTATTTAGCTAAAAAGTTCAACAATGATGATGGCCTTTCTAAACTCTGTATTTACTCTATTTTGAAAGATAATGATGGCTTTATCTGGATTGGAACTGATGATGGATTAAATCGATTTGATGGCTATCAATTTGAGGTTTTCAGACATGTTAATGGAGATAGCTCAAGTATTGCTGACAACAAAGTTTATAGTTTATGCGAAGACAGTAAAGGGCGACTTTGGATAGGAACAAATTTGGGAGGTCTTCAGCTTTATAATAAGCATACAAAGGACTTTAAAAGCTTTATACACAGTCCTGACGATACCTCCTCAATAAGCAACAACACTATATCTAGCATAATTGAAGGAAGGGACGGGTACCTCTGGATTGGAACTAATCAGGGATTGAACAAATTTAATCCAGATACCCAAACATTCACCCGATTTTATAAAAGTGATGAGAACACAGGTCTTATCGGAAATGAAATCCGATCTGTCTTGGAAACTAAAGATGGTAAATTATGGATAGGTACGCAAGAAGGTTTAACTGTAATGGATAAAAACACCCTACTTACCAGGAAATACAGTCATGATATTGCGATTCCAAATAGCCTTATCCACAATTCCATATTCACCCTTTTTAATGATTCTAAGGGAAATATCTGGATTGGCACAGAGGGAGGCGGTATATGCAGGTATGATCCTGAAAATGATTCATTCCAACGAAAGTTCGGTAAAAATCAAGCAAATATTCCAAAGGATTCAAACATTGTACATTCTATAGAAGAAGATGATTTAGGCAACATTTGGTTTAGCTCCTGGGGATCTGGAATATTTATTTATGAAAGCAATAAAGACAAATTCTCCAAGATTGTCTTCCCTCAAGATAATGAAGTCAATTCGACAATTATTTATAAATTTTTGAATTCCGGAGATGGAAACATGTGGGTAGGCACATGGGAAAAAGGGCTTCATGTTTTAAGTAAAAAGAAAAAAGCATTTCGTCATGTTGAAAACTTTAATAGCGAAACATCAGAAATTGAAAGAATTAGGGTTCGCACTATTTTTGAAGATTCTGAGCGCAACATTTGGTTTGCTACGGATGGGGCAGGCCTTTTTAAGTATATCCCGCCTACGGATTCATATGTTCATTTCTTTAACGATATCAATGATGAAAGTACCCTTAGTGGTAAAATAGTTAAACCTATCATTGAGGATGGAGATGGCTTTATATATGCAGGCTCTTATGTGAATGGACTAAATAAGATCAACATGTCTACACATGAAATCACCCGTATTACCCATGATCCAGAAGATCCCAATTCCTTACAAAACAATAACATATGGGCCCTTTGTTTTGACAGTCAAGAAAGAATTTGGGTAGGAACCCTTGGTGGAGGGATGGATGAATACATTCCTAAAGAAAATAAATTCATTCATCACTATTCTGATCCGGATGATACGTTAACAATCAGTTCTAATAATATATCAAAAATCTTTGAAGATAGTAAAGGGAATCTATGGATAGGCACCATCGGCAGTGGGATCTGCCGTATGGATAGAGAAAAAAGAATTTTTCACAGGTATCAAAATAAAGTTACAGCTGAATCAGGTGTTGGATTCAGTGAAGTGATTGACATATATGAGGATAAGAAAAATAGATTGTGGATTTCATCCAATGGTGGTGGACTTTTTCTTTATAATCCAGAAACGGACAAAATTGAAAAATCAGGAGTAAACCACAACTTAAAAGGAACTATTTTGAGCATTCTAGACGATGACGAAGGAAACTTATGGATGGGAACTTTTGAAGGAATAACCAAATATAATCCTGAATCAGGTACCACTATCTCTTACAATCATCATGACGGACTTCAACGTAGTGATTTTAAATCAGGATCTAAATTGAGATCTTATACAGGAGAGTTCTATTTTGGAGGTTCAAATGGCTACAATGTTTTTCGTCCAGAAGAAATTAATGATGATATTATTTTTCAGCCGATTGCATTTACAAATCTATACCTTTTTCATAAGAAGGTGAATGTCAATGATTTAAATTCAGTATTGACAAGTGATATCAATTATCAAAATAGATTGGTAATGGATGCAAATCAAAATACCATTTCTTTCCAATACAGTTCATTGGATTACACATTTTCAAAATTAAATTATTATGCCTATATGCTGGAAGGATTTGACCCTAGATGGAATAAAGTAGGTACAGAAAGAAGAGCTACTTATACCAATCTTCCTCCAGGAGAATATACATTCAAAGTAAAATCTTCAAATATGGATGGTCTTTGGTCAGATGAATACAAATCTATTGAGATTATTATTACACCTCCATTCTGGCAAACATTATGGTTCAAAATAATGGTTATTGCAGCTATTATTGCTGGTTTTTTTTCTATTCTTTGGCTGAGAACAAGAACAATTAAACAACATAATTTAAAGTTGGAAAAGCTTGTAAATGTGAGAACAATAAGTTTGAAGAAGGCAAACCATACCTTATATAAGGAGCAGCAAAAGGTAACCCAGCAAAATGAAGAATTGATGGCTCAACAAGAGGAACTAGTAACACAGCAGGAAGAATTAATTGCCCAAACCAATAAATTGGAATTACAAACAAATATTCTAGAAGAAACCGTAGAACGACTTAAAAGTACCCAATCACAATTAGTACATTCAGAAAAAATGGCTTCAATTGGCATGCTAACCGCTGGAGTGGCACATGAAATTAATAATCCAATTAATTACATTAAATCGGGAATTATTGGTTTGAAAAAAGCCTTACATGATATTTTGGGAATTATGAAAATGTACAAAAATCTTAACCCAAAGAATAACATAGGCGAAAAGCTTATCGAAATTGAAGGATTAAAATCTAAACTGAGTATTGACAAAAAGGTAGAACTATCAGAAAAAATATTAAATAATATAACAATTGGTGCTACAAAAACTGCTGAAATAATTAAGGGTTTAAGGACCTTTTCTCGGATGGATGATGGAAATCTTAGTCGTTATAATATCCATGATGGCCTGGAATCAACCTTATTATTATTACAACATCAGGTTACAGATCATATCAAGGTGGTTAAAAATTATGGACATCTACCACTTGTAGAGTGTTATCCGGCCAAATTAAATCAGGTTTTCATGAACTTGATTAGTAATGCAATTCAAGCTATAAATAAAAAAGGAGTCATTTCCATTACTTCAGGTTTAATTTCCTCTACTGGTGATATAAATGAATTTGTTTTTATTGTGATTGATGATTCAGGAGTTGGTATTGAGAAAGATACATTAAAACATATTTTTGAACCATTTTTTACTACAAAAAAAATAGGCGAAGGTACAGGTCTCGGACTCTCGATCTCTCAAAATATTATTGACCAGCATCATGGAAAAATAGAAGTAACCAGCCATCTTAAAAAAGGTACCACATTTAAAATTATTCTGCCTGTAAGACAGAAAACACCTACCGAGCAAACCCCCTAAGCTTAAAAACATCTAAATTTCTTATATCAAAAATTTATTTATTTTTATCTCAGTTTATATCATCTCCGTCAGTTTTGAAGACGATCCAAATTATCTGTGCTCAAGAGTGGTCATTTTTTCAAAAAATGAAAAGCCAAATATAACTTGCCATCCTCAACATAACTTATTTTTGAATCATCCTGAACTAATAAATTTGGATAATCCGACTGAAGTCCCTCCCCACCACCTATCCAGGCCACAATCTAATTACCATCAGCAATTCCAGAAATACCTATCAATTGCACTCCTCTCTAGTATTTTCCTAAATATTGCAGGTTAAATCATGAATAATTTCTTTTTTCAGTCTAACTAAACTTTAAGAGTAAAAACTATCCGAAATAATGGATAAAAAATAAATTTTCGTCCTATATTTACGCCAAAATAACTTATTTATCTATGATGCTGACAAACGATACAGTAATCAAATTTTTGAAAAAAAATCAGGTATTTTCTCTTACCGAATTAGAAAAAGAATCCGGCTTACCTAATGGCCTATTAAGTAAGGTGTTAAGAGGTGACCGAAAGTTAAACAACAACCATTTGAAAAATATAAAACCTGTATTAAAAAAATACGGATTTGAAGATAAGGTAGGACAAAAAGCAGCAAAGGTAATCTGCATTGTCAACCACAAAGGTGGGGTTGGAAAAAC
>JAHQVQ010000187.1 GCA_019634305.1 Flammeovirgaceae bacterium | reverse complement strand
TCCATCACTAAAAACAGCTGAGTTTAAAGCTGAAAAGTAATTATCCGATACGGGGACTACAGATCCAATATATTTTTTAACCAAGTCAGGATGTTCTTGTAATGCTTCGCTAAAGGAACAAAAGATAATTCCTAATTTGCTCAGCGTATCCTTGAAAGTAGTGGCTACGGAAACACTATCAATTACTGCATCCACAGCTACACTTGTAACACCGGTTAGTCTTTCTTGCTCAGTAATGGATATACCAAGTTTTTCGAAAGTTTTAAGCAATTCAGGATCAATTTCGTCTAAAGACTTAGGCTTAACCTTTTGCTTTGGTGCTGAATAATATATTATATCCTGAAAGTCGATTTTTGGGAAATTTACATTAGCCCAATCTGGCTCCTTCATTTTCAACCAGGTATTATAAGCTTTCAGCCTCCACTCCAACATCCACTCAGGCTCTTCTTTTTTGGCAGAAATAAGTCTTATCACATCTTCACTTAAACCTTTAGGAATCTCATCAGCATCAAGATTGGAAGTCCAACCATGCTCATATTCCTTGGAGGTAAATTCTTCTAAAATTTCAGAGTCTTTATCTACACTCATTTATGCTTTATTTTATTTAGATTCAAACTAAATTACAAAAATATAATAAAATTTTAATCTTAAACCTTTTTCTTCATTAATTTAAAAAGGTTTTAACTTTACTATTATAAAATGATTTAGAATCACTCCTTAATTATAGATCAAAGGTGATATTTATCCTAAAATCATTTGTCTACATAGATAAACAATTAACTTCTTTTTCTGTTCAAAAAACCAATTAGAAAAATCTATGTTTGATTGGTAATAACTATAAGAACAAGTTTCAAAAGATTACAAGTAACTTTTGGTAATGAGTAAATATATTTTTTGATTTGAATTTGTATCTGATATTGACTAAAACTAAAATAATTTGAATTTACAGGCTAAAAGTGAAAGCAATGAATTGATTAAGGATAATCCCAGAATAATTAATGCATGGTGTTCTTACGATTGGGCTAATTCAGTTTATGCGCTTACTATTTCCTCTGCAATTTTTCCAGTTTATTACAACCAGGTTACCAGAGCAGCATTCGATGGAAATAAAGTTCAGTTTTTTGGTTATTCCATTGAAAATACGGTACTCTATTCTTATTCTTTATCCTTCTCTTTTTTGGTGATCGTATTGCTTTCCCCAATTCTTTCGGGAATTGCGGATTATGGTGGTTGGAAAAAAAGGATGATGAAATTCTTTGTTTATTTGGGAGGAGGAGCATGCATAGCACTATCATTTTTTCATGGAAAAAACATTGAATTTGGTATCATTGCCAGCACCCTGGCGAGTATAGGTTGGGCAGGTTCTCTTGTGTTTTATAATTCTTATCTTCCAGAAATTACTACACCCGATCGCTTCGATAAAATAAGTGCTAAGGGTTTTGCTATGGGTTATATAGGTAGTGTGATTCAGTTAATTTTTAGTCTTATTATAGTATTGAATCCAGAATTTTTCGGAATTGATGAGAAGAGCAAACTTCCCGCACAATTATCGTTTTTAACCGTGGGAATCTGGTGGATAGTTTTTGCCCAAATTGCCTTTTATTATTTACCGGGCAACATACATCACAGAAAACCTACCAAAGGACACCTGTTGAAGAAGGGATATAAAGAGTTGTATGGTGTTTTTAATCAGGTTTTAAAAATGGAACCTATCAAACGGTTTCTTACTGCTTTGTTTTTCTACAATGCCGGAGTACAAACCGTAATGCTACTGGCAGCTACTTTTGGTGAAAAGGAAATCAAACTAGATACTGGTGAGTTAATCATGACTGTTTTGATTATCCAATTAGTAGCTATTGCCGGGGCATATTTATTTGCCAGAATTTCAGAGTTGAAAAGTAACAAAACCTCCATTTTGGTTATGTTGGTGATTTGGATTGGCGTTTGTATTTATGCTTATTTGCTTAAAACGCCAATAGAATTCTATGTCCTGGCCTTTTTTGTTGGAATGGTAATGGGAGGAATTCAATCCATGTCACGATCTACTTTTTCTAAACTTGTCCCACAGAAAACGGTAGACACTACTTCCTTTTTTAGTTTTTATGATGTAACCGAAAAATTATCCATTGTATTGGGCACATTCGTCTATGGGGCAATGGAGCATTATACTGAAAGTATGCGTGATGGCGCATTGGCGCTGGTTGCTTTTTTTGTGGTAGGACTATTGTTTTTACTGCGATTTAGAATGCCTGCTAAGGAAATAACGGTTTAAATTATTTAATTGATAGAATGCTAAAGACAAAATATAAGATCATTTTAGGTTCAAATTCTCCGAGAAGAAAACAACTTTTAAGTGATCTGGGGATTGAATTTGAGGTGAAAGTGAAACCCACTCCAGAAGATTTTCCCCAGGATTTCCTCCCAACAGAGGTTGCCGAATTATTAGCTAAAAGAAAAGCCAATGCTTTTAGATCGGAATTAAAGTCTGATGAACTGATTATCACTGCAGATACTACGGTAGTGATGGAAAATAAACTGCTTGAAAAACCGGCAGATGCAGCAGAAGCTGAAAACATGATAAAGGCATTATCAGGAAAGAAACATAAAGTGATTTCTGGAGTTTGTTTGCTGTCTCTTGATAAAGAAATAAGTTTCAGCGATACTACAGAAGTCTATTTTAATGATTTATCGGATGAGGAAATCAACTATTACATTCAAAAGTTTAAACCATTTGATAAAGCCGGAGCATATGGTATTCAGGAATGGATTGGTATGGCTGGGATCTCCAAAATCTCAGGATCTTTTTACAATGTAGTTGGCTTGCCAGTAGCCAGACTTTATCAGGAATTGAAAGTGTTTTAGTTTTATTTTAAGTCATTTTCCTGGGGAGCTGGGGGTAGGTTTTTTTATTCCCAGCCCAAAATTACTTGTTCTAAAAACCCCTACAAGATTAGTCCAGAAGGGGTTAGGTATATCGAGGTTAGGATTAGGTTTTGATTTTACTAAAATGTCAACCTCTCTTCTAGAAATAGGCATAAAGGGAGATGGGTTATTTACTGATTCTTCAAAAGGACTATAAAAGGATCTCCATTTAATCCAAAATCATGAAAATTTTGTCCAGCTTTTAAATTGGTGATTTCAATGTTTAATAGCTTGCTTTGATGTAAAGTAGCTACATTTGCCCCAGTGCTTAGGGTTTCCCAGTCTTCCCAGGTAAATTCCATTCCTCCAATAGGAATAATACTTACCCACATTTTCCAGCTGGTAGGCCTGAAGTTATTATCATACAACCAGACATAGGCATCTCCTGGAGTTACTCCTCCTGAAGAATAGGAAATTTTTAACCCTTTTCTGCCATCCTCCAGTGTTACCAAACTTCTTTCGGTACCAGGGTCAAATAGCTTTGCAGAAGCATTCAGCCAAAAGCTGTCATTACAGAAGTAAGCCCAGGCTTGATCCACTATTTTTTGGTTTTCCTCCCCAGTCATTTCTACTCCATTTTCAAAGCTTACTCCTTTTATACTGTCCATATTCACCAATACTTCTGTATCGCTCCAGCTAACTTTTATCAAATTTCTTTCTTTATCCCAGAGGTAATGATGAAGCCCTTTAAAAGTCCATTGTACCAATTTGGTAGAATCCCAGGCGGAGATATTGATGCTCTGCAGTATCTTCTGTGCTACTTTTTCGGCTTCCGGACCACTCTGACCTACTGGTTCTTTTTCATGGTTTATAAACCCCCATGAAAAAATGATTATTAAAATAGCCAGAAAAGCAAGTCCAATATATTTTAAGATTTTTTTAAGCATTACTTTCTTATGTTTCAGTTTTAAAGTTCCTCGATTTGTGTATTTGGAAAAGGTAAGAACTCAAAACAAATAAAAAGGTTAGGATAATTTTCAATAATCATCCTGATTTTTTTGACCTATTAATTAATTATTTTAATATTGGATTGGAATGTAGAAGCTCGTTCAATCTTAATTCCAGTGTTTTAATCTTTCAGGTTGAAAATTTAATAATTTCTTAAAATTTAATTAGTACAAGTACTTTAATTACCGAAATAACACATACAAATGGAAAAATTCTTAGGAATTGATATTGGAGGAACAAATGTAAAATTTGGACTAGTTGAATCTTCAGGAAACTTAATTTACAAGAAAAAATATCCAACGGCTGAAGTAGGTGAGGATGATAAATTCATTAAGAATTTTAAAAAGATTCTGACAAAACAGCTCGAAAAAAATCCTAGTATAAAAAAGGTGGGAATAGGTGTTCCCGGCACCCTTTCAAAAGACAGGCTTTGGACACTTGAACTGCCCAATATACCAGGATTGGAAAAAAAACGGTTTTTAGGAGAGTTGAAAGATCATTTTTCAAATATTACTTTTCATGTGGAAAATGATGCCAATGCAGCAGCCTTAGGCGAATATTACTTTGCCGAAAATAAAGTTCCCGATAATTTCATATTCATTACCCTGGGCACAGGAGTGGGCGGAGCAGCCGTTATTGACGGGCAAATTTTTAAGGGTGGAGATGGTAATGGGATGGAAATTGGCCATATCGTTTCCAGCAATGGAAAAACCATTGAAGAAAATATTGGAAAGAAAGGGATTTTGGGAATGGCATTGACTACTTTGGAAGGATATGAAGGAAAATCAGTTCTTTCAGAAATGGGAGTATTAAACCCGAAAAAGGTGGTAAAAGCAGCCCATGGACAGGATGTATTGGCTTTAGAGATTTTTGCTGATGTTGGGAAATACCTTGGTGAATCTATTGTAAGTGCCATTAGATTATTGGATGTGAAAACAGTTTTAATTGGCGGTGGTGTTTCGGATACTTTTGAATATGTAAGGCACAGCATGTACGATTCCATCAACCATTACCTGACTCCATATTATACCGATAAACTTGATATCCGATTGGCTACCCTTGGAAATGAAGCAGGAATTATTGGTGCTGCTTCTTTATGTTTTATTGATGATTAGGACCTTGCTGATTGTATATTAAGTAGTAATTCAAAATTAACTGTGTATTATTTTGCCGTAAAAGACTGACAGAGAGATTACTATTTATCGGAAATAATAGTACCCGGTGTGGAGCACTGGTGCTTAATGTACTGACTTGTCATAGTTTTTAATTTCACCAAAAATCAAATCCGATTGTTCTTTGGTGAAATATTATTGTGCCCAACCAATTATTTGCATATAAATGATATTAATTGCTGACAGTGGCTCTACCAAAACCGATTGGGTGGTAATAAGTGAAAAGGGACTTATTACCATTATCAAAACCCCTGG
>JAHQVQ010000186.1 GCA_019634305.1 Flammeovirgaceae bacterium | reverse complement strand
TCTGTGGTAGGCTAATTCAACTTCTCCTTTGGAGTTTCTCCATCTTGTGTGATTGGAATTTCTTCTAATTCATCCCAATTCTCTTCTGCAAAGTCCGGATCCAGGTTGTTTCCTCCAATATTATCAAAACCATTATTTAAATTGATATCATTTTGTCTTGTTAAAAGGACTTTACAAAGATCAATTCTTTCTTTAATGTATTCATTTTCAGGTAGCTTCTCCAATGCCATTTCAAACTTGCTTAGAGCTTCCACATAGTTGCCATCTTTATAAAGTAATTCTGCTTCAGATTTGATTTTATCAAAATCTGAAACTTCCTCTTTATTAAATAATCCACTTAAGCCAGCAAGTAATCCATTTGAGGATTTTTTACTAAATGCAAAAAACTGCAGAGATATAAACAAAAAAAGTAATATTAAAAACAGCGCTCTTTTTTTTGTAGCTTGAAAGAACCCTTCTTTATTTTCAACTTCCTCAGTTGCTTCTACTTTATCAATAAATGCTACTGATTTTTTACTATTTTGGTTCTCTGCTTCCAGTGCTTCAAGATCCTTTTTATCTTTTTCTGCTTTATCTTCCTCTTGTTGTTCTATTTCTTTTAAAATATAATCAAAAGAACTTTCCTCTCTAATGTAACTTGCACCAGAATTCCCTATTTCTTGTTCTAATCTTTTTAGTTCCATTAATAATGAACCTTCTTCCCCCTTTGGTTGTTGAACTAATGCACTTTCAAGGGAATCACTCTCCATATTAAGACCATCAACTCCGGAAAGTAAGGAATCTTCTAATTTTTGAAGTTCAGCAAGTTTTTCTTCTTCTTTTTTTCTTTCTTGCTCCAATCTTGCTTCTTCCTTTCTTAGTCGCTCTTTCTGTTCTTGTTCTCTTCTCTCTAATTCAGCTTGTTTTTCCTGCTTAAGTCTTTCTAGTTCAACTTTTCGTTCTTTTTCCAGTTTTATTTTTTCCTCCTTTTCTTTTTCAAGGCGGAGCTTTTTCATTTCAGCATAAATAATTCTACACTCTGTTACTCTGAATTTTATGGCAATATTGGTGGGTTCAAGGCTATTCAATTTGTGAAATAGTGGAAATGCATCTTTAAATTTTCCTATTCTAAAGTACTTTTCACCATAGTTTTTAAAGCCTTCTGTATCGAATGATCCATCAGATTTTACGAAATCTTTCAACACCTTCACTTTAACTTTCTCAGCAACTTCTTCAGAAGTTGCGAGTGAAAGTTTCCCCCAAAGGGTTTTCTTCTGTTTCACTCTTACTACCTCAAAAGCTGCATCTATATTATTAATGTATCCGGTATAGATTTTTTCAAAATGGTCGGAAGTAGTTCTTGAAAGAAGCGTATTGAAGGTTGTTCTTTTTATCTTATACCTATTTTCAATTTCTTCAAGTGAAGTTTCTGTGTCTGCATCAAAAAAAGACAATGCGTCTAAATGATCCATAAATAATAGGTTTTTTGGTTAAAAAAATCGTCCTCATTTTATTTTATTATGTAGTAAGTAAGGTTTAATCTAAAACAAGTAATAAAATTTAGTACAAAGTAATTAAAGGCTGGCTGAAATTAAATATCCTATTTAAATAAATTAACAATTATTTAAAGTTAGACAAATTTTGAATCGATTTTTATCAAAAAATGTTTGTAAGCATAGGCACAAAGAAAAAGCCAAAAAATGGAATTAATGTATTATTATTTTAATTTTTTTCACTTTAGTGAGATAATATTTCAAATTGACACAAATTCTTTCATCATACAAGGTTGCGGTCACTAAGAAAAAATCACAATTGCAAAAAGAAATTTGTAAGGATTTTGTAAAAATTCAGACTAACATTTCTTTACTAAATTAATGTTTAACTAATCAGAAAAAATATGAAAAAAGGTTATACTGATATTGTAGTATTACTGGATAGATCAGGTTCTATGTCTTCCATAAAAGAAGACATGATGGGCGGGTTTAATACCTTTATTAAAGAACAGAAAAAACTGGAAGGAGAATGTACCATTTCACTGTACAGTTTTGATGAAAATAATGGCCAGTTGAGTTATGATACCATTTATAAAGAGGCTCCTATTAAAAAAGCGGGTAACCTTAATGATGATAATTTTGTTCCCAGAGGAATGACTCCTCTTTTAGATGCCATGGGTAAATTAATTAATGAAACTGGTAATAGATATAGAGGAATGAATTCCAGTGACAGGCCAGAAAGAATTGTATTAGTAATCATTACCGATGGGCTAGAAAATGCCAGTAAGGAATTCAAAAAGGAACAAATAAATAAAATGGTGCAACATCAGGAAGATAAATACTCCTGGAACTTTATTTATTTGGGTGCCAATCAGGATGCTATTGCTGAAGGGCAATCAATGGGTTTTAGTGCAAAAATGGCCATGACTTACGAAGTATCTAAAACCAAAATGATGTATTCCAGCCTTTCTAAAAACATTGCCAATTTCAGGAAAAGTGCAGCTCCATCCAAGGAATCTCTGGCTTTCACAGAGGAACAAAGAGAGGAATCAGGAAAGAAAGGTTAATCAATTTCCGAACACAACATTTAATTCTCAAACACTACTTAATGCAAGTAGTGTTTTTTGTTTTTAATATTCTAAAAAAGTATTCTATTGAACAAAAAAACATCTACTAAAGGCAAATGATTATGATTTGATACGGAAATTACAGAATTTGATACGCGCAGACCAGCACATTTTAGGAATTCAAAGTATCTTCACGTTTTCTAAAAATTACTAACAAGATATCAATAAAAGTATGAAGCACATCCACTACAAACTACTCTCCTTTTTCGGGATTTGTGTTTTCCTTTTTCAATTTATTTCCTGCCAGGAAGATAAAATTAGTTTCAATGAAGAGATAAGACCTATTTTAAATAAAAACTGTATTAGCTGCCATGGCGGTGTAAAACAATCCGGAGGTTTCGGCATGGTGTTCAGAGAAAATGCCTTAAGAGAAACTGAATCCGGGGTTTTGGCCATTATCCCTGGAGAACCGAATGAAAGTGAATTAGTAAAAAGATTAAGGCATAATGATCCTGAAATAAGAATGCCTATGGAGGCAGAGCCTTTAAAGGAGGAGGAAATAGTACTGATAGAAAAGTGGATTGAACAGGGTGCAGAATGGGAAGAACATTGGGCTTTCATTTCCCCAAATTCTATAGTACCTCCTGCCATTGATTCTTCCTGGGTTAAAAATGAAATCGACCAGTTTGTAATGAAAAAACTGGTGGATAATAAATTAATCCCATCAAAAGTAGCCGATCCATATACATTAATCAGAAGACTCAGCCTGGATATTACAGGACTTCCTCCAACCGAAGATCAGGTAAACCGTTTTTTAGTGGATTCCTCCTATCAAAACTATGAGCAACTTGCCGATGAAATGTTAGCCTCTCCAAAATATGGAGAACACTGGGCAAGCATGTGGCTGGATTTAGCCAGATATGCCGATTCAAGAGGTTACGAGAAGGATTCTTACAGAAGTATCTGGCAGTATCGTGATTGGGTAATTAAGGCATTTAATAACGATATGCCTTTCGATCAATTTACTGTAGAACAATTGGCTGGTGATTTATTACCAAACCCTAATATTGACCAGTTAGTCGCTACAGGTTTTCATCGGAATTCTGTAAGTAACGATGAAGGAGGGTCTGATAATGAGGAGTTTAGAGTTGCCTCTGTAATTGATAGGGTAAATACCACCTGGGAAGTTTGGCAGGGAATTACTATGGGTTGTGTACAATGTCACAGTCATCCCTATGATCCTATCAAACAGGAAGAATTTTATAGCAGTTATGCCTTTTTTAATAATTCTACTGATGGGGATTTGCCTCATGATCTTCCCCAATTAAAAACTTTTGCAGGTGAGGATTCTACTGATTTAGAAGAAGTAAAAAGCTGGATTGTAAAAAATGCCAGTAAAGAAGAATCAAATAAATGGGAAAGAATTATTCGAACTAAAGAGCCTATGATTCGCCCTTTACTTTTTTCCGAATTCGATAATGTGAGTTTCCAAAACAGAGGGGATCAGGATTTTATGGTTGTACTTGGTGGAGCTTTTATTAAACTATCTGATGTAGATTTAAGGAAAATAGCGCAGGTTTATTTACAATACTATAGAAATGAAAAAGAATCAACGAAAGTGATTGTTCGGAAAGATAGTGTAAATGGCGAAAAGATAGGGGAATTTGATTTAGGATATGCCAGAGGATGGAGAAATTTAACTTTATCCGGAACCGAAATTCAACAATCCAATGATATCACAGATGTCTATTTGGTTTTCGAAGGGGAAAAAGATGAATATAAATGTACGGTTGACGGCATTTTACTTACCGAAAGTTTGCCAGGTAAAAGTTTGGAAGGTTATGAAAACATCCGAACTATAGTGGATGCACTTCTAATTAAAAAAGGAGAAAAAAACACCGCAATAGTATGTGAAAACCCTGAGAAATTCCAACGAAAAACTCATATTTTCTTGAGGGGAAACTGGATGGTAACAGGACAGGAAGTCACCCCTTCTGTTCCAGGAATTTTCGATAGTATTCCTGCCGATAAACCTGCTAACAGATTAAGTTTTGCCCAATGGCTGGTGAATGGTAAAAATCCACTTACAGCACGGGTAATTACCAATCGGTTTTGGAATAAAATTTTTGGAAAAGGTTTAATTTCCACTGTGGAAGATTTTGGTTCACAAGGCGAAGCACCCTCCCACCCTCAATTATTAGACTGGATGGCTTTAAAGTTTTCTGACGATTATAAATGGAGTATTAAAAAGCTAATGAAACTTATCGTGATGTCAAATACTTACAGACAATCATCTTCAGTTTCTACTGAATTATTAGAAAAAGATCCAAATAATGTATTACTTGCCCGAGCACCGCGGGTTAGACTTTCTGCAGAGCAGGTTAGAGATCAAGCGCTAATGGCTTCTGGGTTATTAAGTGATAAAATGTATGGTCCGAGTGTAATGCCTACCCAACCAGAAGGAGTTTGGCAAGTTGTATATAGTGGTCAGTCCTGGAAAACTTCTAAAGGGGAAGACAAATATAGAAGAGGACTTTATACTTATTTAAGGAGATCAAGTCCCTACCCTTCTTTTATCACCTTCGATGCCTCCAACAGGGAGTTTTGTTTATCAAGAAGAATCAGAACCAATACGCCACTTCAGGCACTAGTGACCCTAAACGATTCTGTATATTTTGAGACTGCTCAGGTTTTGGCTAAGGAAATGCAAGATACTTCTGAAGACCTAAAAAAACAACTTGAGCATGGCTATCAAAAATTATTATTTAAACCTTTAAGTGTAGAGAAAAGTAAAATTCTTGAAAATCTGTTCCATGAAACTTATCAGTATTATGAAGAAAATGAGGAAGAGGCTAAGGTCGTAACAGGAACGGATGACATTCAACTAGCTACACTCATCATAGTGGCTAACTCTCTTATGAATCTGGATGAGGTAATAGTGAAAAGCTAAGCGTGAAGCATTAAAAATATACATTTTAGAAAACCAGGTCATTGTGTGTCTCAAAAAATATTTAACAGCATGAAATTATTTGAAGAAGCAAGAAAAAAACAGTTACAACTCAATACCAGAAGATATTTCCTCAAACAAAGTATGGCTGGGCTTGGTGGACTTGCACTCAGTTCCCTCTTTGGTTCAGGTGATGTTTTCGGAAAAACAAAAGTCAATACCGGATTTGACACTTTCCCCAACTTTGTGCCCAAAGCCAAGCGGGTGATTTATCTTCACATGGCTGGAGGTCCTTCTCAACTGGAACTTTTCGATTATAAGCCAAAACTTAAAGAATTGCACGGAAAGGAATGCCCTCAATCTTTATTGGAAGGCAAAAGGTTTGCTTTTATTCAAGGTGTTCCGAAAATGCTGGGACCAATGGCAGAATTCCAGCAATATGGGCAATCAGGAACCTATGTTTCTGATAATTTACCACATTTGGCTGGTATGGTAGATGACATGACTTTATTAAAAGCTGTCCATACCGATGAATTTAATCATGCTCCAGCTCAATTACTATTACAAACCGGTAGCCCTCGAGTAGGGAGACCAAGTATGGGCGCCTGGGTGACTTACGGGCTCGGATCGGAAAATGAAAATTTACCTGGATTTATGGTATTGGTATCAGGAGGAAAAACGCCAAGTGCCGGGAAAAATGCCTGGGGAAGTGGCTTTTTGCCATCGGAATATCAGGGAGTGCAATGTAGAAGTAAGGGAGACCCTATCTTATATGTTTCCAATCCCAATGGTGTAACTAGAGACATCAGAAGAAAATCTCTAGATGCCATAAACGCTATGAATGAAGAACAATATAAGGAATTTGGAGATCCTGAAATATTATCAAGAGTTGCCCAATACGAAATGGCT
>JAHQVQ010000185.1 GCA_019634305.1 Flammeovirgaceae bacterium | reverse complement strand
TGGGTAGTGAATGCAGTACCAATCAAATTATCTTTAAAATCAACTTCTACAAAACCTAGCGCATTTTGGATAACACGAGAAGGAACAATTCCCCTTGGCATATCAAAAACAATCGATCTTAATGAAGCATATTTCATTATTTCAAGGCTATCCTGAGGATTAACCAATTTTAGATCGGAAATAAAATATTCATCCGAAAAAGGTGCATTTTTTAAAACATCAAACAAGTGATTGGAAAAGGGAGGATTTTTAGCATCCAGTTTTGACATTTTAAAATTATCTTCATCGAATTCCTCCATTTCTTCTGACAACTTATTGAAATTTACAATATCAAGATATTGAAGGCTATATTCATCTTCATACGCAATTCTTTTGGCCATTGCCCCTTCCAGACTTTTGTAGGAATCTATTATATTTAAAAACCAATTTCCATTTGTTTCAGTGTGTTGCAGAATGGTATAAGGCACCATTCCCAAATTAAAAAGCCGTTCAACATTTTCCGCTGCTTCCTGATAACTTCTGTATTTCCCAGTAATTAATGCATAAGGTTTTTCAGCATTAAAGACTTCTGGTTTTGGCCTACATCCTAAAAAAGAAATGAATAATAGAAAAACTAAGTAATATTTAAAATTAACTTTGATGAACAAAATATGAGAACTTTGCATGTTTAGGGTAAAGTTTTTTAGTAGTTCAGTAAAATTAATATCAAGTTAGTACCTTAAAACCGAATCCCTCTTTAAGCTGTGGGAATTAATTTTAGGATTCGAATTTCAAATTTCCCTTCAAAATGGGATTTTTTTTGTAAAAATTAAAATTTGTGTAGCAGATAAGTTTACTTTTTAGAATCCTTTTATCTGGAATTATCACAAAAATAGACATTTTCAGGAAACACAATTAATTATTAGTTTAATTCATCAGAATGGAAACCAAATCCGATATAATTATTGTAGGAGCAGGAATTGCCGGGCTTTATTCTGCCTATATTCTCAAAAACCTGGGATTTAATGTTACCCTTCTGGAAGCTTCAGGAAATGTTGGCGGTAGAATAAAATCTATTACAGATTTTTGTAACCTTCCTATTGAACTAGGGGCAGAATTTATCCATGGAAAAAATTCAACCCTTTTCAGTTTTCTGGAATATATTAATCTAAAACCACAGCGGATTAGAGGAGAAAATCATATTTATTTCAAAAATTCACTCCATAATGAAGACGATGCTATAGATAAGTTCCCAGAACTTAAAGATGCTTTAGCTTTTTTTGAGACACAATGGGAATATAATGGAGAAGAAATAACTGTGCAGGAATACCTGGAGAAGCAACTATTTTATCAATCTGCAAAAAATATTTTAGATGCCTTTGGATTAGAATATGGGACTTCCAACCAGCACCTTGGCATGAAATCTCTGGCTAAAAATGAAGCCTTGTGGACCTCAGGAAAAAGTGATTATAAAATAATGGAGCCTCTTCAGGAAATTTTGAACGAATTTTCAGAAGTAATTCAGGATGACCTGAAATTAAACACTATTGTCACAGACATTTCCTATGAAGAAGGCAAAGTGCAGGTGAGGGATACTAACCTAAATTACTTCGAAGCTAATAGAGTAATTATTACTGTTCCTCTTAGTATTTTGAAGAAAAAACTGATTCAATTTCATCCAAAATTACCCTTATCCAAAAATGAGGCAATTCAAAAACTGGGGTTTGGTCCTGGAATGAAAATCTTTCTACTTTTCAAAGAGAAATTTTGGAGAGAAGATCTGTTTGAAATGTATGGAGGAGCCAATTGCCAGCTTTATTATAACCCCTGGCCAAGAACAAGATCAAGCCCCCCGGTGCTCGTAGGATATATTATGGCTGAAAGAGCAGATTATATTGCTAAATTGGGAAACCAGTCTATAGAAATACTCGTTAAAGAACTTGATCAATTTTTTGGGAACAAAATGGCTTCAAAGAATTTAGATGATTTTTACATTATGAATTGGACAAAAGAACCATTTATACACGGAGCATATTCCTACGATAGCCCATATAGTGAAGGTACTAGAAAGGAATTAGCAAAAACCTTGAAAAATAGTTTATTTTTTGCAGGAGAAGCCACCAATTTTAATGGTCATGGGGCTACACTTCATGGAGCAATGGAAAGTGCTGAAAGAGTTGTAGAAGAAATTACAACAGGTAATGTTACTTGAAATTTTAATACCTTAAAAATTCCTTTTCAAAAGATTAACCACTATAAAATTTAAATTGCCTATTTTTGCACCAAAAAAAAACAAAGTAATTAGTCAAATATGATGCATTTTTAATTTTTCACTTTTAATAGATCTAAGGACAAACCTTTAATCTCTCTAAAACTAAGAACATTAAATTTTGATTAAGCAATTGTTTAAATAATCTTCC
The DNA here is from genome assembly GCA_019634305.1 of Flammeovirgaceae bacterium. Classification (GTDB taxonomy): domain Bacteria; phylum Bacteroidota; class Bacteroidia; order Cytophagales; family Flammeovirgaceae; genus Flexithrix. The sequence continues at coordinate 2,877 of JAHQVQ010000185.1, read as the reverse complement.
CAAACAATTTAATCCTAAAATTACAGAAGAAAACCCAAAAAAGGTTGAGCTTTAATCGTATTGAATTTCATGAGGAAAACCCTCCTGGAATTAAGCTAAATGGCTTATTCCTATTTCAAAAAGATTAAAGCAGAACAATTATTAATAATTATATCAATAAAGAGTTTTATTTTAAAATCCTTAAAATTAAATTGGTTATTGTCTGAGACAAAATAATTAATTCATTATAAAATTGAGTTTCAGATGCGTACCTAAATTAATTAAATTATGAAAATTTTAAGCACGTTCATTATTTTAATACTTACAACACTTATAAGCTTTGGACAAGATTTATATGTGGTTCATGTAAAAGGTGACATTGCGGTAAAAAACACAAATAATCCTGTAAAGGTTGGTGATATGCTTTCCAGTTCAGATGAACTGAAATTCCTAAATGCTGATGCCAGAGCAGTTGTGCTGGATGAAACAGGAAAAAGAATGGTAGTAGGCGGTGAAAAAGTAGAAAAAACTGCAGAAGGGGAATTTATCAGTTTTGTCAAAGATGTAATTCTTCCGCTGGAAGGAAATATTCAGTTGAGTACTCGAGGTGGTGATCCAATGAATATTCTCGATTTTAAAAACTTCTTCGGAAATGACAAATATGTGATTATTGGAGATGAATTAGTGATTGGACCCAATAGGGATAAGTTTGTATTGGAAAATGGTTGGACCTTCATTTTCAGATATGAAACAGAAGACAGACCCGTAAATAAAATTGTCGCTCAAAAAGATGACTATTTGGTATTGGACAAGAATAAATTGTACAAGACCAAAGGCAGAATAGTTGAACCTGAAAAAACCTATCCTGTTGATCTGATTTATTTCAATACACAAACTAATGAAAATCAAAACCTTGTCACTTTCCAGCCTTTATTTATTCCTGAAGAGACATTATTAATTGAATTAAAATCTGTGGCGACTTTTCTCCAAAACAACAATGTGATGCAAGGTAAGGCACTTCAAGAGGAGCTTTATAATTTTGTACTGGATGTTCACGGTCCTACTAACAAAGAAATTTTTATTGATTGGATTGATTCCAAGGAACTAATTACTAAAAGATAAAAATTTCTTGATAGATCATTTTAAACTTCCGAATGATTAAAATTTAATCTTCGGAAGTTTTTTTTGCCTTAAGTTTCTGATTGTTTATTTCAAATCCTATTCCTATAATTGGTATCTAAAGATTTAGTGAAGATAATTTACTCTTTCAATGGAAAATTAATTCATTATCAAGCAGTTTAATATTTGACTAATTCATTTTTTAATTTTTCTTCAAAACGTCTTGGCTTCAAATTTTTTTTCACATAAAAAAAGGATTTTTAATATTGGATTATCCTTTGCTCATGCCGTATTCCTTTTAATTGTCACTCTTATTTATCTGGCAATTTCTTTCACGCTTGATGATGAAATTGTTCTGATTCAGGCTACGGCAGCTATAAAAAACAAACTTTTTGATCAAAAAAGAAGACCTGACACCGAAAGATTTCTTTTGGTAAATGTAGCCTGGGATAAAAAGCTTATTCCAATGAAAGATTCGATTGGTAATGTTATTGGTAACCAGCCTATTACCAACAGAGAATCTTTGGCGAAAGTGCTTAATAAAATCAACCAGTTCCCTGATAACCATGAGTTCATTCTGGTTGATATTAACTTCATAGATCCTTCTCCAGACGATTCATTGCTAGAATTAGAATTTAGCAAGATTGAGCGATGTCTCGTGTCCTACCACAAGGATGCTAAAGGGAAACCTGTTATTCCAACAATCAAGGCTCCAATTTCCCTTTCCGATATGCAAGTAGATGATGAAGAAAGAGATTTAATTTTAAAATATCATCTTATTCAGGGGGATTCTTTAAAAACTACTCCCCTATTAATGAATGAAATTATTAATGGTAAAAAGCATGAAAAAGGTTTAGCATATGATAAAATTGGGGGGAAAAGGAGTTTCAATTCCTTCATTCTGGATTATCCTATGGACAAGAATGATATTTTCAATAGAGACTTATATCGCTTTGTAAACATCAAAGAAATTGTAGATATTCCTCCTCCTTTTTTGGCTAAAATGGTAAAGGATAAAATTGTAATATTTGGAGATTTTGAAGATCGGGATATTCATAATACTATTTATGGCAAAATGCCTGGGCCACTCATTTTGCTCAATGCCTTTTTAGCTTTGGAAAGAGGAGATAATGAAGTTTCCCCCTACTTCCTTTTGCTTTTACTTTTAGCTTATTCCCTTATATCTTACAAGGCAATCACGGTTAGGGATCCTGTTACAAAATGGGTGGAAAGGAAATTCAAGGATTACAATTTTGTAGTTGAATTTACAGTAGATGTTACTTTTTACTTGATTTATTTTGGGTTAGTATCTATTATTTCTTACTGGTTTTTCCAAATTCATTTAACCATTTTATTCCTATCGTTTTACATGCACTTTTTAGAAGTTGGAATTAAAACCATTGCTGAAAAGAAAAAAGAGAAAAAATTAAAAAACCAAAGTTCAACAGAAGTCTAGTTGTTTAGGATAAATTTTCTTCCCAATTTACCTAATTTTGAATTGGATATACACCCATTCAAAAAAGGATAAATGCAAAAGCTTCCTATAAGACCTATTAAAATTATTTCCCAAAGGGAAAAGGATAGGATGGAGAAAGAGGATCTTTTGGTAACAGAAGAACCATTGGAAATAATAATAGGTTTTGGACCTCAGGAGAACAGAGAACAAATGCAATTGGCAATCACCATGCGCACCCCAGGACATGATTTTGATTTGGTTATTGGCTTCCTTTTTAGTGAAGGAATAATTGCACATTCCAAAGAGATCTTAAGTATTAGGCA
>JAHQVQ010000184.1 GCA_019634305.1 Flammeovirgaceae bacterium | reverse complement strand
TTACACACATGAAATTTTTCAACATTTTTGAAACCATTATTAACCAATAGGCTTTTTGTTTCAAGCCCATAAGCTTCGTTTATTTCAAAATATAGCCTACCTCCTATTCTCAGTTTTTCGGAAGCTATTTTGGTGATCTTTTCATAAAATTGTAAAGGGTTGGCATTCTGGACAAAAAGTGCTTTTTCAGGTTCATGTTTTAAAACATTTTCCTTCATTTCCAATTTTTCCAACTCCCGAACATAAGGTGGATTACTGACAATCAGATCAAGTGTTGGAATGTCATTCAAAATACCATCTTTAAGGATATCCCCGTGAAGAAAGAAAACATTCACCTTATTTAACAGGGCATTTTCCTGAGCTGTTTTTATGGTTTCTTTATCGATATCCATTGCAAATACCTTTGCCTGGGGAATGTTTTTAACCAGTGAAATCGCAATACATCCTGATCCGGTACCAATATCCAATAAAGTAAGCTGAGAAGCTTTTTTATTTTCCCGAATAATCAGATTAACCAGTTCTTCAGTTTCTGGTCTGGGAATTAAAACTGAAGGGTTTACCTTAAAAGTTAAGTCAAAAAACTCTGTTTCACCCATTATGTATTGGATGGGTTCATTATTTCCGATCCTTTTCAATAAAAGTTCAAGAGAATTTGAGTCATTAATAATTACAGGGTAATTTGCTATAACCTTTACTCTGCTTAACCCAAATAACTTTTCAATGATCAAGAAAGCTATACTTTGCGCTTCACCCTGATCAAAAATATCCTCTAAAATTTTAGAAAGTTTATTGAAAAGAGTTTTAGAATGATTGATTTGATCGAATGATACTGGTGTCATTAATTAAAGGAATTTACTGAAAAGCCTCCATCAGCAGCTATACATTGCCCGGTGATGAACCCTGCGATATCCATACATAAAAAAGCCACCAAAGCAGCTACTTCTTTGGGCTCTCCTATTCTTCCAAGTGGAGTCCGCTCTAGCACAGCATCCAGATAACCCGGCTTTGTAAAAGCAGTCTGTGCCAAGGGAGTATTGATATACCAGGGAGCTACGGCATTTACCCTGATACCATCTTTAGCCCATTCCACTGCCAGGTTTTTGGAAAGCTGATTGATAGCAGCTTTTGTCATGCCATAAATACTTCCGGTTTTGATATGGTTTATTCCAGCTACTGAAGAGATATTTACAACACTTGCATGACCACTTTTTTTCAATAAGGGATAGCTGGTTTTTGTTAACCGGAAACAAGAATCAAGATTGGTTTGCATTAGAAAAGAATACTCATCCTCAGAGTAACCAGCAGTAGCTTTCCGAATATTCGTCCCTACATTATTTACTAAAATATCAAGAGATTGCCACTGATCTGGAAGGGCTTTAATAATTTTCTCTGGAGCATCCTTCTGACTTACATCAATTGATACACCGTATAAATTATTATGCTTTTTAATTAGGGATTCTAGAGCCGCTTTAGTTCGGGATACTATAAAAACTTCAGCATCTTTTTCTAAAAACAATTGGCAAATAGCTAAACCTATACCCTTAGTTCCCCCAGTAATAAGGGCTTTTTTTCCTTTCAAATCCCAATTATCATTCATCTTATCAGTAAAGGATAAATTTAAAATTCAGGAGCTACTAATCCGATAGAGCTTAAACCAACATCATCCAAAACTATTAATCCTATTTCACTTTTGTCGAAAATAAATTTTATTTTTTTCAAAATTCGAATATCAAATTCAGGATTTAATCGCCTAATTCTATTTATTGGTAAATGGAAAGTTTGTGAAACGGGAACCTCTCTTTCTTTTAAGTTTATACCCAGCAAACTTTCAATTTTTAACTTAGGAACAATAAACGATGGATATAGATAGCCCAATTGCCTTAATGAAAACCTCGTTTTTATTCCAATACTATCTTCCAACTCTATCGTAAAATTTAATGGACCATTTTCCTGTGATTCTTTTCCAGTTTTTAATCCGGAAGAATTAAGTTGAGCCAAACTGATCGAAATAGCAGAATTTCCATTAAGGTGAACATTTTCGAAGATATTATTAGGCATTTCAATTTGATAAAAGGCAAGAGAATCCTGAACTACGCTTTTACCTAAATGTTGCCATGAACTATTATTCCAACCCAGATAAACTACTTGGTTATCAACATTCTTATGGGTTGCCACTGGTAACTTGGTTTCCTTCCAGAATTTGATATTTTGAGCAATGATTTTTCCATCAGGAATAGTAGTTGAAGTTAAATCTCTATCTTCCTCAAAATCAATCAATCTAAAAAAATCTGATTTAATATATTTTTTAAAATAAACTGTTTCTGGCAGCCATTTTAATCCTACCTTTTGATCATAAAAATAAGGTCTGTATTTCTTATCCCCTAATAAAGTTGCTCTTAAAAATGTAGTCACAAAAACTTTACATACCTGCAACTGATCTTCACTACTTAAAAGTCCATTTTTATTTAAAATCCATTTTTCTGGAGGCATGGAAGTAGCATAATCCCAATTTTTATTGAACTGGTCTCCATTAGCTCCGTGAATTTGAATGATTGATTTTAGGTAATTCAAAGTATCAATACTAGATATTTTATTGAATTGCTCAATTCCCGAAAAACTTAAATCATTTTTATCGAATGAACCCAAACAGGTAAGATAATTTACATCCTTCAAATGATCCACTTCAAAGGATTCATGATAAATTGGAGCCAGGGCAATCAGAGATTTTATATTAAAATTAAAGTCGAACTTAACATCAGCGTTTCCCGGATAATAAGGCAGTTTGTTCAGTTCAAAAGCTTTGGCAATTGCATGCCCGCCTTCCCTGTGTCCAATTAAGGCTATATTTTGGAAATCAATTTTTTGATGAAAAATATTTCCTGGAATTGAATTCCAGTTTTTGAAAGCTTTTAAATGCTGTAGAATTAACCATGATTTAGTTTCCAGGGTTATTCCTCTGTAATTTCCACGCCAGGTATCGTTCAAAAAATTCAAATCAATAGCAACTACAATATAACCCTTAGTGGCAAGTAATTCGCCTAAATAGGAAAAACCTGATTCTGAAGCATTTTCCATCTGGTTATTTCCATGTACTATCATAACCAAAGGAGCCGAAGTAGATAGCACTTCAGGCATCCATACCATACCGTTCACAGGCATTTTCTTCACATCTAAGCCCCATTGCCATTCAATTATCTTATTTCTTTGTGAACTCCATTTCGGATACAATAAAGAGCCATCAATTGTCTTACTTATTAGATTAAGGTTTTCCTTTTGATATTGTGGTCTTGAATCATTTATATCACTTCCATAATAAAAAGAATTAACTTTATAAAGCCCTTCTTCAATGGGATTTTGCAGATCAAAATCTGTAGGTACAGCTTTTAATGGCTCCACCCTTTCAATTGTTATTTTATCCTGAGATAAAAAATAAATACAAAAAAGGTTGAAGGAAATTGCAAAAAACACATTAAAAACTAATAACAACCTTTGAAATTCTTTTATCATCTTATACCTACCAGTGATTAACACCCAAATGCAACCCGCTAAGAGCGACTGGATCCAGGCGAAAAAAGCCAGAAAAGGGAAAAACCAAAAATATTTTTGGTGGAACCCTAAGAAACTTAAGATCAATATTGTTCCAACACTACCTCCCAAAGCAATAATGAAAAATTTGGGAAAAGTATTAGAAAGTTGAAGAAGTATGTAAGAGACAATAGAGAAGGAAACAAGGCAAAAAATTCCAAATAAAACGCCTGCAGCAGATTCAATAAAATTACCCAGCCCTGTGTTAAGGTAGGAAATACCTAAAGCCGAGATTACCAATGTACAAATAATAATAACAATTGAGGCTATTCCCCAAGAATCCCGATCAAAGAGGATCTTTTTGTTCTTATTATGAAATCTATCAAATTTTTGAGCCATATATAATATGTATCAACTCTAACTTAATGAATAATTTTCCGAATATTAAACAAATTGTAATTGTAAATACTGAATTTAACAAAAACCGAAGTTTTGAAAATTCTTATTGTCACTAAATTTGGAAGGAATGTAAAGGTGAATTATTGTAAAAGGAATAATTAATATGTCTATTATCAGGCAAAAATTTACTTTTTATGCAAATTCCTTGATTTTTCACTAAAGAAAAACATTTTTCCCTTTGTTTCCAATTTTTTAAAACCAATGATTAAAGGAATAAATTAATTATTTTCAATCAATTAATCTAAAAAAAGTCCTACTTTTAATGGATATAGGACAATTTTTTCTTTTATTGTAACTTAACCAGATTTAGAAGTTCAAACAATGAGAAGAAAAATGATTATTATTCTTTCTCATTTACCAACATTTCAGCTTTAACACTCCAATTAAATCAAATTTAAATTTGAGACTTATAAACGATTATTGCAGTATATATCCATGCAATGATTAGGGAAACTCCCCCTATAGGGGTAATTATTCCGAAAGTAGTAATATTTGTAATTGACAGTAAATATAAGGACCCTGAAAAAATAACAGTTCCTACAATCATTAAAATAGCAGGAACATCAAAACTTGAATTTTTGATAATAATACTTAAAATTCCTATTAAGATTAACCCAAGTGAATGATAAAAATGGTATTTTGCACCTGTTTCGAAGGTATTTATTCTGTTGTTCTTTTCTAGTAAACCCAATAATGCATGAGAACCAAATGCACCAATTAGTACAGCCAGGAAGCTAAGGAAAATACCACTTAATAGAATTGATTTTGAATTCATTTATTGACAATTTTTGAGATGACATTTTTTTAATCAGCTCAAAAGTAAATATTATCTAAATAACCAAAGAGGCTAAACTCATTTATCCAATGAAACTAACTAATCTATTTTTTGTATTTAATGCCTTAATGCTGTACGCATTGAGTAGTAGTGCCCAATCAGCAGTAGTTATTTATAATAACCCAAATACAGGTAAAGGGGATTATATGTTCAGATTTGGAATGCCAAGCAAGGAAGAAGCAGAAAATCAGGCAAAGGACCAAATCATAAACCTAGGTTATGAGAAAGATTTTGTTGAAGTATATGCCTCCACCAATTCAAAAGGTTTTGGGATGATTTTAAGAAGTCGTTATAAAAGTACAAATGGATTAACAATTACTGTCTATGGTGCATCAGCAGGCTGTAATTCTATTGAAGAAGCTGAACAAAAAGCATTAGAAACCTTAAAAGAAAAAAATCAGGATTGGAATGCCAATTACTATGATATCATTCAGAATTTTTTTGATGAACCTGATGAATAATTTTTAGAAAACCTCCATTTTTCCTTTATTTCTTACAAGCCCCTGCCCAAAAAATTTTAAAACTGTAAACTTTTATCCCTAGATTTATATTCTATTTACTATAAGTTCGATTTTTTTTATAAACTTATAATTAATAGCTGTAGATTCTATAATTTATTCTACATATAATATTCATTAGATTTTTTTGACTTAATATGATATTCAGGGCTTTAAAGTATTTCCTTTCCATTACAGTTTTTCTTTCAATAGCTTTTGCATTTACTCCGATTGACAGACATTTTGAAATTGCAAGGAACCTTGAGATTTTTGCTTCTCTTTATAGGGAAGTGAACGATTATTATGTAGAAGAAATAAGTCCCACTGATCTGGCAAATGCTGCTATTCATTCCATGTTAGCTTCTTTGGATCCTTACACAAATTATATTCCTGAAGACCAGATAGAAGATTACCGAACCATGACAACAGGGGAATATGGTGGAATTGGCGCGGAAATTAAAAGAAAAAATGGAAGAGTAATTATTTCAATGCCTCTAGAAGGATATGCAGCAGATAAAGCAGGTCTTCAAATAGGTGATGAAATAATTGCCATAAATGGCTTGGATATCAGTGAGCGGCCTTTATCAAATATAGAAAACATGCTGAGAGGTCAGGCTGATTCTAAGGTTAAGCTGACCATAAAAAGATTTAATGTTGATGAGGAACTAAATTTTGAATTACTACATGAAAAGGTAAAACAGAAGAATGTCCCTTATTTTGGAATGATCAATAATGATATAGGATTAATAAAATTAACAGATTTTACTCAAAAGGCAGGACTTGAAGTTCAAAAGGCGCTTGAGAACTTAATGGACAAAGGAGCAACCAAGGTCATACTCGATATTAGAGGAAATCCTGGTGGTCTATTAAATGAAGCAGTAAACATTACCAATGTATTCCTGCCTAAAGGCCTCGACATTGTGAGTATGAGGGGTAAAACTGACGATTGGAGCAAAAATTATAAGTCACTCAATGAACCTACTAGTACTGATATCCCAATGGTAGTGCTAATCGATAATAATAGCGCCTCTGCTTCGGAAATTGTATCTGGAGTAATTCAAGACTATGATAGAGGAGTAATTATTGGACAAAGATCATTTGGGAAGGGTTTGGTACAAACTACCACTGGAATTTCTTATAATTCTCAACTTAAAGTAACAGTGGCCAAATACTACATTCCAAGTGGAAGATGCATCCAGGAAATCGACTATTCTCAGAGAAATGCATTGGGGATGTCCAATCATAAAAAGGGTGTAAGGAGAAATGAATTTAAAACAAAAGTGGGAAGAGAAGTTTATGATGGCGCAGGAATAGACCCTGATGTGCTTACGCCTACAGTTTTAGATGCACCTATCACCAAAAGTTTAAGACAAAAGGATTTAATATTTCAGTATGCCTCAATATTTAGAAATAAATACGATTCTATACCTGGTCCTAAAGAATTTAAACTTTCCGATACCCAATACAATGAATTTATTACCTGGCTAGAGGATAAAGAATATGGATATAATACTAAGGTAGAAAATTCATTGGATAGACTTACAGCAAGTGCAAAAAAGGAAAAGTATTTTGATGATATTAAATCGCAAATTACTTCCCTAGAAGAAAAAATATCGACCAACAAGGATGATGATTTAAGAAAATTTGAAAAGGAAATAAGAACAGCATTAGAGCAGGAAATTGCTATCAGGTTTTATCTACAAACAGGAGAAATTGAATCTTCATTTTATACCAACCCAGATATTATCTCAGCCATGGACATTTTGAATGATCCGGAAAAATACGCAGCTATTCTAAGAGGAATAAATTAAAAATTTTGCCAATTTTTCCAGGGGAAAACAATCAAGATGATTTTTTCATTTATCAAATACGTCTAAAGATTTTGAAATATAAAGTTCTTAAGACCTTCTTTCATAAAAAAATTACACTTTAATATAAATTAATACATGGAAATACAGGCAATTTGGCATGATTAACCAAATGTGTAGCTTTAAAAATTGTAAATTAACAAGTATTAACTTACATTGGTGAAAATTTTTATCACTATAATACTATAAGAAGGATCAACTAATGGCGTTAGGCTTCAACAACATAAGATACTAAGTAAAAAACCTTATGACCAAACTAACTTTAACAATTGAAAAACCATGAATCCGGTCAACAAAAACTAAACTATTAGAAAAGAATTATGAAACGCTTTAAATGGATAATTTTTAACCTATTCATCTTATCATGTATTGGTTTTTCATCTTATAGATATTCATCTACAAAAAAAGTTAAGGTACAAGAGTTTATCACACAGTATAATTGGGGTTTAAAAAGCACCATATGGAATGAATTTGAATCTAATGTAAATAATTCTCAATTTCTTTTACATCTCCATAATGATTTCACTTTCGAACAGACAGATATACTAGGAAATATTTTTGAGGGCAATTGGAAATTTTACAAAAATAAGGATGATAAAGATGTCATCATTTTAGATGAAGGGACCCATCTGGAAGAAACTTATAAAATAATTAGTTATAATTTGAACAAGAAGGAGTTGAGGTTGGAGAAAATAAATTCAAAAACTGGCAGTATTAATTTAGGATATGCCTTAAAAGCTACAAATTAGTAGTAATGAATATATTAGGTCAAATTATTAATTTTTTTATCCTTATTTTTTGATAAATCAAAATATTGATAAATTTCATCAAGAGCCCATAATTCTAAATTATGGGCTTTTTTTATATAAAAAAATTCAATTCATTATTTCTACTAATTGATTTACAAACACTTTCCTGAAAGAACGTGTCTAAAGACCATACTACTTTCAAATGTAAATTGAAGATAAATTTCAATGCTGGAAAAATAACTTAACTCGAATTGTTAGAATGATAATAGGTAGATTCACTGGAATCTAGTTCAAGTATACTTTCCTTTTGTTATTGTTTCGAACAAGTTATTGGTATTTTTTTTTAACCAGAACAATTAATCCACATGAAATTAACAAAACCTACCATCTTACTTGTTTTAGTAATGCTTTTCTTGCATTGTTCCAATTATCTTTTTGGTCAACTTGCAAATGAAAGCCTAGAAAGTGATATCAATTCAATAATTCGAGAATGGGATAACAAAAATTCCCCAGGAGGAATTATAGGGGTCATAAAAAATGGAGAAATGATTTATTCCAAATCATTTGGTATGGCCAACCTAGAATATGATATTCCTATAAGTTCCCAAACTGTATTTAGGATTGCCTCATTGTCAAAACAATTTACGGCTGCCTGTATCCTCCTTCTTGAAGAAAAAGGGAAATTGTCTCTTCATGACCCTATTACAAAATATTTTCCCATTCTTCCGGAATATGCAAATACAATTACTTTAAAACACCTTATCCATCATACCAGTGGTATTCGTGACTTTTTCAAGCTAGCCGAGTTATCCGGTCATCAGGTTAGTGATAATTTTTCAGATGAGGAGGTTATGGAACTCATTGCCAGACAAAACACGCTTAATTTCGTTCCTGGAGAAGAAGAACTTTATAATAATTCCGGGTATTTTTTATTGGCTCAATTAGTCAAAATAACCTCTGGAAAGTCCATCAGAGAATTTGCCCATGAGGAAATATTTCTTCCTCTGAATATGGAAAACACTCATTTCCATGACAATAATAAAATGATTGTAAAAAATAGGGCTGCTGGTTATTCTTCTTCTACAAATGGTGGATTTGAAATCAATATGTCAAACCTTAGTATTATTGGAGATGGTGGACTTTTCACAACACTTGAAGATCTCACCAAATGGCAGAATAATTTTTTCAACAATATACTTCCCGTGAAAGACTTTCAAAATAGAATGTTTAACAGAGGGAAATTAAATAATGGAACTGTACTGGATTATGCTTTTGGATTAGAGCATGGTAATTATAACGGACTACCAATTGTTAGTCATGGAGGTGCATTCGTGGGCTTCAGATCCGAAATATTGATGTTTCCTGAACAGGAAATCTCCATTATTTGCCTTGCTAATTTGAGCAATATCAAACCTCATATTATCAATAAGAAAGTAGCCGATATTTTCCTAAGGAAGGAGTATTCAAATCTTAGTGGCTCAGTAAAAAAAGTAAGTTATTCTGATAGTAAGAAATCTGTTAAATTAAATTCAAATATATTTAATGAATATCAGGGAAAATATGAGCTTTCAAATGGAATCGTAGTAGATATTTCCGCTCAAAATGACCAATTCTTTGCCAATATTATCGGACAAACCAAATTTGAAATATTTCCTGAATCAGCAAATAAATTTTTTGTGAAAGATACTGATCTACAATTTTCATTTATGCAAGGGAATAGTTCTAAGCTACACCTTATCTTGGTTCACCTTTATGGTAAAATTGTTTTGGGCAGAAAATTGAAGGTAGAAAGTCAATTTTCAGAGGAGGTTTTACATGAATATTCAGGAACATACTACAATGAAGAGTTAAATATTGCTTATCGTCTTCTTATTGAAAACGCTAAACTTTTTGTACAGGTAGGAAATAAACCAAAACAAGCCATTGGATTGATCAGTAAGGATAAAGCTGTCTTGGAAGACAGCATGGCAGAATTTAAGAGAAATAAATTCGGACAAATACAGGCTTTTCAACTGGAATCAGGCAGAGTGAAAAATTTAATTTTTGTGAAAAACGATTGATTAGCTCCGGAAACTATTTTCGGAGAAGGCATCCTTCTAAATAATAGATGTCTGACCTTCTTCTCCAACTAAATCCTCTATTGTAGACTTACTTTCCTTTTTGGTTATACTTTCAGAATACCAGATAACTCCTTCAGGGAGACTAGGGATTGGTGCATTATTTGGAAAATGGTTGTTTTCTGGACCATTTTGCCCATTCTCTGGTTCTATTAAATAACAAATAAATTTTATAACAATGGAGAGCGAAACAAAGCAAATTACATAATATAAAATCACCATTATGCAGAATTAATATTAAAGTTAGGTAATAATTTTTGAGGTCATTCCACTGGTTGAAATAACCATTTTACAGTTAATATCAGGTTCTGCAAAAATGTTTCTAATTTTAATATAAACCAAACTTAATATTAATTTAATGTTAATAAATTTAAGTTAGTTCTTTTTCACTTCTGGAATAAATCCAACTTATTATTATAATACAAAGGCAGGGGAGCCCTATCCACTTTAATTCACTTGTAATAACCTTGATGCCAGCATCACTAAAAAATGCTTTTGCTCCAATGGGAGAAACCTGAATTATTCTAAGAGGGAAAAAATACCGTTGATTATCGAAAGGAGAGAAAAATGCAATTCCCAACCCTCCGGTAGTAAGCGCATCTAACATCCCATGAGAAGCCATGCAGAGGAAAAAATAAATTATCAGGATAAAGCTGGATTTACTACCAAGTTTCAACTTCCGGTAAAAAAGGAGTTTTATCAAAATCGCCATGAGCAAGGCAAAAATCAGGGAATGGGAGAACCCTCTATGCCCAAAAAAATGAGAGTAGGAAATACCTAATTGAAATCCAATAACATCTGCATCCGGGAAAATAGCACAAATTATCCCCAGA
>JAHQVQ010000183.1 GCA_019634305.1 Flammeovirgaceae bacterium | reverse complement strand
CTAATACTAATATTGGGAAATTGCAATGATCTGAATTTTTGTTACGTAGAGGAAGGTGAAATGAACCAGTAAAAACCCTGTTATGAAAAACCTGATTCTATTTTTATTGATTTCCTGCTTCTTTTATCCCTCCTGTCAGGAAAGGGAAGAACTTTCACCAGATAATGTTTGCGGAAAGGAAATAGCTGAATTAACCTGGCTCCAAAAAATGATTGAAGAAACTGAGGAAGATGGAGTTGGTACCATGAAAGTTTATAAGGTTAAAAAAAGAAAGAAAACTTATATCGTACCTTTCTTTTGTTGCCATAGTTGCAATTATGTGATTTCTTTATTGGATTGTAATGGTGAAGTTGTTGGTCATTTAAATGATGGGAAAGTTTCATATGACGATTTAGAAAACCCTAAATTCTCTAAATTAATTTGGGAACCTGAGCAATTTAAGTGTATTGATCGATGATATTGAAATGAACTATAATTTCAATAACTGTAGTTCAATTCCAAAATGCATCGGATTTTGTTTAGGGGAATTATTTTTATTGAACTTCATAACTCTGTTTAAATAAATTCTAAACTGTGGTTCTAGATAAATTCCAAGGCTTTTTGTTTTAAAGAGTTTACCATAACCGCTCTTTATGCTTAGCAAGTAATCATTATAACTTTTTACTTTTTCAGGTGTGGGATCAAAGAAGTATCCCTTAGTATCATAACCCACTAAAAAAGAATTTGTAAAACCTAAAGTTACATATCCAGGATGCTTATTTTCACTTAGTTTATAGCCTATTTCCAATGGGATATCGATATAGCTATTAAAATATTGGTATGTTGCCTTTTTTACTACAGAAATTCCATCAAAAGTTTCATCTCTGAGTTTCTGAAAGTCATAGGTTATTGCAAAATTTTTAGTAGAGTATAATAACTTGCTTTTTAAGGTGAACCTATCATTTAAATCATAATAAATAATTACACCAGCTGAGTAATTTAGTTTTCCCTGATGATTAACTGCATCACTTAATTCCTTTACAAGGAAATATGAATTAGAGTCTAATGACAAACTTAAACCGAAACCGAGGTTTTTATTTTGGGCAATGGAAGCTGATAAGGAACAAAAGGTAAAAACAATTAAAAGGAGGGTTTTCATTGGTAGATTAAAATTCATAAATGTTTTATTGATTTTAAAATATTATAACAGGTTGTTTAGGGTTTTTAGCATGTTTTATCCCTGCTATAAGTGAAGACAAAAAGATAAAACCCAATTAACAGACTAAAAACCAACTATTAATAACCCTTCCTTTGAAGATGGTTATTTTTTTGAAAATTTTTATTAAACAATTAATTCTGGTAAACCAGCATTTTTATCAGCCTCACATTAGTTTTCCAATTTTTTAAAACGATTTAAAATCAACTCATTCGGCTAAAGTTTAAATGAACTGGGTCTTAATCAGCTAAATGATTGATTTTCTCTATGTTGAATAAGCACAAATAAGCCACTAAAGATGCTATACGAATTTTTTTCTCTGGCTTTTACAGTTAAATTTGCGCAGAAAAAAATTAGATAACTCTATAACCATATATTATATGTCAGCAAAATTTGATTTGATTGTTATTGGAAGCGGACCTGGAGGTTATGTTGCTGCGATTCGTGCTTCTCAGCTTGGGATGAAAGTAGGTGTGGTGGAAAAAGCTGAGATTGGAGGAATTTGTTTGAACTGGGGATGTATTCCAACCAAAGCTTTATTAAAGAGTGCTCAGGTATTCGAATATATTCAACATGCTGAAGATTACGGGATTTCTGTGAAGGAGGCATCAGCTGATTTTGAAGGAATAGTAAAAAGAAGTAGAAATGTGGCTGGAGGAATGAGCAAGGGGATTGAGTTTCTATTAAAAAAGAATAAAATTGAAAAATTATTAGGTTTTGGAAAACTGACTGCTAAAAACACAGTAGAAGTTACCGCTGAAGACGGTTCCAAAACTTCGTATACTGCAAGCCATATCATTTTGGCTACTGGTGGAAGATCAAGAGAATTATCCAATGTGGCTATCGATGATAAGAAAATTATTGGTTACAGAAAGGCGATGACTTTGGAAAAACTACCTAAGAAAATGGTGGTTATGGGTTCTGGGGCTATTGGAGTGGAGTTTGCCTATTTCTATCAGGCTATGGGAACTGAAGTAACTATCGTAGAATATTTACCTAAGATTGTTCCTAATGAGGATGAGGATGTTTCCAAGCAATTAGAAAGAATTTTCAAGAAAAAAGGGATGAAAATTCACACTGATGCTGCTGTACAGGCTGTGGATACTTCCGGAGAGGGGTGTGTGGTGACTGTGAAGTCGAATAAAAAAGGAGAAGAGTTTAAGATTGAGTGTGATGTGGTGCTTTCTGCAGTTGGTGTTTCTACAAATATTGAAGGAATCGGTCTTGAAGATGTAGGTGTTGCCACCGACAAAGGAAAAGTTTTAGTTGATGATTATTACAAAACCAATATCCCTGGTGTTTATGCCATCGGTGATATTGTTCATGGACCAGCTTTAGCGCACGTTGCTTCAGCAGAGGGAATTATTTGTGTAGAGAAAATTAATGGACAGAATCCTGAACCATTAAATTATGGTAATATCCCGGGTTGTACTTATTGCTCACCTGAAATTGCTTCTGTCGGTTATACTGAAAAAGCTGCCAAACAAGCTGGTTATGATGTGAAAGTGGGTAAATTCCCATTCTCTGCATCAGGAAAAGCAAGTGCTGCCGGAGCCAAAGATGGTTTTGTAAAAGTGATATTTGATGCCAAATATGGCGAGTGGTTAGGTGCGCACATGATTGGATTTAACGTAACAGAAATGATTGCCGAAGTAGTAGTGGCCAGAAAACTGGAAACTACAGGGCATGAAATTATCAAATCTGTTCACCCTCACCCAACAATGTCTGAGGCCGTAATGGAAGCCGCAGCTGCAGCTTATGATGAGGTAGTTCATTTGTAGTTTTAGAATAACAGAATTTATATTAAGAGGTAATCTTCTTTGGAGGATTACCTCTTTTTTATTTCAAAAGGATTGATTTACATTCTATTGGAGTATTTTAGTATGGAGAATAAAAAGAAATTATTTGTTTGGTCATTATGAGTTTCCGGGAAATTAGTCCTTCATCTGAATTTTCAAGTTATGTTGATGCTTATTGGATTTTTGAAAATAAGGAGCAGAATAAGCATTCCAGAATTCTTCCCGATGGTTTTGTTGATATCATTTTCAATTTTGGTGAGAAAACGGAAACTCTTCCTGCCTGGAACGTAGGGTTATCAGGTGCTATGACAAGGTTTCGGGAAGTTCAGTCCTTAAATAATTCCTCTTTAATGGGTGTTAGGTTTAAGCCTGGAGGATTTTTATGGCCAAATAATTTCCCATTAGCTTCTATTAAAAACACAACCATTCTAGGAACAGAATTTTATCCAAATTTTAATTCAGTATTTGTTGAGCAACTACTTGAGATAAAGTCGATACCCGGAAAAATTAGCCTTATTGAGAGAGAACTTCATAAAATAATGATAAAGGATACTAACAATTCCATTTATACTATTTCGTCAGTTTGCTCAAGTATTTCTTCTTCCATTCAATTTTTCTCCCTTTCAAAATTAGCTTCAATTTACAACACTAGCCCCAGACAATTGGAAAGAAAGTTCAAGACCAAAGTCGGGGTTACCATGAAAGAGTATCATTCCATTGAACGCTTTAAAAAAGTAGTCGATCAAATTAAAAATCACCCTGAAAAAAGCCTTTTGGATATCGCTTATCATTTTGGCTATACTGACCATTCTCATTTGACAAACGACTTTAAAAAAATAGCAGGAATTACTCCTTCTCAATTGAGATAATGTCGTTTTTTCACAAAGCATTTCATCTTAAGCCACTTTAAGTTTGTGAAAATTTAAACTTGAAATGATGAAAAGATTAATTGTAATTGCTCTTTTCCTAACTAAAACCTTTACTGTTTTTTCACAACAAAACAATATCCCTATGAGCATGGAATCTCTAGCACCTAACATTATGGTGAAAAATGTAAATGAAACATTAGACTTTTATACTAAAATCTTAGGGTTTAACCTGATTGATACGAATCCTACATCAGGAGATTTTGAATGGGGTTTTGTTAAACTGGGTAATGTGGGTTTTATGTTTCAGGAAGAAAAATCCTTAAAAAATGAGTATCCAATTTTTAATTCTGTTTCTATCGGTGGAGCTCTAACATTTTACATTCGTGTAAATCACATTGAAGATTTATACAAAAGCATTAAGGAAAAGGTAAAAATCATTAAATCTATGAAAAAAACCTTTTATGGGACTAATGAGTTTGCCATTGCTGATCTCAATGGTTTTGTGCTTACTTTTTCCGAAACGCCTTAATTATGGAAGAAAAAAAGAGGATGGAATTTTATCTGTTTAGAAAATTCTTTTCAAAAGTTCTATAAAAGGAAGAAATTGGGTACTTTAAGCACTTATGAATAGAAGAAACTTTATTAAACTATCCTCCTTATCACTACTTCCTATTCTTTCCTGCCAAAAGAGTGAAAATATTGAAAACTTATTCGAGTTTGATATCATATTTCACTCGGATATGGCTGTGGGGCATTTAGTTTTTGAAAGTAATCAATTTCCAAAAGTAAAGGCGGAAAGTGTTGAGTATTTGATTGTGGGCGCAGGAATTGCCGGATTAAGCACTGCCTGGAATTTGCGTGATAAGGATATTCTTATTTGTGAATTATCGGATCGAATTGGAGGGAGCTCAGGAAGTGAAAGTTTTGAGGGAGATGTATTTTGCCAGGGTGCTCATTATGAGCTTACTTACCCCAAATATTTCGGGGAGGAAGCCATTGAAATGCTGAAAGAATTGGAAATAGTTAAATTTAATTCCCTTATTGATAAGTGGGATTTTGTAGATAAAAAATTCCTAATCAATCCACATCTGGAATCTCAATGTTTCAATGGTAAAGATTACTTTGATGAACTATTGCCGGAGGGAAAAACCATGCAGGATTTTTTTGATTTGATTAATCCATTTATCGGGAATTTCATGCTTCCCTCCCGTTTAATTTCATCCAATCATCAGCATTTTAACCAAATCACTTTTTATGAATTCCTAAATAAATCCATCGATATTTCCTCTGAATTTAAAGAAGCTATTGACTACCATATGCTGGATGATTTTGGGGGAACCAGTACTGAAGTTTCAGCAATAGCCGGACTTTATTATTACGCTAATAGAGGCTATTTAACCTCAGAAACAGAAATATTTTCCCCACCAGAAGGTAACTTCTATTTTGCCAGCAAACTTGAGCAAAAACTACCTGAAAATAGTATCAGGTTAAATCATTTGGTGAAAAAAATTAGCCCAAATTCAAGAGGATTTGAGGTAGAAGTTGTGGATATTAAATCCAAAAACATCAAAACTATTGAAACAAAAAATGTGGTTTATACAGGTCAGAAACACTCGCTACAACATATTATGCCTTCCCAAACCAATCTCTTTTCTAATAACAAATATATTCCCTGGCTGGTGATCAATTTTGTGGTGGAGCCTGATATAAATGAAGATTATTTCTGGCAAAATGAAATTTTATCCAATAATCCGAATTTCTTGGGTTTTGTAGATTCTGCTGCACAGGATAAAAAGGCCAAAAATAGAGTTTTGACTGCTTATTATTGCTTTAGGATGGAAGACAGAAAATATTTAGCTGGTCTGGAAAAAAGAAAGGAAGAAATAATAAATAAAACCCTAGAAATAATAGCTGATTATTTTAGCATTTCACCAGCACAATTTGGTAGTAAAGTAAAAAAAGTATTCATGAAGGTAATGGGGCATGCCATGCCCCTGGCTGCTCCGGGCTATCTATTTAATGATAGAAATTTATACAGACCATATCCCAATATGGTTTATGCCGGAGTAGATAATGGGCGATTGCCACTTTTTATGGAAGCGCTTGATTCTGGCATTATGGCAAAGAAATATCTTGATAAAAGCTAATTCCTTTCCCTTCAAATTTGGAGTTTATTGGCACCAATGTTAAATTATCCCTTGAATTGATTTTAAGTACTTTTAAAAATAACCTTAAATAATACCCTCACTTATTTTTAGAGAACTTTCCATTAATATTTAACTTCTAAAACATCACGCTCTAACCTTTAATAAACTATGGATTTATTTTTTGAAACCCGGGAAGAATTGCTCAGTTCAGTTTTTATCATTGTTTTGTTTGCTGTAGTGTTCTTGTTGGGAAAATGGTTTAAAGACCTCACCACCTCCTACAGTATTAATAAGCAGCTCACAGATGAAGATAATCCTGCCCTGGCTACAAGTTTTACCGGATATCTGGTGGGAATTACCATCATTTTTCTGGGTGCAGTAGATGGACCACATGTTGGCTTGTGGGAAGATTTGATTGCCGTAGGCAGCTATTCCATAGCTGGGATTTTGGCCTTAAATATAGCCAGAGTGATTAATGATAAATTAATTATGCATCAGTTTTCGAGCAAGGAAGAAATTGTAGATAAAAGAAATGTCGCTGCCGGAGTTGTACAGGGAGCCTCTTATGTAGCTTCCGGGATGGTGATTGCCGGGGCAATTCATGGAGAAGGAGGAGGACCTTTTGTGACACTTGCTTTTTTTGCCATTGGCCAGCTAATTTTAATTTTATTCGCCCTCCTTTATGAAAAAATCATCTCTTATAATGTTCATGAGGAGTTGGGAAAAAATAATTTGGCTGCGGGTTTAGGCTTTTCCGGAGGCATTATTTCCATAGGTATTATTGCTATGAAGGCTGTTTCAGGAGACTTCGAATATTGGTCTGAAAGTTTGCAATTATTGGCCTTCGATATAGGAGTGGTATTCATTTACTTATTTGCAGTTAGGTTCTTTTTCGATAAGTTAATTATTCCACATTCTGATTTAAATAAAGAAATTGCAGTAGACAAAAATATTGGTGCCGGAGTGATGGAAATGTTTGTAGCTATAGGGTTTTCCATGGTATTATTTTATACATTGTAAGAGAGCAAGTATAAACTTTAATGGCATGAAAAAATTTCTACTTCTTAGTTTTCTGTTTTGTTCCTTAAGTAGACTCGCGCAAACTTAACACGTAATTCTGGCCTCTAATTTATGATGGACTCCATTTACTAATGTTGAAATAAAAAAAATTAGAAAAAGTATTTCTATCGTTTTTCAAATTATTTCAATTGTGTTTCCCCGATATACCCAAATGAATGTAATGGATTATTGGTGATTTTCAGTTTTCACATAACCCCGAATGTCAATATCAGTTTTTTGTTAAAACCCAATTTTTCTACCCACATTCGATAACTCTTTATTGTCCTGATTAAATTCTTTTACATCATCCAAAGAGAGCGTTCTCAACTGGTATTTTGTACGCTCTTTGGCTTTTAATCCGGCCATTCTCAAATGCTGGTTTTTTACAGCTTTATCTGCCATTTTCCTTACTGCACGGGCATTTCCAAAATATTTATCTCTATTATTATAAATAAATTCAAGGTATTTGAGCAATGATAATTCAGCTTCTTTATTAGGTTTTAGGCCTTCTTTCTCCAGCATGAATAAAGCCACCTGATAGAGTTCTTTGTAAGAATAATCTTCAAAGGTAAGTTCAACATCAAACCTGGATTTTAGTCCTGGATTGGTTTCCAGCAACTTCTCCATTTCCCCGGTGTAACCAGCCGCAATCACAATAAAGCGTCCCCTATCATCTTCCATTTCCTTTAGAATTACTTCAATCGCTTCCTTTCCAAAATCATTCTGTTGATGGCCAGACATCAAGGAATAAGCTTCATCAATAAACAAAACGCCACCTTTTGCCTGATCTATAACCCCTTTTGATTTTAAAGCAGTTTGCCCTACAAACCCAGCCACAAGGTCCTGTCTGCTACATTCTACCACATGCCCTCTTTCCAAAATACCCAGAGCTTTGTAAATTTTGGCAAGAATTCTGGCCACAGTAGTTTTACCAGTTCCAGGATTTCCCTTAAAAACAGTATGCAAATTGAAATTTCCAATGATATCTTTTCCAGTCTCTTTGTAAAATTTTACCAGAGCAATTAATTCATCAATTTTTGCTTTAACATGAGAAAGCCCAATTAACTCTCTTAATTCAATTAAAGCTTCTTCTAAAGCTTCTTTATCTACATCAATAAAAGGAAGTTCACTTTCATTTTTTTGAAAAACTTTTTCAAGATCTTCCTTCCTTATGGTTCTGAGTTTTGTTTTATTTATTTCTTCATCTGCTGTATAATCATTCATTACCCGAAGCCCCATCTCCATTTTGGCATCATTGATAAGCCCTACTACCAACCTTGCATTTCCAAAAGCTCTGTCTCTTGCTCTGAAAGCTTCTGTAAGTTCCTTATAGAGTAATTTTTTGGCACTTTTGGTAAAAGTGACATTTTTTTCATGGGATATTTTCTTAGAAATTTCAATCAATTCCTGCGGTAGGTAATCATTGAAATTAAAATGCATATTGAATCGTGACTTTAGTCCCGGGTTACTGTTGATAAAATTATCCATTTCACTGGGATAACCAGCTACAAAAATGGCAATATCTCCTGGTCCATCTGACATCTCCTTCACCAAAACCTCAATCACTTCATGTCCATAATCCTTGTCATCATCAATATTTCTCACCAAAGCATAAGCCTCATCTATAAACAAAACTCCGCCACGAGCACTATCAATTACATCTTTCACTTTAGGTGCAGTTTGCCCGATATATTGCCCTATCAACTCTGCTCTTCCTACTTCCAGAAATGTCCCTTCACTCAAGAGTCCCATCTGGTGGTAAAGTTTCCCTAATAACCTGGCAACAGTAGTTTTCCCTGTTCCTGGATTTCCTGTAAAGATGGAATGAAGGTTAATTTGTTCATTCTCATCAAACCCCTGGCTTTGTCTGAGTTTTAAAAATTCCAGGTAATTGATATAATCCCTTACCCTGTTTTTAATATCTGACAAGGCAACAAGTGTTTCCAGCTGAATTAATGTATCCTCAATACTTGAAGTATTGGAAGAGTCATCCTCATTTATATTTGGTTTTAAAATAAGGTCTTCCCCATGCAGAAATTTATTAATGCCTTCAACAATTGAATTTCCACAATCGAAGGGTACCACTGCTATTAAATGGTCCATGAATACAATTTCCAACTTGTATTTATCGTGGTACCAACTTCCTTTATTATCAGAACCCCATCCGGTAATTATAGTAATTTCGTTTTCACTACTTTTTATTTGTTTTAGCTCTGAAGTACTTCCTTTCAATTGCCCAGCATCATTGTAAAAATTAAAGTTGAGTTCACAGAACCAGGCCCTGTCTTGTGCATTTTCAAGGTTAAATTCCACCCAAACATACCTGGTGTCTTTATCCTGGAATTGTTTTAAAAATTTTCTTTTTGAGTTTTCTACACCTGACTTAGGGCCTTCATAAAGTTTAATGGAGTTGATCTCGAAATAGGGATTATCATAAAGGGTAACCGGCCCACCATTTTCTATATAGAAATAAGTAGTTCCTACTAATTCTTCATCAATATAAGCTTCCCATAAATAATCGCCTCTTTTCCAAATATGACCAGGCTCTTCATGCCCCCAACCTTCCCGCACAAAAACTATGTTTTCGTCTGTTTCTACCTCTTTTTCAATGTCCAGATTACATACAGATTCCTTAGAAGTACCATTGTACCGATAACATTTTAAGTTAATAGCAACTTTCCAGTCCTCTTCATCAAATAATTTATTGAAAAAGGAAAGTTCAGCATATAAGTAGGTGGTTTCTGTATTTTCAAATACTTTCCGATATTTTTTATTCCCCTCTGCAAGCCACTCAGTAGATGAATAGACTTTTAAATCCTTGAATTTATATTTTTTTTCCAGTTGCTTACCCATACACTCCTTTTGCTTTGAAGTTCCTGTTTTTTAAACACTAAAATTGCCACAGGAACTTGCTATTACGCACTTAAATTAATTCTAATCTAGAATAAGATTCTGAATTCTTATTCCTTTGTTAATTTAAGCATTTTAAACGAATTGGGAAATAATTAAGTTGAATGAATTTTCCATAATACCAGGAAAATATTCCTATCTTCTTGAAAACAGAATGATAATTATATTCACACTCCTTTGAAAGCTGAAATTCATTTTTTTATATTGAATTACAATTTAAAGAAACATTGAAATTATAGTAGGAAATAGTTCTGATATATAATTTCCAACCTCAGGATTCTAACATTAAAAATTATAAAAAAATGAAAATTCATATTCAAGCCTTCTTACTCATATTTTTAATTTCTTATCACCCTACATTTTCCCAGAAAATCAGTTCCCTGAAAAAGGAAGTTCTTAAAGAGGTTGAGCTTCTTAAGCCTGAAGTGGATGAAATTTCCAAAACACTTTGGGATTATTCTGAAACTGCCCTTTTAGAATAT
>JAHQVQ010000182.1 GCA_019634305.1 Flammeovirgaceae bacterium | reverse complement strand
TGAACACATTGTTTACAATCAATACAATCTCCTTTTCCCTCTGCTTCTCTGTCTTCATGCTTTCTCCATTTACTTCGTTTTTCTCCTCTTATATAATCGTAGGCCACCACAATAGAAGACTTATCTAATAAAACACCCTGAAGTCTGCCATAAGGACAAATGGTAGTACATACCTGCTCTCGCAATGTAGAGAATACAAAATAAAATGCTCCACTAAATATTAAAATAGAAAATAACCCCGCCATATGTTCATTGGGGGGATCTGTAACGATTGTAATTAATTCTTCGATACCAATAAAATAGGCTAGAAAAGTATTGGCTATAAAGAAAGAAATAATAAAAAAGATTATTTGTTTTGAAGTCTTCTTTATTACTTTTTCATTATTCCATGGCATTTTATCTAACTTCTGCTGCTTTTTCCAGTCGCCCTCTATCCAATATTCAATTTTCCTAAATACCATCTCCATAAAAATGGTTTGGGGGCAAATCCAACCGCAAAAAGCTCTACCGTAAACAACAGTAAAAAGGACTACAAATAGAATTATTGTAATTAAACCAAGAGCAAAAAGGAAGGAATCCTGAGGCCAGAAAATTTGGCCAAAAATGACAAAACGTCTATTAATGACATCAAGAAGTAACAGGGGTTCTCCTCCAATTTTCATAAAAGGAGTTCCGAATAATATACCTAATAATAAAATGCTTAACCATGTTCTGGCATTGTAAAATTTACCTTTTGGTTTTTTGGGGTAAACCCAAATTCGCTTACCATCTTTTCCTATTGTGGCAATAGAGTCCCGGAAACTTTCGGATTCGTCTTCATATACGCCATCTAGTGTTTCCATTTTAGGTTTATATTATTGGTGGTTTATATCAAATTATAAGTTAGTCGAAAGCATAAAAGCAAATCATCTGGCTTTCTCAGCCAAATGATTTGCCTATTAAAATTTAAATATTGGAATTCTCCGAATTAGTGGTTGCCGCATTAGCAGATTCTTCACCTTCTGGTGAATAAAGATCCCCTTGAGGCTCCTTGGCATTTGGAGGGTTTGTACCTACAATACTCAATATGAAACTGGAAACTTCTTGTATCTGACCGGGAGAAAGCTGGGCTTCCCAAGGAATCATTCCTTTCTCTGCAACGCCATATTTCACGGTTTTAAATACTTCTTTGATACTCCCTCCGTGTAACCAATAATTATCGGTAAGATTTGGCCCAATACCTCCCTGTCCTTCAGGACCATGGCAAGCAACACATTTTTCTAGATAAATTGTTTTTCCAGCTGATATCGCTGAAGCGTCCGACAATACTTCAACATTTGATTCATCTACTAAATCAGTCATTTGAGCTAAATAGGCTTCTACTTCTACTTTTGCTTCTGCCATTTCAATTTCGTAAGCTTCATGCTGTAAAGCACCTCCGAAGAAATGATAATACCCAACATAAAGGAAAGCAAAAACAATGGTTAAATAAAACATCCCTACCCACCATGGGGGCAAATTATTATCTAGTTCCCTTATCCCATCATAATCGTGATCGGTCATTACATCTCCTTCCTTCTCTATAGGGACAGCGCCAGTAAGTTTCTCCGATAAAATTTCATATAAACTTTTCTCTTCAATGAGTTCTCCTTCTGGTGTTTCTTCCTTAAATAAAATAGAATTTACTCTGAGCACTACAAAAATTAAAACCAGTCCGATACTGATTAATAATAATTCCAGGCAAAGGATTAACCATAAGAAAAAATCACTTGAATCCGCCTGGTTAATAGAACTTTGGGCAAAAGCTCCCCCAGACACAAACAATAAACCTATCAGTAGGCCTATTTTTTTTGAAGTCGCATTTATTTTTTTTCGATTAAAGTCTTTCATTTTTTTAACAATTTAAGCGATTATTCTTTTTCAGGCAATCCATCATTCAAAGGAATATTTCCCATATCCTCTACATCTTTTTTGGTTAGCCCAAAAACATAAATACTCACTGCTACGAAAAAAATAAAGAATATTAATAAAGAAATCACCGGATATATTTCAATTCCAAGAATCGATTCCATATGGTGTTTTACAAATTTTAGCATGATCAAATAAGTTCAAGTTCTTGAATATTTTTATTTAGTCCCCTTAATATCAGTCCCCATTCTTTGTAAATAGGCTATTAGGGCAATAATTTCTAATTCTGGACTAGTTTTAGTATTACTTTCCTCATTCAATTTATCCACCACTTCCTGAGCTTGTAGTTTCAGGTCGTTAATCGCTTGATCTTCATAACCTTCCGGATAAGGCACACCTAAAGTTCTCATTGCATTTATTTTTGCCGGTGTAGATTCATAATCTATTACTTTTTCATAGAGCCAGGGATATGGAGGCATTATTGAGCCTGCAGAGGTAGAAGTCGGATCGAGCATGTGATTGTAGTGCCAAGAGTTTTGATACTTCCCACCTATTCTGTGCAAATCCGGACCTGTTCTTTTCGATCCCCACTGAAATGGATGATCATATACAAATTCCCCAGCCTTGGAATATTCACCATATCGTTCAGTTTCAGACCTAAATGGCCGAATCATTTGGGAATGGCAATTGTAACAACCTTCTTTAATATAAATATCTCTTCCTTGAAGTTCTAATGGGGTATATGGTCTCACACTGGCAATGGTAGGAATATTGGAATCAACTACGAATGTTGGCACAAATTCTATGATGGTACCAATAATAATAGCTACAAAACTCCATACTAACATTTGAACAGGCTTTCTCTCAATCCATCTGTGCCAGTGCTCTCCTTTAGGTTTTTCAAAGTCATTACTTAATGCCGGAGCAGAAGCTTCTTGTTCAGAAATAAAACTACCAAGATTTGCAGTTTTCACAAGATTATAAACCATAACGAAAACACCAATCAGGTATAAAAAACCTCCAAATGCCCTTAGTGCATATAGTGGTTCTAATTGTGTAACAGTTTCTAAAAACCCATAAGTTAATCTTCCGTCTGGAGTAAATTCTTTCCACATGGCACTCTGAGTGAAACCTGCCCACCACATTGGAATAGCATAAAAGATAATTCCCAAAGTCCCGATCCAGAAGTGAAAATTAGCCAATTTCATGGAAAACAGCTTATTGCCATAAAGCTTGGGAATTAAATAATACATCATCCCAAAAGCCATAAAACCATTCCAACCTAAACCGCCCACGTGCACGTGAGCAATGGTCCAGTCTGTAAAATGGGTAATTGCATTAAAGTTCTTTAGTGAAAGCATTGGACCTTCAAAGGTTGCCATACCGTAGCAGGTTAGGGCCACTACCATAAATTTCAATACGGCATCTTCTCTTACTTTATCCCAAACACCTCTCAAAGTCAATAAGCCATTTAGCATTCCACCCCATGAAGGCGCAATAAGCATGATAGAGAAAACTGTTCCCAGCGATTGTGCCCAATCCGGAAGGGAATTATATAAAAGGTGGTGAGGACCCGCCCATATATATAAAAAGATAAGTGCCCAAAAGTGAATGATAGAAAGTCTATAAGAATAAACTGGTCTGTTGGCAGCTTTAGGCACAAAATAATACATTAGCCCTAATACTGGAGTTGTAAGGAAAAATGCTACGGCATTGTGACCATACCACCATTGTACCAATGCATCCTGAACTCCGGCATAAACTGAGTAACTTTTAAAAAGGCTTACAGGAAGTTCAAATGAATTGACAATGTGGAGAACAGCTACTGTAACAAATGTGGCAATGTAAAACCAAATCGCCACATATAAATGTCTTTCTCTTCTTTTAAGAATAGTACCAATCATGTTGATACCAAAAACCACCCAGATTAAAGCAATAGCAATATCAATTGGCCATTCCAGCTCAGCGTATTCTTTACCCGCTGTAAAACCTAATGGTAAAGTAATGGCAGCAGCTAAAATTATAGTTTGCCAGCCCCAAAAGTGAATGGAACTAAGTAGGTCAGAAAACATTCTGGCCTTACATAATCTTTGGAGGGAGTAATAAATCCCTGCAAAAATGCTGTTCCCCACAAAAGCAAAAATTATCGCATTGGTATGCAGGGGTCTTATCCTTCCAAAAGTGGTGTATTCTAAACTAAAATTTAAACTTGGAAATACTAATTGTAAGGCAGCTGTTAACCCAACCAGCATTCCAATAATACCAAAAATTGTTGTTGCAATAATAAACTTCCTGACCGTAGCATTGTCATAGGAATACTGTTCGAATTCAAGATCTAGTTTACTCAGTTCCGGGTTTTTCATGTTTTTCTTCTTCAAATAAGATTCTTATAGCAGGAGTGTAATCATCATCGAATTGACCAGACGTTGTTGCCCACAAAAATGCCATCAGGAATCCAATGGCTACAACTAGGCTCACACCAATTAAAATAAAAAGAACACTCATAAAAGGTAAAATGAAGGTCAAATAAATATTAGGTACAAATCAACTCCATACTGGTATTTTTCATAATGAGGATTATCAGTACAATTTATGACTTTTATCATGCAAAATTGACCCTCTAAAAGAAATATAATTTTATTTAGAATTATTCTAATATGATTAACTTTTGTAGAAAGAATAATTGCAGTTCAGACTATTACCTTAATTATTTTTTACTTAGAAGCCATAAAAACCTTATATGTAAGATAAACCCTGATATTGAATGTGGTTGAACAAAAACTGGTAACCTCTTTGAATCTATCAAAGCACTAAACAACAAACAAATTCAACCGAATGAAAACAACATTTACCTTAACACTTATATTAATAAGTTTAAGCCTATTTGGGCAAAAACCATCTGCAAAAACTCCTGAAGATATATTTGGACACTTAATTGGGACAGATATCCAAGATCATCCTAATTTCAAAAAAGAATTTAGCTATGGTTATGTAGAATTGGGAATGGTGGAAATTGGGGAAGCCGAAGAGCTCTTTGGAGTGAAGCTAGAATCTCAAGTTGGATATGCTTTCTACAAAGGAAAGCTATGTTCTATTAGTTTTGAATATAAAAATGCAGATGCCTTTCAAACTTTGGAAGAAACATTTGGAAAACCAAGATATGCACATACAGAAAATGAAGCCCTTGGTGAAATGTATTCCTTTGTGTGGGAAGGAAAAGATATTGCAATAAGTTATCCGGTTTTTAAATATGGTTCTAAAGGTAGTCAGTTTATTACCGTTGAAGATATTTCGTTTGCAAAAAGATAATAATCTTCCTTAAATATCCAATCCTTACTTTAAAGCCCGAAATTAATTTTTCGGGCTTTTTTTATGCTCGATTTATTATTAAAGAAATATCCATTTCTTTAATGGTCAAAAATATAGTTTTTCACTCTAATTGTTAACTTTACAGTAACCCATTTGTGGAAGAAAGAAATCAATACAATGAATATTCTGATTGAACTATAATAATCCATGCAACCAGTACTAAAAAGTAAACAGCCAAAAGTAGGAACTACCATTTTCACAGTAATGTCTAAAATGGCTCATGATTATGGAGCCATCAATCTTTCTCAGGGATATCCTAATTTTGATTGTGATGAAAAGCTAAAAGAGCTGGTATGCTATTATACAAAAAAAGGCTACAACCAATATCCTCCAATGGCAGGAGTAATGGCTTTTCGAGAATCCCTTGCAGAAAAAGTAAGTCGACATTATCAGGTTGATTATCACCCAGAAACTGAAGTAACCATTACTTCCGGAGCTACTGAGTCTATTTATGCCGCTATTACCGCAGTTGTCTGTTCGGGTGATGAAGTAATTATTTTTGAACCAGCTTATGATTGTTATGCGCCTACAGTAGAACTTAATGGGGGAAAGCCGGTATTCATCACCCTCGAACCGCCCACTTATCAAATAGATTGGGGCAAGGTGAAAAATGCTATCAACCCCAAAACCAAATTAATCATCATCAATACACCCCATAATCCAACTGGGACAGTTTTGAGTCCCTCTGATTTGGAGAGCCTTGCCCAAATAGTAAAAGATAAAGCTATATTTTTATTGAGTGATGAAGTCTATGAACACATTATATTTGATGGTAAGCCTCATCAGTCCTTAATGTTGCATCCAACCTTAAAAGAAAGGACTTTTGTGACGGGATCTTTTGGAAAAACATTCCACGTAACTGGCTGGAAAATAGGCTATTGCCTCGCCCCAAAGCAATTGACGGAAGAATTTCGCAAAGTTCATCAGTGGCTCACTTTTACCACAATTACTCCGGTCCAATATGCATTGGCAGAATATTTAAAAGCTCCAGAAAACTATATTCATATTCCGGAATTTTATCAGAAAAAAAGAAATATATTTAATGAAGCCTTAAAAGCTTCCAGATTTGAATTTACTCCTTCTTCAGGAAGTTTTTTTCAAAATGTAAATTATGCGAAAATTACTGATGAATTCGATCAGGATTTGTCCAAAAGATGGACCAAAGAAATTGGAGTGGCTTCTATTCCTGTTTCTGTTTTTTATCATCAACAAAATGACTTTAAAGTTCTAAGATTTTGTTTCGCCAAAGATGAAGAAACCCTAAAAATCGCTGCTGAAAAATTATGCAAAATCTAAATATAGCACTTGTACAATCCGAACTCTATTGGGAAAATATTGAGGCCAACCTTAATAACCTGGAAGAAACATTTTGGGGGAATCAGAAAAAGTTGCAGGATTGTGACTTGATTATTCTTCCTGAAATGTTTAATACAGGTTTTTCCATGGATGCAGCAAAACTTGCCGAACCCATGAATTTCACCACTTTCCGATGGCTTACTCAAATGGCAGCACAGCAAAAAGCTACCATCATGGGAAGTTTTATTGTGAAGGAAGCAGGTGCATACTACAACCGACTTATTTTAATGAGACCTGATGGCAGCTTTGAACAATATGATAAAAGGCATTTATTCAGAATGGCCAATGAACATCATCATTTTGCCGGAGGAAGCCAAAAGTTGATTTTCGAAATAAATGGCTGGAAGATTTGCCCTATGGTTTGTTATGATTTAAGATTTCCTGTGTGGAGCAGAAATACACAGGAAAATCCATATGATTGCCTTATTTATATAGCTAATTGGCCGGCAAGGAGAGCCAGTGCCTGGAATGGTCTCCTTCCTGCGAGAGCCATTGAGAATTTGTGCTATACAGTTGGGGTAAATCGAATTGGGAAAGATGGAAATGCCATAGAATATGCTGGTGATTCCAAGGTTTGTGACTATTTAGGAAATAACCTTTTAGATTTAAAATCGGAGGCAAAGGTTGAAGTATTTTCTTTGAATAAAGAAAAATTAATCGCCTATCGAGAGAAGTTTCCCGCGCACTTGGATCAGGACCAATTCACTATCCAATAATTAGAAAGTCATTGAAAAACCAACAATCAATTATTGAATCCTGGTTTGAAAGAAAGGGCTGGAAACCATTTGCATTTCAGCAAAATACCTGGAAAAAATACCTTGATGGAAATAATGGCTTGTTGAATGCCCCAACCGGAAGTGGAAAAACTTATGCACTCTGGATAGCCTGCCTCCTTGAATTTATTCAAAGAAATCCTGACTGGAAAAAATCCAAAAATAATGGTTTGCAGATTTTATGGATTACCCCATTAAGGGCCTTAACCAAAGATATTCACAGGGCTATGGAAGAAGCTTGTCAGGAAATTGGTATTCCTTGGGAAGTAGGATTTAGAACCGGAGATACTACCACTAAAGAAAAACAAAGGCAAAAAAGAAAAATGCCTGAATGCCTGATTACCACTCCGGAAAGCCTCCATATACTTTTAACACAAAAAAAATACCCCCAAATTTTCAATGACCTGAAGGCTGTAATTGTGGATGAATGGCATGAATTAATTGGAAGTAAGCGGGGAATTCAAGTAGAACTGGGACTTTCCCGATTGAAGGCCATTCAGCCAAAAATGAAAACATGGGGTATTTCAGCCACCATTGGAAATTTGGAAGAGGCAGGAAAAGTTTTATGTGGAAAAAATTATGAAATAGTAAGATCGGGAATTAATAAAAAGATTTCGGTAGAAGCGATTTTGCCAGATGAAGTAGAAAAATTTCCATGGGCAGGTCACTTGGGAACTAATCTGATTTCCAAAGTAATTCCTATTTTGGAAAAGAGTAAATCCACTTTAATTTTTACTAATACCAGAGCACAATCCGAAGTTTGGTACCAGAAATTAATAGATCTTGCACCTCAGTTTGCCGGATTAGCCGCTATGCATCATGGTTCTCTTGATACCAAAATCAGAAACTGGGTGGAAGATAATCTTCACCTTGGTAAACTAAAGGTAGTGGTTTGTACTTCTTCTTTAGACTTAGGAGTTGATTTCAGACCTGTGGAAACGGTGATTCAGGTAGGTGGACCAAAAGGTGTTGGTCGATTTTTACAAAGGGCAGGAAGAAGTGGTCATCGGCCAGATGCCTTAAGTCAGATTTACTTTTTACCTACCCATTCGCTAGAACTGATGGAGGCAGCAGCCCTGAGACAAGCGGTAAAGGAAGTCACTAAAAAGGATATTCTGGACCATATGGAAGCCAGAACTCCAATCATAAAACCACTTGATGTCCTCATCCAGTATTTGGTCACGCTTGCCCTTTCTGATGGATTTAATGAAAAAATCATTTTTCAGGAAATAAAAAAAACCTACGCTTATCAGTCAATTACCGAAGAAGAATGGAAATGGTGTTTGCAATTGATTACCACTGGTGGAAGTAGCCTGCATGCCTATGATGAATACAAGAAAGTAGAAAGAGATGGAGATTTATTTTTTGTAAACTCTAAGAAAATAGCCCTTCAACACAGGCTTTCCATGGGTACTATTGTTAGCGAACCCATGATTAAGATCAAATTCAAATCAGGAGGATATGTAGGAACAGTCGAGGAATACTTTATAGCTAAATTAAATCCGGGAGATCTATTTTTCTTTGCAGGTAAAAACCTTGAATTTATTAAAATGGACAAGATTACTGCCTTTGTGAAAAGGAGTAAGAAAAAGACAGGTCAGGTACCTAGATGGACTGGAGCAAGGATGCCACTCTCTTCAGAATTAGCGCAATTAATCAGGGAAAAACTGAATACACATTTAGCTCCAAAAGATATTGAAATCAAGAAAATCATGCCTATTCTTGATCTTCAAAACAAGTTGTCTCATATTCCCAAAACAGATGAATTCCTAATCGAGCAGGTAAAAAGTGAGGAAGGTTTTCATGTGTTTTTCTATCCTTTTGAAGGAAGATTAGTTCATGAAGTACTGGCAGCAGTAGTCTGTTACCGCATTTCCCAACTTAAACCAATCACTTTTTCATTTGCCATGAATGACTACGGCTTTGAAATTTTAGCAGACACAGAGATTCCTTTGGAACATGCACTGGAACTAGATTTATTTACTATCAATAATCTAGTTTTTGATATTGAACAAAGTCTCAATAAAACTGAAATGGCAAGGAGAAGATTTAGGGAAATTTCTGCCATTTCAGGTTTGGTGTTTCAAGGTTATCCGGGAAAAGCCATATCAAGTCGCCATCTTCAATCTTCCACTGAATTGCTTTTTAAAGTCTTTACAGAATATGATCATGAAAATCTATTAATTCAACAGGCATTTGATGAAGTAATTGATGTGCAATTAGAACAAGATCGATTGCTAAAAGCGCTGGGAAAAATTAAACATCAAAAACTCATTCTCAAAAAGCCTCAAAAATTTACTCCTTTCGGATTCCCAATTCTGGTCGATAGAAGGCGTGAAAAATTAAGTTCAGAAAATATTGAATCTCAAATCAAAAAAATGCAATTGAAATTAGAGCGATCCCTGGAAATAGATTAAATTATTTAACCTCTTCATAAGTATGGTCGAATATCCGTAGGGATCATTCCCGCCTCTTTAGCTGCCTGAAGACCAGGATTTCCATCTTCAAAAACCTGACAGAATTCTGGTTCCACTCCCATTTTTTCAGCACATTTCAGAAAAGTTTCTGGTGATGGCTTGGGATTTTCTACATCATTCGCAGTTACAATTATTTCAAAAACATCTCCTAAACCAATTGCTTCCAAAGTTGGAATGGCAATTTCACGAATATTTCCAGTACCACAAGAAATGGGCATTTTATCCTTAAACTCTTTTAGAATGTTTACAACTGGCAAAATAGGCTGCACATTTGTTTCCAGTTCTAGGTAATAGCCTTCCTTTTCTTCCTCAATCTTTTCCGGATCTAAACTCAGCTGGTACCTGTTATTGATTAAAATGGTAATATTCTTTGTAGGGACGCCACCTAGTTCATAGAACCAGTTTTCTTCAAACTCAAACCCATGGTTTTTAGCCACTTTCTGCCACGACAAATAATGGGTGGGCATGGTATCCGCCAAAGTACCATCTAAATCAAAAATTAATGCCTTCGCCTTTGGGCTGACTTCGAGTATATGCATTTTATCTATTTTTTTAACGTTAAAAGTTGGATGGTAATTGAAAACTCTTTGGGAATGAATTAATTATGAACAAAAAGAAAAGGAACAACTATGAATTATGTTGTCCCTTTTTTTCAAATTTCATAATTGTTTACATTCTTTCCGGAACCTGAACTCCAATTAAAGCCATTGATTTTTTCAAAACGGTAGCCAATTGGGAGGTTAGAAAAACTCTAAAGGCTTTCAATTCCTCATTTTGTTCTGCCAGTATTGGGACTTCACTCCAAAGTCGGCTATAAGCCCTTGCCAAATCATAACTATAGTTGGCAATTACCGAGGGAGAAAAAGTATCAGCAGCCTCCTTGATTTTATTTGGAAAATTATAGATCAAACTAATGATATCTTGTTCGCTTTCCGCCAAATCAGTAATTCTTGAATAATCCTTGCCCATAAATTCCAAATTTTCAGTTTTTGCTTTCCTGAGAATAGAATTCATTTTGGCAAAGTTATACTGAATATAAACCCCAGTATCTCCCTGAAAATCAATTGATTCTTCAGGGTTGAATAACATTCTTTTCTTTGGATCAACTTTTAATAAATAATATTTTAAAGCCCCAAGTGCCAAGTTATGATAAAGCGCATAAGCTTCTTCCTGAGAAAATTCATCTATTTTCCCCAAAGCCTCTGTTCTTTCCTTGGCAGTAGCGATCATATCATTTATTAAATCATCCGCATCCACCACGGTTCCTTCACGTGATTTCATTTTTCCACTTGGTAAATCCACCATACCATAAGAAAGATGGAAAATCCCATCAGCATAGCTTCTTCCCAATTTCTTCATAATCAACTGAAGTACTTTAAAATGGTAATCCTGCTCATTTCCAACTACATATACTGATTTCTCCATAGGGAAATCTTTATACTTCAAATCTGCAGTTCCCATATCCTGAGTCATGTAAACAGAAGTACCATCTCCCCGCAACAAAAGTTTTTCATCCAAACCATCATCTGATAAATCTACCCAAACAGAAGCATCTTCTTTTTTAAAGAAAATATTTTTCTCCAATCCTTCATTCACAATATCTTTTCCCAACAGGTATGTCTCCGACTCATAATAAATTTTATCGAACTCCACTCCCATCAGTTTATAGGTCTGATCGAAACCACTATATACCCAACCATTCATTTTCTCCCATAATGCAGTTACTTCAGGATCTTTATTTTCCCACTTCAACAACATTTCTTTGGCTTCAACTAAAAGTGGAGCATTTTGCTCAGCTTCTTTTTTCAATTCTTCATCCTTACCTGCTGGTTGTACCGCTTTTAATTTTTCGAAAAGAAGATTTACTTCCTTTTTATATTCCTGATCAAACTTCACATAATAATTTCCAACCAGTTTATCTCCTTTAACATCATTACCAGGCTCCTCTCCATTTCCAAATTTCTGATAAGCCAGCATGGATTTACAGATATGAATTCCACGGTCATTTACCAAATTGGTTTTCAGAACATTATAACCATTGGCTTCCATAATCATGGCAACCGAATGACCCAGAAAATTATTTCTTAAATGTCCAAGGTGCAAAGGCTTATTTGTGTTTGGGGAAGAATATTCCACCATTACTTTGTGCCCATTGTCTACTTCAAAACCGAAGTTTTCAACTTTGGAAATTTCCATCAAAGTTTTTACCCAAACAAGATTGGGGATTACAAGATTTAAAAAACCTTTTACCACATTATAATCTGAGACAACATCCAGGCTCTTCACCAATTCTTCTCCTAATAATTGCCCAGTTTCTTCTGGTTTTTTGCGGGTTAATTTTCCATAAGGGAATGTGACAAAAGTATAAGCACCTTCAAAATCCTTCCTAGTAGATTGTAAACTAATTTTCTCTAGTGGAAGCTCCACATCAAAAACAGTTTTAAAGGCTTTTGCAATTCCCGTCTCAATTTGTTCCTCTATACTCATTACTTCTGTGAATTTTTGCCGCAAATTTAATTGAAATTTTAGACTTGCCACCCTGTAGTATTTTTTTATTGTTGCATTCCTTTAATAATTTTAATATTTTGAATTTGGATTAAACCAACTGTTAGAAAAAACAGAAGGTTTTGGGAAATTTTCAAACTTAGATTTATTAATTATTTTTTTAAGGAATTTCAATCTCATATTCAAGCACTTATGAATTTGTTTTACCCAA
Organism: Flammeovirgaceae bacterium; assembly: GCA_019634305.1. Classification (GTDB taxonomy): domain Bacteria; phylum Bacteroidota; class Bacteroidia; order Cytophagales; family Flammeovirgaceae; genus Flexithrix. The sequence goes on along the minus strand of JAHQVQ010000182.1, from coordinate 676 downwards.
CAACCCTTTTTCAACTACTTTTTTAGCAAGCGAATAAAAACCAGTCATCTAAAATTTACATGTTTTTTTAAGATCCATTACTTAAACAGCATTAAAATGAAAACCAAAGAAATAGATAAGGGACTCATTGAGATCATTGAAATCAAAAATCAATTGAATGGCATTGTATATCACGACAAAAAATATGATGAAATTGAAGATCATCTCCATGAAATTGAGGATGACTTTATTGATAAACATGGTATTGAATTGGAGGGAATACTTAAAAAGGTGCATATCGCTATTTGCCCTGATGTAGATTTATTATCACCATTGAGTTACATCGCTCACGAATATAAAAAAGTTGGGGAAAATGACACCGGTCCTATTTATGATATAAAGCATGATCAGGGTGTATATGTGGAGGTGGATAGTTATGTAAAAAAAACTACCAAATTGGTGATAGTTCCTAATCCATTGCGGGTAATTCTAAATATCGATGGACACACCAGAGAAGAAGTTTGGTCGGTTAATATGTAATTTGTAATATTGAATATGCAATGAGACATTGGTTAGTACAATCTCATTTGCCAAAACTGTTTGATAGCGAGATAAGTAGTCATTCAAAACTAACCGTGTATTATTTTACCGTAAAAGACTGATAGAGAGATTGCTATTTCTCGGAAATAATAGTACC
>JAHQVQ010000181.1 GCA_019634305.1 Flammeovirgaceae bacterium | reverse complement strand
GGAGAAAAGAAGGGAACAAAAAAAATAGATGTTAAACCGGGGACACTACCAAGTTTTGCCTCCTGAGGGGGCAAAAGTAATTTTACCCCCTTCTAGGGGTTATCTCAAATCCCCATCCTCAGGGTGGGGATCTTTTAATATAATCACAGTGAAATTGTAATTTACATGGAAGAATCAAGGAATTTTAAATTGTATTATTTTTAAGGGAAGTCCCTATTAATTGCTATAAACAGCTGAATTTTCTGAATATTCAATACCTGAACCTTGTACTTACGAAACCCATTATGGAAGTGATTGAAAATACCTACACAGTCAAAAGAATTGAAAAAATAGCTGTTCAAAACCTGAATAAATTACCTTGGGAAAATGCTGAGGTGCTTAAAGACTTCTTTTACCCATGGCAGAAAGATACTCCTCCTCCAATGGAATTCAGGGCCCTATGGAATGAAGAAAGATTCTATTTCCAATTTATAGTCAAAGACCAAAATATTTTAGTAAAAAATTTATCTGAGGATAAAATGGAAGTGATTTATTCCGATAGAGTAGAAATTTTTTTTAAAAGGGATGATCAAATGAAACCTTACTACTGTTTGGAAATGGATCCGGAAAGCAAAACTTTGGATTATTTTGGTAATTTTCACAGAGATTTTGATTTTAGCTGGAGCTGGCCAGGTTCTAAAAACCTGATTGTGAATGGGGAAATTCAACAAGATGGTTATCAGGTTAGTGGAAGTATTTCTATAGCCTCTTTAAAAAATCTTGGTTTATTTGAAAATGGGAAAATGCAGGCAGGGCTTTTTAGAGGGAGGTGTTTAGCAATAAAAGAGCCAGAATCTGAAATGGAATGGATTAGTTGGGTAGATCCTCAAACTAAAGAGCCAGATTTCCATGTGCCTACTTCTTTTGGGATTTTAAAGTTAGAAAATCATTTAATATAAGGTATCCATAAGTTCCAGTGTGAGTAAATCAATATTTTCCATAATAGGATTGAACCCGGAAATATTAGAAAGTACAATGATACTTTTCTGATTTTTAACATCCATCACCATTGCAGCCTTATACCCAGCGGTGGCACCATTATGCCAAAACCACTTTTGCTCACCTTCTGTTTTCATGATATGCCAGCCAAGAGCCATGTCCATGTTTTGGGAAATACTAAAGGTTTTCGTTCTTTGGAAATCCATTACATAATCATTGGAAAAGTTGGCTAATATAAAATTGGATAAATCCTGTGTAGTAGAAAGGATTCCTCCGGAAGATAACATAGCATTGAAATTTGCCGGAGGAACAATTACCCCTTTTTTATCTCGACCTTTTACCAGTTTTCCTGAATAATATTTCTCTCCAAGTTCGGAGTTTGGCATATTATAGGTGGAGAAAACTTCATCCTCAATCATTTGTTGATAAGATTTTCCTGTTTTGTTTTCGAGCAGATATCCTAAAATTCCTACACCTAAATTTGAATATTCATATTTCTCACCTGGTGGTGATTTTAATTTCATTCTTTTTTTTAAATATTGTTCCATTTGAGGCTTGCCAAATACGGCATAAGGGTCTTCAATTTTATAATGAGATAATTTTACCAAAAAATTAGGATGATTTGGAAGTCCAGAAGTGTGATTGGCCAAAGAAAGTAAAGTAATTTCCTTACGCCCTTTTTTGGACTGCTTGGGGGTAAAATCCAGGAATTTTACCATTGGATCTTCCAGTTTTACAACTCCTCCAATCACCAGGCTTGCAAAAAGTGAAGAAGTGAAAACCTTAGTGATGGCGCCAATTTCAAAAAGAAAGTCTTGGTTTTGGCAAAAAATTAAGGAATCATTCTCCAGTTTTAGTCCTACAAAATTTACAGTATCACCTTTTAGAATGGCTATTGAAAGCTCAGTTTTTTGTGGAAAAGAGCTGATATTTTCCAATATAATTTCAGTTTGCAAAGGAGTTACCTCCGCTCCCGGAATTGAAGCTTGTTGGGCCTTAAGTGGAGTTATTTTAAATAGGATTAGATAAAGTAAGCCACCCGATAAAATTTTTTTTGAGATTTTGAGTCCCATTATTTAGCAATTTCTTAAGCCTTACTGAGGGTTAAGTATTATTTTCCATTAAATTAATTAATTCTAATTGTATTTCTTCCTAAAAACCTAGATTTGTTGTGTGTTTATTGTTGTGGCCACTGTTCTATTAAATCCGATATTAGCTGAAAAACTCTATGAATATTCCCTTTTTTTCTTTTGATAAAATGCAACTCAATTGTAAGGATGAAATAAAGGAAGAAGTTGGAAAAGTGATAGACTCAAATTGGTATGTTTTGGGTAAAAGGCTATTTGAATTTGAAAAAGTATTTGCCAAATATTCTCAAACTACATATGCTTTAGGAGTGGGTAATGGTATGGATGCTTTGCTGCTTTCTCTTTTGGCTTTGGGTATTGGTAAGGGGGATGAAGTCATTGTGCCTGCTCATACCTTTATAGCCACATTTATGGCTGTTACCCAGACCGGTGCAATTCCGGTTCCTGTAGATGTAGCATCTGAAACTGCCAATATTAATCCTAACCTTATTGAAAAATCTATTTCTAAAAATACAAAAGCAATCATTCCGGTACATTTGTATGGAGCTTCCTGCAATATGGAAGAAATATTGACTGTAGCAAAAAAATATAATTTAAAAGTAATAGAAGATAATGCACAGGCTGTAGGAGGGACTTTTAAGGGTAAGAAAACCGGAAGTTTTGGGGATGTAAATGCCACAAGTTTTTATCCTATCAAAAACCTGGGAGCCTTGGGAGATGCCGGGGGGATTACTACCAATAACCTGGACATTTACCAGAAAATTCAGAAAATCCGAAATTATGGATCGAGTGAAAAATATGTTCATGATCGGGTAGGGGTAAACTCTAGAATGGATGAAATTCAGGCTGCTGTTTTAAGTGTTAAACTGAAATATTTGGATGAATGGAATAGAGATAGAGAAAAGATTGCGGAAATCTATTGGGAAAATCTTAATCTTATAGGAGATTTAAAACTATTTGCTTCCAATAAATATCAATTCAGCGTAAACCACATTTTTGCCATTAGAAGTAAAAAGCGAGATGAATTGCAGACTTTTCTTCAAAAGAATGGAATAGAAACCCTAATTCATTATCCCATTCCCCCTCATTTGCAAAAGGCTTATTTCGAATTGGGATATAAAAAAGGCAATTTCCCCATTGCTGAAGAAATCGCCAAAACAGTTTTAAGTCTGCCTATTTATCCTGGCCTGAAATCTTCAGAACAGGATTATATAATTAAAACCATTAGAAATTTTTTCGAGAAAAGTTAAAATTTGAGGATTAGCTTTTCTCTTTTTCAAGAGTTTGTTGCCATTTCCAGGCACTTGCCATCATATCTTCCAAACTAATTTTAGTTTTCCAACCTAATAGTTTTTCGGCTTTGGCACTATTACTATAAATAGCCTCTACATCTCCAGGTCTTTTTGGGCCTAATTCATAATTTAATTTCTGATCAGTTACTTTTTCAAAAGCTTTAATTACTTCCAAAACTGTAACACCATCACCAGTTCCAAGATTAAAAATCTCAAATTTGCCCGAATTTTTTCCAGCTTTCAAATATTGAAGTGCTTTAATATGCGCATCAGCAATATCAGTTACATGGATATAATCCCTTATACAGGATCCATCTTTAGTGTTGTAATCATCTCCAAAAACCGTAAGCTTTGGAATTATTCCAACCGCAGTCTGGGTGATTACTGGAACAAGGTTGCTTGGTTTGTTAATAGGATTCTCTCCAATTAAACCAGTTTTATCAGCGCCTACAGGGTTAAAATAGCGAAGGGCGATGGCATTGATATTATTAACATGAATAATGTTTTCAATAATTTCTTCCCCTATCTTTTTTGTATGAGCATATGGAGATTCGGTTTTGCTCAAAGGTGTATTTTCATCTACTGGCAGTTGAGCTACATTGCCATAAAGAGAACAAGAAGAAGAGAAAATAAAATTGTTCACTTCGCTTCTTTGGCAAGCATTAAGAATACTCAGAAGAGAATTCATATTGTTCTCATAATACCACATAGGTTTCTGAACTGATTCCCCAACAGCTTTTAGTGCTGCAAAATGGATAACGCCTAAAATGTCTTCATTTTCCTCAAAAATCTCCAAAGTTGCCTTTTTATCTGTAAGGTCAATATTGTAATTCTTCACCTTTACACCCGTGATTTTTTCAATCCGGTCCATGGTATCAGGAGAGGAGTTGATGCAATTATCAACAGATATTACCTTAAAATCTGTATTTCTAAGGATTTCAATAATGGTGTGTGACCCAATATATCCACATCCCCCAGTTACTAAAATTGTGTTTTTCTCCATATAATTAGGTGTGTTATGATTTTTTTGGAAGATTAAAAACCTGTCAATAAGTTTATTAATTATGATCAGAAACTTAAAAACTCTGGCAATTTTAACTGGTTTGTAACAAAATCCAAAATTCTCCCTGAATGAGATTATTACAAAGATAGAGTTTTGGGGTTTTCATTATTTATTCATGTGCTAAATATATTTTATCCATTACTAGTTGTTAACAATATTAAGGTGTTTAGAGAGTTTGACTTTTAATAATTAATTAGAAAAAATAACTGTCCTTCACTATTGATGACTAGCTTTTCAAATTTATTCAAATTAGGTATTAATGTCTCAAACCCGAGCTATTTAAATAAAAAGATTGTTCTAACAAATTATGCAGCTTTTTATAATACATTTTGTGTAGCACTTCCATTTTTTTTTCTATCCTATTTTTATTTTAACCCAATAGCCTTTATACCCTTAATAGGAGCGGGTTTTATGACTAGTATATTCTTTTTTAACTATATAGGTCTTGTTAATTTATCCAGAATCACTGTTACAATATTACCAATTTTGCTTACGACCACTTTCCATGGATTTTTGGTGAAATCAGGAGATACAAGAATTATTGGGCTTACTTTAATACAAGTTGCATTTTCATTTTTGCCTCTTATTATTTTTGATTTAAAGGAAAAGATAGTTTTATTTTCATGTCTAGTTTTGAATTTTCTGCAAATTATCCTTTTTGATTCAATAAATAATCTACTAGAGTTGGAAGTGGATGATTATGAGTTCAGGTATGGGTTTATAGGGACTATGGGCATTATAGTTTCTTGCATTTTAATATATGGAATGGTTTATCTGATGGGTTTTTATAATCGAATTTCAGAATTAAAAGCTGAGGGGTTGTTGAATAAAATGGAAGATAAAACTAAAGAGTTAGCGATTTCAGAAGAAGAATTGAAAAATTCCATTGCCACACTTGATAAAAATAAACTGGAAGATGAGAAAAGAAGCTGGATTAATGAGGGAATCGCTAAATTTTCAAATCTTCTGAGGAATACCCAAAATAAAGAAGCTTACGATCAATTGCTATCGGGATTAGTTACTCATTTAGGTGCCAATCAGGGTGGTTTGTTTATCGTAAACGATGAAGAAAAGGGATCTTCTGTAAGTTTGGAATTAATTTCCTGCTATGCCTATGACCGTAAAAAATTCGTTACAGAATCATTTGAACCTGGGGAAGGGTTACTGGGTCAGGCTTATCTGGAGAAAGAATCAATAGTACTCACTGAAATTCCCGAAAATTTTATATCTATTACTTCAGGACTGGGAGAAGCAATTCCCAATTGTTTGCTCATTATCCCCTTTAAATTTAATGAAGAAGTTGCAGGGATTTTAGAGTTAGCTTCCTTTAAAGTTTTTGAAGATTATCAGATAAAATTTATTGAAAAACTAGGAGAAAATATTGCTTCATTTATGGTGAGTTCCAAGGTGAATGATAAAACCCAATTATTACTGAGAGAGTCTCAGGAAAATGCTGAAATGTTCAGGGCTCAGGAAGAAGAGATGAGACAGAATATGGAGGAACTTCAAGCCACTCAGGAGGAAATGAGCCGTGTCCAAAAAGATTTGAAAGCCAAGGAAATAGAAAATGAAAAAGCATTATTTGAACTGGAAAAAATAAAAGGAAGTCTTGAAAAAGAGTTGGACAAAAGAACCCGTGAGATTGCTTTAGAAAAGGAGGAAATGGACTTATTCTTCAAAAACTACACAAATACCATCTTGTTTTTTGATGAGTATGGGAAGATATCTCAGGTAAATCCAACATTTGAAAAGATGTTTGGGTATAAAGTTGCAGAGCTTGAAAAGTTAAACATTGAGGATTTGTTTTTTCATAAGGAAAACAGGAAGATTTTGGGGGAAACAAATGACTTAAACCAAGGGAAAAGTAAAACAGTAAATAGTTTTTTTGGGAAAAGTAAAATGTATGGTTTTCAGTTTCCAGTCGAAATTACCCTAAGTATAGGAAATGTTCATGGTGAAGACATCATTACAGCCATTGTGGGAGATATTTCCAAAAAATTGAAACAGGAGGAACAAATGAAGAAAAACCTCATTGCACTTCAGGATGCTCAAAGAAAAAGTTTAACTAGCCAACAAGAGGTTTTAAGATTGAAAAAGGAATTGGCTGAAAAAGCAAATTGATCTATTTTCTGTTGGAATTTTAATCTTTCAAATGTTTAAATCTTATAAAAATAAATCTTTAATCTATGGAATCAAAAACACTTGTTGCACAAAACTGGAAATTAGACTTAAACCATACTGATATCAATTTTAAGATAGAACACCTTGGAATTGCCTTTATAAGTGGAAATTTTTCAGAGTTTGAAGGAAAATTGGAATTGGTAGAGGATTCAGGTTTCGAAAATGCTAGAGTTTCTTTTAGTTTAAATTCAGAAAGCCTGAACACAGGAAATGATATGAGGGACAACCACCTAAAAACTCCTGAATTTTTTGATGCCTTTTCTTTTCCTACAATAACATTTGAAAGTACTGCTTTTTACAAAAATGAAGGAGATGATTATAAGCTAATTGGTAATTTAACCATTAAGGATCAGTGTAGAGAAATAGAGCTAATAGCATCATTTAAAGGAGAAGCTACAGATTTATGGGGAAACAATATTGTTGTATTCCATATTAAAGGGGAGATCGATAGGTTAGACTTTGGTATTGAGTGGAACCAAAAACTTGAATCTGGAATACCAGCAGTAGGAAAAACTGTTGTATTCGATATGAATATTGAATTAGTACCAGATCAGGAATAATAATAAATTGCAATAAAAAGAGCCATTGGAAACACCAATGGCTCTTTTATTTTTAAATGGAGAATAATCACCTTAACCAACATGAACAAATACAACTCAGAATTTAGTATTAAGCAATGGGCTGAAGAAGATCGGCCAAGAGAAAAACTGCTGCTAAAAGGCAAATCAGTACTAACTGATGCCGAATTGATTGGAATTTTAATTGGTTCAGGAACAAGGTCTATGAGTGCTGTAGATGTAGGGAAGCAAATTTTAAGAAGTGCAGATAATAACCTTAATAAACTGGCAAAATTCAGCATTAAGGATTTAACAAAAGTAAAAGGAATAGGGGAGGCGAAGGCTATTACCATTGTAAGCGCTCTGGAACTGGGCAGAAGAAGAAAGGCGGAAGAAGTAGTAGAAAAACCTAAAATAACTTGCGCAAATGATGCTTATCAGGTAATTAAACCTCATTTGTTAGATTTGCAACATGAAGAATTTTGGGTGATTATTCTAAATAGAGCTAATAGAATTTTGAAATTAGAACCGATTAGCAAAGGAGGTGTTTCTGGAACTATTGCCGATCCAAAAATAATATTTAAAGTAGCCCTTGAAAATGTAGCAAGTGGACTTATTCTGGTTCATAATCATCCTTCAGGAAATCTTAACCCAAGCCAGGCAGATATTAAACTTACCGAAAAGATGAAACAGGCTGGAAAGTTTCTGGAAATTCCTGTTCTGGATCATCTCATTTTTACCAATGAAAATTATTATAGTTTTAATGATGAGGGAATGATGTAATCTAAATCTCTTTGTACTGAACTTAAATTTTCCTCTTTTTATTTATTTTCAAATTACTTATTTAACTTCTCAAGTTTCTTTTGAAACGATTTAGCCTTAAATTGCCTTTTTTATGCTGAAGTGTCCAGGTGATTTATAATATGTTCGATCAGATAAAAGCTAATATTGATAAGAAGATTTCTTTAACTGAAGAAGAATTTCAGCGCTTTTCCTCCTTTTTAAAATTTAAGAAACTAAGAAAGAAGCAGCACCTGCTATTTGAAGGGGATAAATGTGAATTTACCGGGTTTGTGAATAGTGGCTGCCTGAGAACTTATTTTCTAGATAGTCATGCCAAGGAACATATTATCAATTTTTCTTTTGAAGATTGGTGGGTAGGAGATTTATATAGTTTGCTTACCGGGAATCCTGCCATCTATGCCATTGAAGCTTTAGAGGATACAGAAGTCCTTTTGATGGGAAAAGATGATTTAGAAACCATTTATGATACAATCCCAAAATTCGAACGATTTTTCCGTATCCTTACCCAAAATGCTTATATAGCTTTTCAAAGAAGAGTAATGGATAATTTTAGCCAGACTGCTGAGGAAAATTATCAGGCATTATTAAAGAAATTTCCATTTATTGCTCAAAGAGTTCCTCAATACCAAATAGCTGCCTATCTGGGTATTACCCCAGAGTCTTTGAGCAGAATTCGAAAAGACCTGGCTCATAAACACTGATCTTTCAGAAGGCTTTTCCTGGATTGAAAGCAACTTAAATAGATGTGCAGAATTAAAAATACTTAATAAGTGCCACAACTTTTTGATAATGAGATAAAAGTACTCAATATAAAATAGTACTGGTACTTATTTGCTGTAAAACTTCTCCAAAAGGGTACGTCCAATTTGCATGTTTTTTTCTTAACATAGATCAATCACTTTTCTTACCATGGGTCAATGAAAGAGTGCTGTGACTCATCCTACCTTTGTATTAATCAAAAAAACAAAATTTTTAACCCAAAAATAAAATGTGTTATGAGTAATGTAAAGGAACAAGTAAGTGAGCTAAACCAAATGATATTGGAAGGTAAAATTCTTGATGCATTTGATAAATTTTATGGAGATGATGTGAAAATGCAGGAAAATGATCAGCCGGTAACTGAAGGAAAGTCAGCTTGTAGAAAAAATGAAGAAGCTTTTGTTTCAAGCATCACAGAATTTAGAGCAGCCGAAGTGAAGAATGTAATTGCCGGTGATAATATCTCTGTAGTAGAATGGCACTTCGATTATGACCATAAAGACTGGGGAACCAAAAAATATGATCAGGTGGCTGTTCAGAATTGGAAAGATGGAAAAATTGTAAGCGAAAGGTTTTTCTATTCGAATTAATAATTTCCTTGTTTAAAAAATCAAATGTTCTAACTATTAAAAATCAATTTCTAAAAATGAATAATATTAAAATCATCAGTTCAACTGTAATCGGATTAGCATTTATCTTATTTTCATCTTTCACCACTACTGACCCCAATGAAATTGAGGCAGGGAAATGGGAAGCAGATGTTGTTCATTCAAATGTGCAGTTTACCGTAGATCACCTGGTAATCTCTGAAGTAACTGGTTCTTTCAAAATGTTTGAAGGAGAAATGAATGTAGCCAAATCTGATTTTTCTGATGCTAAAGTTTCATTTACAGTAGATGTAGCTTCAGTGAATACAGATAATGAAATGAGAGATAATCACTTAAAATCAGAGGATTTCTTCAACTCCGAAAAATACAACAAAATGATCTTTAAAAGTACTGCTTTCAAATCAAAAGGAAAGGGGAAATACGAGATGGCTGGAAATCTAACAATCAGAGGTGTTACCAAACCAGTAAACTTTGAAGTGAAATATGGTGGAACCGCAAAAGATGGTTATGGGAATACTAAGGCTGGTTTTAAAGCTAAAACTACTATCAATAGATTTGATTACGGATTAAAATGGAATTCACTTACAGAAGCTGGTGGAACAGTGGTAGGTGATGAAGTAGAAATTGTTTGTAATATCCAATTGAAAAAATCTTAACTCAGCAAATTACAACAACAAAAACCACAGAAGCTGATTCGATTATTTCGGGTCAGTTTTTTTATTTTTAATAATAGAAAACCTCTTTTGGAGAATACATTTAGATTAGGTATTATAGCTTGTGTGTATGGGAAATTATACTCAATACTCAATAGAAATTGGTTTTTTGGAAAAAACTGTTTGCCACCTAAAATTCAGAAATTTATAGTTACATCCTCCGGAAAAACCAATAGCGGTTCGCTATAATAATGATTTTTTAATAATTAATAAGATTCAAAATGGCAGAGGTGAATATTATAGATCTTAATTTTTTAGGAATAGAAAAGGCAATTGCTTCCTATTTGGTAGAAACTTCGGAAGGACCAATTTTAATTGAGACAGGACCGCATTCAGCAATTAAAAATCTGGAAAAAACTATGGCAACCTATGGCTATAAGTTGAATGATATTAAACATGTTTTTCTTACCCATATTCACCTAGATCATGCCGGAGGGGCATGGGTTTTTGCCGATCATGGCGCTCAAATATATTTGCATCCTTTTGGTCAAAAACATATGGCTGATCCTTCACGATTAATGGAATCGGCAAGGAGAATTTATCAGGATGATATGGACAGGCTATGGGGGGAAATGAGATCAATACCCGCGAATCAATTAATCGCTGTAGAAGATAAGGAAGAAATTGTGATTGGAAATATAACTGTAAAAGCCTGGCATACACCTGGTCATGCAATTCATCATATTGCCTGGCAAATTGGTGATGGGTTATTTACCGGGGATGTAGCGGGGGTAAAAATAGGTGATGGGATGATACAGCCACCATGTCCTCCTCCGGATATTAATATTGAAGATTGGCAAAATTCAATTCAATTGATGAAAACATTGGAAGTAGAAACACTTTATTTAACCCATTTTGGGAAAATTTCCAATATCCATGAACATTTAGAGAACCTAGGGGAAGTATTGTTGGAATGGGCCAACTGGATGAAACCAAGGTTTGATAATAATGAAGATCCTAAAGCTGTAACTCCAGTTTTTCAGGAATATGTAAGGCAGCAGTTATTGGCTAAAGGAACGGATGAGAAAGGGATAAAACAATATGAGGCAGCTAATCCGGCCTGGATGAGTGTTGCTGGTTTATATAGGTATTGGAGGAAAAGATCAGGGTGATATTCACCCTTTTTAAATTTCATTTTAGAATTGTGTACAAGCATATGAAATAATATTAGCTCCCATTTTTAGGGCTAGTGATCTAACCTCATCTGAGTCGTTGTAAATAACTTTATCTTCCCAACCATTGCCTAAGTCACTTTCATAAGTGTAGAAGCAAACCAATCGACCTTCATAGATTATTCCGAAGCCCTGTGGAGGTTTATTGTCATGCTCGTGGACTTTTGGAAGTCCATTGGGAAATTCAAATTTCTGATGATAAATAGCATGATTGAAAGGTAATTCAATAAATTCAATTTCAGGGAATACTTTTTTCATTTCCACCCTGATAAACTGATCCATACCGTAGTTGTCATCAATATGGAGAAAGCCACCAGAAATAAGATAATTTCTAAGGTTTTCAGCTTCATCAGGTGAAAAAACCACATTTCCATGCCCGGTCATATGGATAAATGGATAAGAAAAAATTTCTATACTCCCTACCTCTACAATATCCTCTTCAGGAGCTATATTCATGTTTAAGTTACGATTACAAAACTCTACAAGGTTTGGAAGTGAAGTTTTATTAGCATACCAGTCTCCTCCTCCATTATACTTTAGTTTGGCAATTTTAAAAGCATAGGTTTGGGCAAATGTATTACTGGAAAGTAGAGTCAATAAAAATAGGTAAATAAAAAATATTTGTGATTTCATAGTTAATCAAAATTTCCAAAGGAATATTTGGCGAGGCAATATAACTTATATTCTGAATAAATGGATAAGTACAGGTGTATTTTTAGTTTTGAGAAATTCATCTCCATGTGCCAAATTAAGCATAAAATGAAAGCAGAACCCTATTTCCTTACAATCCTTTACCTTTTTTAAAATTTTAAATTTGATTAATAATATTCAATATAGAACATGCATATAATCCAGCTGTTTCAGTTCTAAGTCGAGTTTTTCCAAGGCTAACAGGATCAAAACCTTGTACTTGTGCAAGTGCAACTTCTTCCTCCGAAAATCCTCCTTCCGGGCCAACCAGAATACAATAGGTTTTCTTTTTTGATGATTTTTTAATTAGTGAATTGTTCGGATTTTCCGGAACATAAGCTATAAATCTTTCTTCTTCAGTTACCATTTCCACAAAATTCTTAAATTCTATTAATTCTGTTATTTCTGGTAAATATAAATTTCCAGATTGTTTGAGTGCACTTTGGATTATATTATGAATGCGGGTAGTCTTCAAATGTTTTCTTTCAGAATGTCTGGTTTTAATAAAGGATATTTTATCAATACCAATTTCAGTAGCCTTTTCCACAAACCATTCTATCCTGTCCATATTTTTGGTAGGAGCAATGGCAATGTGAATTCGATAAGATTGTTCCTTATTAAAATACTGAGATTGATCAATTCTTATCTTAAGTTTTTTCAGGTCATTGTTTAACAGTTCTCCCTGGAAAATAAATCCCTTCCCATTAATTAGAGATATTTTATCACCGTTGGAAAACCTAAGAACTTTCACACAATGCCTGGATTCTTCCTGGGAAAGAGTGATTTCTTTTGAATTTTCTTCTAGATCTTCCTTGAAGAATGTTGCCATATATATTCTTGGGAGTAATTTGGTTATTATGATAAAAACTGAATTTCAAATTTCAGGTTTTCTCTGGCCTTTTCCTCATAAAGTTTTTTAAAATAATCGGAAAAGTAAATTTCTTTTCTTTCCAAGAAAGATTTTAAAACTTTTTGTCTCCCTTTTTTATATAAAATTCCCGGAACATGTCTATATTCTTTCCTTATTTGGACCATATAAGCTTTATATTGCTCAGTTGAAGTTCCAAGAATGGAAAGGTCGAGATCTAAAAAGTAGGGCAAATCTTGGTGAGGGATAATTAAGTGATGACTTTTTGTGGCAATTATAAATTGGGAAATTAAATTCAATTCCTCCTCCGAAATATTTGTATCAGTAAGAATTTCCATTGCTAATTTTGCACTTTTCTCTTCATTATTTGACTTTAAAGGATTATAAATGATATCATGAAACCAGATAGCCAATTTAAAAACAAATTTGTTGCTGATAAGCTGATCAATGGCTTCTTCCTTCAGTAATAAATCCTCAATATGGTTTTGGTTATGGTAAAACCGACCTTTTTCTGAAAGCCTTTTCAAGATAATATTAAAAACTTCCACAGATTTATTTTCCGAAGAGAATAAACTATCTTGAATTTCAGCCCAATAATTTTTTATGGTTGCAGACATGCTATGAAGGCTCAATTTAAAATTTCCAAAAGCTTATTATTAAAGGCACTGAATTCGCCCAAATTGTTATGTTTTCCACCCGGAATGGTAATGAACTCACCATTTGAATTCAGTTTATGAGATAGCTTTACAGCTGACGAATAGGGGATGATTTTATCACTAGTACCATGAAAAATATAAACCGGGACTTTTATTTTTTGAATATATAAGTCATTTCTAAAAGTATACCGCAGGAGCAATTTGGATGGAAGGAAAGGGGTATAATATTGAGCTACATGTTGAATATTGTAATATGGAGTTTCCAAAATTACAAGCTTTGCTTTTTCCTCTGCAGCTAGTTTACAGGCAAGTCCGGTTCCTAAAGATCTTCCATAAATGATAATATTTTCATAGTCATTTTTTAAGTAGTCATAGCATAATTTGGCATCCAGATGAAGGTTTTCTTCACTTAACTTCCCAGTACTTTTTCCATAGGTTCTGTAGTCTGGCATAAAAACATCATAGCCATAAGGTAAAAGCTCTTCTATTAAACCTCCCCATCTTTTCAAACTTCCAGCATTGCCATGGAAATATAATATTACTCCTTTGGATTGGTTAATTTTAGTATGAATAGCATTGATTTTTCCACCTTCATTTCCATTGAGGGTAAGTTCTTCAAAAGGGAAATTGAAAGTAAATTTGAAGTCAGTCTTTAGTTTTTCAGGTAAAAAAATAATACGGTCCTGGATAAGGAAATATATAAAACAAACTAAAATATAAACACTAATAAGTGAGGCGAGTATTCCAAAAATCATTTTAAATTTTAAAGGTTTATTAATATTTCCTGAGGGTATAACAAATAAAGACAATATGTTAACTATATGTGAATTATGATTATAGTACTGTGAAAAAATAAAATAATTTTAGCCCGTTTAAGAATAAGAAAAATAAAAAAGAGAACAAAGAGTTTAAGTAAAACAAAGCAAAAT
>JAHQVQ010000180.1 GCA_019634305.1 Flammeovirgaceae bacterium | reverse complement strand
GATTACAATAGTATTATGATTAAAGCCCTTGCGGATAGATTTGCAGAGGCATTTACCGAATGCTTACACAAGTTGGTCAGGATCGAATTATGGGGTTATTCTAAAGAAGAAACACTTGATAATGAAGAATTAATAAAAGAAAAATATAAGGGTATCCGACCTGCTCCAGGTTATCCAGCCTGTCCGGATCACCTGGAAAAAGGCACATTATTCAAAATGCTAAATTCCACTGAAAATATTGGACTTGAACTTACCGAAAGTTTTGCCATGTATCCTGCTTCCGCAGTAAGCGGATGGTACTTTGCCAATGAAAATTCAAGGTACTTCGGATTAGGTAAAATCAAAAAAGATCAGGTAGAAGACTATGCAAATAGAATTGACAAGTCAGTGGAAGAAACTGAAAAATGGCTTGGTAGTATTTTAGCCTATTAAGCCAAAGCCTATAAATTTTAATAAAGCCCTTTTTATTTTTTTAGAAGGGCTTTATTTTTTACCTATAAAATTTCCATTTTTAGCTTTTTCTTTGAAACCGTTGCTCCAATGAATCGAAAATTAAAAGTAATCATTGCCCCTAATTCTTTTAAAGGAAGTCTTGATGCACATAAGGCTGCAAATGCCATTGAATCCGGATTGTTAAAGGCCAGTTCAGCTTTTGAAACATTAAAACTCCCCATTGCCGATGGAGGGGATCATTTTGCAGATGTTTTGGTAAAAGCTCTAAGTGGGCAAATGAAGAAAGTCGAAGTCAGGGGGCCATTGGGAAACAAAATCCAGGCAGAATATGGAATAACACCATCTGGAACTGCTATCATAGAAATGGCAAAAGCTTCTGGTTTGGCATTATTAAAAACCGAAGATTTGGATGCGCTAAAAGCAACAAGTTTTGGAACGGGGGAATTGATGAAAGCAGCCATAAAAGATGGATGTAAAGAAATAATATTAGGTATTGGAGGAAGTGCTACCACTGACGGAGGGGTTGGAATTTTACAGGCTTTAGGCTACAATTTTTTGGATGAAACCGGAAAGGAAATACCTTATGGAGGAGGAAATCTTCATAAAATAAACAAATTAGATGATTCTGAAGTTAAGGAAGGAATTAAGCTTTGCAAAATAAAGATTGCCTGTGATGTTGAAAACAAAATTATTGGTGAATCTGGGTCTGCAAAAGTATTTGGACCTCAGAAAGGAGCCAGCTCTGAGCAGGTTAATATTTTGGAAGAAAACCTGAAACACTTTGTGGAAATCTCTAAAAATTTTACTGGTAAGGATTTATCAAAAATAGAACATGGAGGAGCTGCAGGAGGAATTTCAGCTGGTTTGAACGGCTTTCTAGATGCAGAAATTTGTAATGGAATTGATCTGGTAATGGAAATTCTAGAATTTGATAAACATATGCCATCAGCCGATATTGTGATCACTGCCGAAGGAAAATTGGATTTCCAGACTTTAGATGGCAAAGGACCTTACGGAATTGCGCTTAAGGCTAAAGAAGCTGGAAAAATGGTAATTGCATTTTCAGGAAATATTCCTCCATATGAACAGGAAAAATTCAAAGCTTTCGATGCGTTGTTTGCTATTGAGGATAGTCCTATGAGTTTAGACAAAGCTATGGAGGATGGTGAAAGGCTACTTACAAATTCAGCCTTTCAGGCGGCTTCTCTTATTATAGCCTCTTCTAAAATGAATTTTTAAACTTATAAGACAGAATCAAAATTTATATTATTTAGGGAATAGCTTATTATTTTTATTAAATTACCATTCTGGAAATCACTTATGGAATTTTCATTTTTTACATGAATAAATTCCTTCTCTATAAGTTTTTTTCAAAATTAGAGGAGAATAAATTTCATTTTTCATTAAAAATGCCAGATCAATTCTTAGAGCAAATTAATTTTATCAAATTAGATTTTATTAAGAATATGATTACTTTTGTGTAAAGTTTAAAAGCTAACTTGAAGTTGTGGACAAAATCAAATTAGAAATATTAGGGTTATCAGCAAGCCATTCTCAATCAGGTTCGTTTGCTTTGGTTTTAGGTGAAGAAATGGGAAATAGAAGATTGCCAATAATCATTGGGATGTTTGAAGCTCAGGCAATCGCCATAGAAATGGAAAAGATTGTTTCTAATCGGCCAATGACCCATGATCTATTTAAATCATTAGCTGTAAATTTCGATATAGACGTACATGAAATCATCATATCTGATTTAAAGGAAGGCGTTTTTTATGCTAAAATTATTTGCAGTTTCAGGGATGGTTCCAATTTTATTGAGCTAGATGCTCGCCCCTCTGATGCAGTTGCCATAGCCCTTAGATTTGATGTTCCTATCTACGCCATGGAAAATATTTTGGAAGAGGCTGGAATTGTATTAAATGAGGAAGAAGAAGGCGTTGACAAACCTGCTAAAAGCAAAAAAACACCTGTTGAAAAGTCTAACATTGAATCTACAGAGTCACTGGATACCTCTCAGCTTAATTCTATTTCCATAGACCAGTTAAAATCCATGATGGAAGCTGCATTGAACAAAGAAGACTATGAAAAAGCAGCCAAAATAAGGGATGAATTAAACCGAAGACAAGCCTAGGCAAATGGAAATTATTTCAATCGATTTCAATTTTAAAACCATTTGAGCTACTGAATAAAAAAAATCGGCCCAAATGGTTTTAATTTTTAGGAGAATCTAAATATTCTTTTTTTCCGGATTTACAGGCTTAACATTTCCAATACTGAAATCTACATCCTCTGCCCCATGAGTAAGTTTTTTTAATTTCTTTAAAAAGGCCAATAAGAGGAGTCCAAATATCACCGTGAATAGTGTAATTAATAAAAAGGTTTTCAATTCCCTTTTGTTTTGAACTTCCTCTACTATAATTTCTCCTTTGTAATTTTCTGCTTCTTCATCAAAATCAAATTTGAGTGTGGCATACCCATTTTGTTTAGCGGTCAATTGTTCTTCCCCTAAAAGTTGTTTAAGCCGTTCCCCATTTTCTTTATCCAAAGAAATCAGGGAGTTTAACTGTTCATTATTCTCCAAGTGCTTGAAAACAAATTGGTCACCATCTAAAAACAACTTCGTTTTTACAGAAAAATCCTCTTTTTTAAGATGTGCACTATCTGCCACATAACTACCTATTTGTTCATTATTGACCACCATTTCCATTTTCACCGATTCCATTTGAGAGGCCTCTCCTATTGCGCCTGCCATTTTATTTCCTAAGCCAGTAGCTGCCCAAAAAACTCCCATCATGATTGCTACATACCGCGCTGGAGCTAATTTGGTAATAAAAGAAAGTGATACCGGAGATAAACTCAGTTCCCCAATAGTATGGAACAAATATGCTAAAATCAACCAAATCATTGCACCTTTTCCAAATGGTTCACTACCAGCCTCTACAGAAGCCACAGCCATGCAAAGAAATCCCAATCCCATAATTATGGTTCCCATGGACATCTTAAAAATGGCAGATTCTTCTTTTCCTTTTAGCCTTCTGGCAACCCAATAACCAGCCACTGCTGTACCTAATGTGATGATAAAAAAGGAATTAACCGATTGAAATACCGAAGCAGGAATATCCCAGGAGAAAAACATTCTATTAATTTTATCCTTGGCATAAATATTCATCAATCCACCAGCCTGCTCAAATGCACCCCAAAACACAATTACTATCAAAAATGAAAGTAGTAAAACCACTACCCTATCCTTTTCAATATTATTTAATTCCTTAAAGATGACAATTCCAGCCCCAACAGCCAAGCCTCCAAAGGCTACCAGAATTCCCCCGCCAATACTTCCATAAAATACCATTAACCCGCTTAAACCAAGGAAAATAAACATGGCAATAGTCGCTCCTACATGTTTAAATATTTTACTAAATATCCCTTGCTCCGCATTATTAGCATCTTTTTCTGGTGGAATATAATCCCCAATTCCTTTCAAATACTTCTGACCATATAAAAAGACCAGTTGCCCAATGAACATTCCAATTCCCGCAAGTCCGAAACCATAATGCCAGCCAATTCTTTCTCCAATATAACCTACAAAAATTGGTGACAAAAACGCTCCAATATTAATTCCAATATAAAAAATGGTAAAACCTTTATCCCTTCTTATATCTCCTTTTTTATAAAGACCACCCACCATAGTGGAAATATTAGGTTTTAAACAACCCACCCCTAAGATGATAAATGCTAAACCAGTAAAAAATGCCCATTCTGCCTCCACAGCTAAAATTCCATGCCCAATCACCAGTAACCAACCTCCAAGCATTACAGATTTCTTTTGCCCTAAGAATTTATCTGCCAAAATCCCTCCCGGAACGGACATCACATAAACCAACATAGTATACCAACCGTAAAGCGCCAGAGCATCTGCATTGGACCAACCCATCCCTCCGAGAGACCCTTCTTTTACCCCTGCAACTATATACAATACCAAAATAGCCCGCATCCCATAATAGCTAAACCGTTCCCATAGTTCTGTGAAAAATAAGATGTACAATCCAATGGGATGTCCTAAAAACTCTCTCTGATGCGGTATTTGATTTTCCATGTTGTTTTACTTTTTCTGCTAATCTGTCTGTTTAATAATTGTAGTTACTTGTTGTGTCTGATAAAATTATGTAATAAAGCCTGAATTCAAAGCATTTCATCAGAATTGACTTGCTGCAATAAAAATTAATAAAAAAAAAATACTCAAATAAAGGCAGGGAAACCAAGTACCAAAATTATCAGAATAATGTTTTTCAGATCTTGTTAAATACTTTCATTGGAATAATAAAATTTGTCGGATAATACCTTATATTAAGACCTCAAATGCAGCTAATTATTTAGGAAATAGATACTAATTGTTTAAACTTCCATTCAATACACTTTTTAACCTTTCCATTTTTTGACAATGAAATCGTTCCCAACTATACTAATAACTCTAATTGTATTTTTCGGTTGTAATTCCCCTCAACCTCAAGAATCCCCTCCAAAGGAGATAAAAGAACTGCCATTATCCAGTATAGAGATATTGGATGACTTTTGGAATGGGAAAATTACCACCATTTCCGAAACTACCATTCCAGCTGTACTGAAGAGATTTGATGAAAATGGATATAAAGAAAATTTTATCAGTGCCTCTGAAAAAAAACCAAAAGAACACCGAGGATTGCCCTGGTCCGATTCAGAATTATACAAAGTAATTGAAGGAATTGCATATACTAATTATTTTAATTCTAATGAATCCTTAACCGATGCCGCAGATTCCTTGATAAAATTATTTAATGCCGCACAGGATGAAAATGGATATCTACACACTTTCCACATGGCAAAGCAAAGTACGGAACCATGGGCAAGAAAGCGACCTGATCATCACTGGGATGATATTGAAAATATGCATGAATTATACTGTGCTGGGCATTTAATAGAAGGAGCAGTTGCCTATTATAAGGCTATAGGAAAAAAGGAATTTCTGGATGTGGCGATTAAATTGGCCAACCACATTAACAATACATTTGGCTATGGAAAATTAGAAACCCCACCAGGACATCAGGAAATAGAAATTGGTTTGATTCAATTGTATCAGGTTTCTCAAAACCAAGAATATTTAGATCTTGCTCATTATTTTTTGGAGGAAAGAGGAAATGCAAAAAATCACTCTCTTTTTATTAAGACAGATAAGGCAACAGGAGAAAAAGATAGGCATTATGCACAAGATCATCTTCCTGTTTCAGAACAAATTGAGGTCAAGGGACATGCAGTAAGAGCAATGTACATGTACATTGCCATGGCTAAATTGCAAAGAGAGATTGATTCTATAAATTATCTTCCTACACTGGAAATGGCATGGAAAGATTTGGTAGAGGGGAAAGTTTCCTTAACTGGTGGAATCGCCTCAGTGAAGAGGTTAGAAAGTATTGCCGAAACTAATGATTTGCCCAATTTAGGTGCTTATAATGAGACTTGTAATGCAATTGCATTTATGGTTTTTAACCACGAAATGTTTCTGCTAACTGGAGATGCAAAATACCCGAATCTCATAGAACGAATCATGTATAATGGTGCATTATCTGGAATTGCTTTGGATGGAAAATCATTTTCTTATTCTAATCCCTTGGCTTCTGATGGGAAACATAAATTCAATTTAAATAAATCGGCAGAAAGACTTGATTTTGAATTTGTTGCCTGTTGTCTAAGCAGCCTTACTCGATTTATTCCTTCCATCCCAAAATACATTTATGCTCAAAGAGGAAATGAAATTTTTGTGAATCAATTTATTGGAAGTCAGCTTTCTTTTAAAAATGAAAAGGGTGTGGTGAAGATAAAGCAAGAAACAGAATTTCCATGGAACGGTCATTCCATATTAACGATTACTTCTAAAGTTCCTCAGGAATTTCCCATCCATATCAGGATTCCAGGATGGTTAAAGAACACGCCTATTATCGATAGGGAAAGTGTTTATCAATATATAAATTCTTCTCAGGCAAAAATTGAATTAAAATTAAATGGAAAAATTTTAAATTATAATTCCTCTGAAGACTTCATTACACTAAAAAAGGAATGGAATTCAGGTGATAAAATTGAATTAGCCTTCCCTATGGAAATAAGGGAAATAGCCTGTAATGAAAAAGTAATTATCAACCAGGGAAAGTTAGCCATTGAAAGAGGACCGCTTTTATATTGCCTTGAAGGTCATGACAATTCATTTGATCTGGATCTGATGAAAATTAAGCCGAATGATGAACTACGAAGCAGTTTCAACAAGAAGTTATTAAAAGGTGTACAAACCATTTCCGGGAAAGGTTATTTGGAAAAAGATAAAGAAGTGAAATTTTTAGCCGTTCCATATTTCAGTTGGTCCAATAGAGGAGCCAGCCCTATGAAGATTTGGGTAGGTGAAGAAAAGCCCCTTTAAAAAAACCTTCTTTCAAAATCATGTTTGAAAGAAGGTTACTAAAAATTTTGTTTAAGACCTTATTATTTTCCAGTAAATGGAAAAGTTACCGGGTTTTCCTTTTCAGGGTAAGAATTATTATCCCTATCAATATCAGCCATTCTCATAGTCATATCAATTTCAATTGACTTAATCTTTTCCGGAGCTACATCTATCATCAATTTATATTCTGGATAAGTCCATGGCCAGCTTTCCAATTGCTTATTTGAAATTCCATTAAAATCTTCCTTTTTCACTCCTCTCATTATTCTCAATGGAATATTAAATTTTTCAATTTTTCCATCAGTATATTCAACATAAACATCCACTGGCATAGGCATATTTCCTAATCTTTCTAAAATTACGGATGTTCCAGTTCCTTCTGGTTTAACAGATTTTAAACTATAATCAATTGTATTAGTGGTACCAATCCACTGCTCCAGATACCAATTTAATTCAAGACCTGACTCTTTTTCAAAAATTCTTAATAAATCAATTGGCTTAGGGTGCTTAAATTTCCATTCCTTATAAAACCTAATCATGGCTTTATCAAAAGTTGGTTTTCCTATGATATATTCCATCTGGCTAAGGAATAAAGCTCCTTTAGAATAGACGGACACGCCATAACTTCCATTTCGGGTATAAAAATCAGAATGAGTAGTTAGTGGCTCCTGCATCTCCAAATCAACCAATCGCTTATAGGAAGAAAAGCTCCCATAATGAGGATTAAACTTATTGGTATTGAATAATTTATCTTCAATAATATTGGAGGCATAGCTGGTAAATCCTTCATCCATCCAGGCATATTTTGTTTCATTAAAAGCAAATAAATGCTGAAACCAACTATGCATTGCTTCATGAACAGTTACCCCAACCAAACTTGGTAATTTTCTATGCCCGGTAATCATAGTACACATGGCATATTCCATTCCACCATCCCCCCCCTGAATCACAGAATATTGTTTATAAGGATATTTCCCAAATAAACTTCCAGCCATTTCAAAATGCTTTTTGGTGTATTCTGGTAGTCTTTCCCAGTTTTGAGAAAGCGTATCAGTTTGGTAAAAGAAATGCAATTCT
>JAHQVQ010000179.1 GCA_019634305.1 Flammeovirgaceae bacterium | reverse complement strand
CTCTTAGTTCGTCCAATTCTTCCTGCTCAAAATCAGAAAGCCTTTCATACATCGCTTTTTGATTTAATTCTTCGATTTTATCGAAGGCCTGGCTGGGTGTCCAGGTAAGATAAATAAAATCCATAATGAAAAAATGTTTGTTAATTAAATCTGAATATAAATAATTATAAGAGAAAAAAAGCAGCCTATTTGTTAATAAACCATAATTAAGAGAATAAAACGGAAAATATTAAAGAAGAAAATTACATGGGAATTAATCTGATTTTTTTGGATGATGGGAAGGAAAATTTCGAATTTAGTTAACTACTTTTTATGGAGATAGACATTCATTACCTATACTTATTCAAAACTTACCTGAGAAGCCTGCAAATAGCGATGATACTATATCATGGCATAATGATGATGAAACTGAACTTTGTAAAAAACCTGATATTGCTTCTTTAAGTTTTGGTGCTGAAAGAAAGTTCCAATTACGGCAAAAGGATAGTAAGAAAGAAAAATATGATCTGGAATTGTGAAATAGCAGTCTTCTTTTTAATGAAAAGCGCAACACAACATTTGTGGCAACATCAATTACCTAAATCTAAAAAGGAAATAGGGTTGAGAATAAATCTGACTTTTCGGAAAGTTATTCATCAATAATTTCAGCTTCATCTAACATGTAAATTACGCCTGTGGTGCTGAATTCATTCACCATAAACTTCCCCTTTAAAGTTATGAGCTCTTCAGTATATTCAATTTTATCTTTCGCATAAACTTCCACCACAGTTTCCGGTCCGGCTTTACCACAAAAAAAACAGGTAGCGATTGGTTTCATAGAAAGCACAAAATACTTGGAAGCTTTAGCTCCTTCCAATGGATAAATAAAACCATCAAGGGTAATAATCTCTCCCGTTTTCTCTCTAATTTGTTCTGTAAAGATTGGAGGAGCTAT
Organism: Flammeovirgaceae bacterium; assembly: GCA_019634305.1. Classification (GTDB taxonomy): domain Bacteria; phylum Bacteroidota; class Bacteroidia; order Cytophagales; family Flammeovirgaceae; genus Flexithrix. The sequence continues at coordinate 5,332 of JAHQVQ010000179.1, read as the reverse complement.
TTTTAAACCAAAATCAGTTTCTCTTTCCTCTCCAAACATCACCTGAGAAAGAATTATCCAATTAGGATCATCCTGAGCAACAACCTTTTTGGGAGTTAAAGAAATAATGATTATTATAAAAATTAAGAATCCAAATACTTTATTCACAACCTAATAGGACTTTAGTGAAAGACAAATATATTTAAAACCTTATCTAATTTCAGGTACGTGGTAAAGGTTTTTGATATTACTATTTTCTACTCATTCCCTTAAAAACCTAAGCATATCCTCAACCTCCAATTCTTCTTTTATCTGAAATGCCTTAGAAGCTCCTTTTAGTCGATAAGAATTCCTACATCTGGCAAATAAACTTAATACAGTTCTTTGACTTACCGATTCATTATTTATGCTCCTTAAACCTGAAATAATAAGTGGTCTTGGGGCAATCAAGGAAGCAATATCTTGTACATCTCCAAACTCTAAAATTTCCGGCAGATATATCTCAATATTCCAGTTTTCCCAATTGTTATATTGTGCAGAAGTCCCTTTGAATGTAGCCAATGGGCGATTTACCATTATCTTTTTGATTCTATCATCAACCGCTGAAGCCACCAAAGCCTGAAGTGCCAAACTGGAAGAAGTATCGGAATCAACCAGAAATATCTGAGTACTATCACAAATCTCTATTCTGGTGGTTAAATAATCAATTGATCGAATAATATCAAAAACTTTCTGTCCAAATAAAGGCTTGCCTAAAAACAATCCATTGGTAAAGGAAAGATATTCCGGACCTCTGCCTTTTCTGGTTTTGTTATGTGCATTTGAGCCTTTCCTTAGTTTTACGCTGATTACATTATAACCATTAGAAATTAGCCTATCAATTTCACTTTTTGAATTTGAAAAAAGAAAGATTACAGGTTTTTGTTCATCTTTTGCTAGATAAAATAATTCTCCTGATAAATAAATTCCAGGCTCACTTTCGAATACAAATGTTTCCTCATAATATTTCCCATTAAACTCCAGGCTATTCGATCTACTTCTTATTTCTAGTGGTCGGTCATAATAAGCATCAAACCCCAATAATTTGTCTAATTCCTTTTTAGTCAGTTTAACAGGAGCTTTTGGAAGTTTCTGGCTTTCTCTATAAGCAAGAGTAGCCAATGTAGCGGTGGAATAGGAAGGCATTCCGAAATTAATTATTGAAGCAGAATCAGCATGGACTTCTCCCTCCTTTTCTGATTCGTTTACATTTAGGTGTTTATTAAAAAAACCATATACAGCTTCTCTGTGAACTATTGTGTCTTTATGCCCGATATTTACCTCCTTTAATTCCAGATTATCGGACTTCCCATAAAGATTGTAAATCTCTTTTCCCTTATTAAAAGTGCGTTTGGCATAGTCGATAGGGAAAAAATCTTTTGTTCCCACACCCATAAATAATGGTCTTGGAGCAATTAAACCCACCAAATGCTGGTGTTCAAAATATTTCCTTGGATTAATCAGGTAATTATCCATGGTATGCGTCTGGTCAGTGGTAATCATCCCATCATATCCGGCCACATACATTACCGGAGCTGCACAATTTATTCTCTCGTCAATAGCAGCTAGGTATAAAGTTTGAAATCCCCCTCCTGATCGCCCTGTTGCACCAATTCTATTAACATCTACCAGATTTTTTTGTGTATACAAATAATCTATTGCCCTGATACCATCCCAGATTTGCCAACCTCCGGCACTTTTTCCAACCAAATATTGAAATGGCTGACTTTGCCCAGTAAATGTCCTTTCACCAGCGCCTACCTCATCTGGAGCCAGTACTATATAACCTTTTTTTGCCAGGGCAATCATGCTTTTTTGGTATTTTAGCGTAGCTTTTCCATCTCCACTATGGCCATTGAGGTAAATTACTGCTGGCAAAGGAAGTGCTCTATTTTTAGGAATATATAAATTGGCAGTTATCCAAAACCCAGGCTGACTTTGGTAAACAACATGCCGAATAGAATATTCAGGATATTCAATCGACTTTCCCACAAACCTACCATTTACAGGAGGTTTATTTTGAAGGCTTTTTTCATCAAACCCAATGGCATTTATTAATTTTTCCTTGTAATAAGCCTTTTGAGTTTTCCATTCTTCTAAACTTGTAGGCCATGGTTTTGCCAATGGAGGTGGAAGTTTGGCTATTTCCTTATGATGGCGGTTGACCATTTCCACCATGTCTATTTCTGAAGGTTTTAAGTATAACTGCCTGAAACTTACTTTATCAGTAACTCCTGGCCAGTTATCTGTTCTGAATGGAGAGGCGGGAAGCCCTTCTTTGTTATAGAGGTTGGCATCTTCAGGATTATTTTCCCATCCGTACCTTACAGCAATAGGATTCGGAACTGAATCACTAAAAACTTCTATCTTACTATTATCAATAATATAAGCTTTTGCCCAATGAAATTCCCGGTCTGGTCCACAAATTTGGAAATGCTTTCCATAGCCATAATTATTTTTGAACATCAAACCTGTTCCTATTTCTTCAAATTCTAGGGTAATTTTTTGATTATCGATTTGGTAATTTTTAAAAATAGGACCGGAACTTATTATATCATTTCCATAAGCCTTTTCCCAGGCTAAAAGAGCCAACCTTTTTCCAACATCCTTTTTATTTCTTGGATGGATATCAAATTGATTACCTATATCAATAGTCACCACCATTCCGGTATTGGGTAAATCCAATGCTTTTAATTGGGCATCTCTTAATTCTGGCCATTCTCCGGCTTTCGGATTATCTGGGGTTTTCTGGTAATTGGCTAATTGAACAAAAAGAAATGGGAAATTTCTATTTAAAACATCACCTCCTGCCCATCGATCTCGCCATGAATTAATCATTTCCTCAAATAAATGATTGTATTTATGGGCTTCCCCATCATTAGATTCTCCCTGATACCAGATTACCCCTTTCATAGCATAGGGAATAATTGGGTTAATCATGGCATTGAACAAAATGGAAGGATATTGATTTGGCTTAATTTCAAAAGTGGAATCCTGATATTGCCGCAGTCTTTCAAATTCCTCTACTGTCTGGTAGTTTTTGCTCATTTCCATCAGTTTATCCTGATATTCTGGAAACTTCATCAGGCTATCTGCTGGCATCCAGGTTTCTACTGTAGTCCCTCCCCAATTGGCACTAATTAAGCCAATGGGAACATCCAGTTCCTTCTGAAGTATTTTTCCAAAATAATAACCCACTGCCGAAAAACTTTTTACTGTTTCAGGACTTGCTTCTTTCCATTCCGCAGATAAAGTATTGTCTTTAGGTTTAAAGCTTCGGTCTTTTTTTACTTCAAATAATCTGATTTTTGAATTTTCTGATTGGGCAATTTCCTCTTCAGCATTTTCTGTATTTTCCAATTTCCACCGCATATTAGATTGACCTCCACAAACCCAAACATCTCCAATCATCACATTTCTAATGGTAATTAAATTATTTCCCAATACATACATATCATAAGGGCCTCCAGTTGGTAATTTATCCATGCTTACCTGCCAATTCCCCAGTTTATCAGCTCTTGTCCTGTAACTTTTACTCCTGAAAGTAACAGCAACCCTTTCTCCGGGATTTGCCCATCCCCATACTTTTATATGCTCTCCTCTTTGCAATACCATATTATCACTAAAAAGGTAAGGTAAAGTGACATGTGCATTTGCAAGTTGAAGGTTAAACAGGGAAATTACAATCAAGAAAAAAAATCGGTACTTCAAATTAATCATATCATAAAAAATAGAGGAAATCTTTAAATCTTGATTGAAATTAAGGGATTTGAAATGATTTTCAACCCTTTGCCAAACATTTTCGAAAGATAAATTTTACGAAATGAGAAATATCCTGCGGGAAATAAAATTTACAGTGAATATTAATATTCCGGCAACTAAAAAAGCAGCTGAAAATTAAATTTTTCAGCTGCTTTAATAACTATATTATTTTTTCAAAAATGAACTAGAATAATTTATACTCCCCAGGAACTGCCGGAGTTTTTGTTGGCCAATCCAAATCCCATGAATAATCTCCCATTGGTGGGCCTAATACCTCTTCTGATTTCATGGCCTCCTCCCAGGTTATGGTTTGTCCGGAGTAAGCAGCCATTCTACCAATAATGGCCAGCATAGTGCTATTTGCCATCCATTCTCCATCATTCATGTGTTTTCCACTTCTTATTGAGGCAAACAATTCATTGTGTTCAGTCTGGTACATGTCATTTCCTTCACCACGATATCTCCATTTTTCTCCGCCACTTACAATTTCATGTTTCCTTTTAATACAATCTACCATGCAATTTCCTTTCGTGCCATTGATGTCCACTGCATAACTATTAGTACAATTTTTTTGCTGACGACTAAAATGGAATCCTTTAGCACCACTTTCATATTCGTAAACTATAGCAAAGTGATCGTACACATGACCATATTTAGGATCAATTCTTTGCTGCCGTCCTCCAGTACCAGTTACTTTTACAGGCAACACATCTCCCATTGCCCACGACATCATATCAATACTGTGAATAGCCTGCTCAGTTATGTGATCACCAGAAAGCCAGTTGAAATATAACCAGTTTCTCATTTTAAACTCCATCTCTGACCATTCTGGTTGTCTTGGTCTTGACCAAAGCTCACCTGTATTGTAAGTATTGTACACTGACATCACCTCACCAATATCTCCATTGAGCACTTTACCGAAAGTTTCTCTTTTTGGAAAATGATATCTCCAGCAAAATCCTGATACTAATGATAAATTCTTTTCTTTAGCGGCTTTTGCTGCGGCATATACTTTTTTAAGCCCAGGCACATCTACTGCCATTGGCTTTTCACAGAACACATGTTTTCCTGCTGCTATTGCTGCAGATAAATGTCCTGGGCGAAATGCAGGAGGAGTAGCTAAAAGCACAACATCTACATCCGATTCTAAAACTTTTTTGTAGGAATCAAAGCCTAAAAATTTATGGTCATTATCTATTTTTACTTTGTCTTTATGAATTTGTTGTAAGTTCGTAATGGAAGCTTCCATTTTATCCGGAAATACATCACCAACTGCTGTAAGAATTACGTTATCATCTGCACTTAGCGCTTGATTGGCTGCACCTGTTCCTCTTCCTCCACAACCAATTAAACCTATTTTTAAAGTATCAACATTGGTATTGTCTAGTCCTTGTGCCATTCCGATGTTAAAAACAAAGGGAGTTGCCAGCGCTGCTGCTCCAGTTGATTTAATAAAATCTCTTCTTGTTCTTGACTTTGAGGTATCCTTTCCTTTTTCCATTTTATATCTTATGATTGTTTATTTAAATACATAAAGTAAAAGTATAATGAG
>JAHQVQ010000018.1 GCA_019634305.1 Flammeovirgaceae bacterium | reverse complement strand
CAGAATTTCTTACTCCAAATCTCTCCCCTACCTGCCCAGCAATAAAAAGCTTCCCTCCAGTAGCACCATATAAACAAGTATTCCCAGCTAAATTATAAGTTTTCCTACTATCTTCCGGAGTAATAATGATATGTCCGCCATGCATTCCTTTTCCTACATAATCATTGGATGAACCTGTAAGTCTAATCAGAAGACCAGAGGCTAAAAATGCACCAAGAGATTGCCCCGCATTCCCAGTAAGGTTCACCGTAATTGTTTCTTTTGGTAAACCTTTATCTCCGTAAAAATCTGCAACTACGCCACTAGTCATTGCTCCAAAACTTCTGTTGGTATTGCTTATTTTATGATTAACTACAATTGGAAATTGCGGAGCCTTTATGGTTGGTAAAACTTCCTTCAATATATTTTGCTCAAAAATATTCTTATCGAAAGGTTCATTATAGTTAACTTTTTTAATGTTTTCACCCTCCAGATTATTTAGCACAAAAGAAAAGTCAAATTTCTTAGCCAACTCATCATTTACAATACTCAACAATTGAGTTTGACCTATGATATCATCAAGTTTTTTGTAGCCAAGTTCAGCAAGAATTTCTCTAACCTCCTGAGCTACAGATTGTAGATAATTGATAATTCCCTTCACTGTTCCTGTATAGTAGGACCGCAACATTTCATCTTGAGTGGCAATACCTACGCTACATTTATTCAAATGGCAAACCCTTAAGATTTTACAACCAACTGTTGAAAGTAATACAGTTCCAAAAGCAAAAGTTTCTGCCCCTAAAATGGCTCCTTTCACAATATCAAGACCTGTTTTTAAACCTCCATCAGTTTGCAGTTCCACCATTTGCCTTAAATGATTTGCTTTTAGAGCATTATGTGCTTCACTTAATCCTAATTCCCAAGGGTTTCCTGCAAATTTTATGGAGCCTAACTGGGCAGCACCAGTTCCTCCATCTGCTCCGGAAATAATTATTTTGTCAGCATAAGCCTTAGCTACACCTACTGCAATAGTTCCGACACCCGCTGTTGATACCAATTTTACACAAACTTTAGCTTTAGGATTGATTTGCTTTAAATCAAAAATTAGCTGGGCAAGATCTTCAATCGAATAAATATCATGGTGAGGTGGAGGAGAAATTAAAGTAACACCAGGAATTGTACATCTTAAAGAAGCAATAAGCGGAGTAACTTTTGACCCTGGTAACTGCCCTCCTTCTCCAGGTTTTGCGCCCTGTGCAACTTTTATTTGAATTTCCTCAGCATTCCTTAAGTATTCAGGAGTAACCCCAAATCTACCAGAAGCAACCTGTTTGATTTTACTATTTTTATTTGTTCCAAACCTTCTTTTATCCTCTCCACCTTCTCCGGAATTTGACTTTCCTCCTAAGAAATTCATGGCTTCCGCAATAGCTTCATGTGCTTCTGGAGAGATAGAGCCTAGACTCATTGCAGCAGATGTAAATCGCCATGTGATATCTTCAACTGATTCCACTTCTGAAATATCAATTGATTTTTGACCAGATTTAAACTCAAAAAAGTCTCTGATCATTTTCAAACCACGATTATTAATCCTTTCCTTTATTTCAACATAATCCTCTTCCTTTCCACTTCTAGCAAATTTTTGAACCGATCTTGCAACGTCTGGAGAAAAATCATGATATTCTCCTTTATCCATGTATTTGTAGAAACTTCCAACTTCAAGAGGATACAACTTTTTTATAAGTTGTCTTTTATATGCGATTTTATGAACTTTCTGAATCTTGAATTCAATATCTTCATAGGATAGTCCCGGAATTAATGGAATTGAACTACTAAAGCAGTCTTCCACTATTTCATTACTAAGGCCAATTACATCAAATAATGAAGAGTTATGGTAACTTTCAATGGTAGAAATTCCCATTTTAGACATAATTTTCAACAACCCTTGGTTCATTGCACCGTGAACCCTCTTTAATCCGTTTTTAATGTCTATTTCTCTAGCATTTTTATTTCTTTTTACAGCCTTATATACTGTAGCATAAGTTAAATAAGGATAAACTGCAGTTGCACCATATCCTAATAAAACTGCGCAAGAATGAGAATCACCTACTTCACCAGTTATGGTTACAATAGAAACATTGCTTCTCAGTTTTTTCTTTTTCAATAAAGAATTAACATATCCTACCACCAAGGCTATAGGAATTAGTTTATTTTCTTTATTCAGTACCCGATCATCAAAAATCACCATTTTGATACCATTGTTAGCTACGGCCTCTACAACCTTTTCACCTAACTGATATAATGAAGATTTAAGATCCTTTTTAAAATTTGTAAAAAAGGTTTCATTCTTATAAACCGGATCATATAATGGATTTCCTATGGAACCGAAAGCCTTAAATACATCCATCTTTTCTTTCGAAAGAATTGGATTCATGGTTTTTAGCCTATGAGCATTCATTGGTCCATCCTTTAAGATATTATTCTTTGGACCAAAGCTTAAACTTGTAGACATTACCATTTTTTCCCTAATAGGATCAATTGGTGGGTTGGTAACCTGTGCAAATTTCTGTCTGAAGAAATCTGTGAAATTTCTTTGAATATTACTAAAGCAAGCCAGTGGAGTATCATCTCCCATTGAACCAATTTCTTCCTTGCCGGAGGAAATCATGGGTTTAATAATGCTTTCAACTACTTCATTAGTAATATTATGGTATCGCTGACTTTCAACAAACTCATCAAATTTACAATCTGAGAAATCGGAAAAATTCTTATCCGAATGCTCCATTAGGTAAGCGCTATTATCATTTAGCCACTTCCCATAAGGTTTTGCATTTTTCAGATAATCATTAATTTCTTCATTTTTCAGAATCTTTCCATATTTCAAATCAACACCAATCATCTCTCCACTTCTCAATGTTCCCTGCTCTTTGATCAAATTATCCTCCACATCAATTACTCCATATTCACTACTGATAATGAATCGGTCATCTGTAGTAATAATATATTTGGCAGGTCTTAAACCATTCCTATCTAAAATACAACCTAAATATCTACCATTAGTAATATTTAAAGCAGCCGGACCATCCCAGGCTTCAAAATTACAAGAAGTATATTCATAGAAAGCCCGGATTTTAGCATCCATGTGTGGTGCGTTTTGCCAGGGAGCTGGCACCATACTTCTGATAGCTTTAAAAAAGTCTACTCCATTATTAATTAAAAACTCAAACATGTTATCCACACTGGCACTATCACTGGCACCAGATTCTAACAGAGGAAGAATTCTTTGTATTTCGGTTTTAGTAAAAACCTCACTTTCAAATTTTTCGGAGGAAACATCCACATTAAACCTATTAGCCTGAATGGAGTTTATTTCTCCATTATGAGCAAGACTTCTAAATGGCTGTGCAAGTGGCCATCTTGGGAGGGTATTGGTAGAAAACCTTTGGTGAAATAAAGCAAAACTTGTTTCAAAATCATTTTCCTGAAGGTCCAAGAAAAAGTCCTTTAGGTAGGTAGGCATTATCAGACCCTTATATGAAATAAGTTTATCTGAGAATGAACAAATATAAAAATCCTTATCATCTCTTAATTGATGTTCTACTTCTTTTCTTGTTAAATAAAGAAGTGGATCAAACCTTTTAGTTGCCATCAAAGAGTTAGGAATAACAAATGCCTGAACGATATGAGGCAATGCATTTAAAGCCTGTTCCCCAAGCACATTTGTATTTACCGGAACTTTTCTATAAAACAATACTTTTAAATCATTTCTCTCACAAGCCTCAGTAAATATCTCTTTATGTTTTTCACTTGTAATGAATAACATTGCCACCGCAAATTTATCCGGCAGGTCAAAACCATTCATTTCTGCAATTCTATTCATAAAGCGATCTGGCATCGAGAACAGAAGACCACTACCATCACCACTTTTCCCATCGGCTGCTATAGCACCTCTATGGATCATTCTACCAATAGCAGTTAGGGCGTCAAGAGTCATCTGCCTTGAAGGGATGTTCCTATAATTTGCAATGAGGCCGCAACCACAATTATCCTTAAAGGATGTCAGTAAGCTGTTCATAAAAAATGAGCTTTAAGATAAGTAATTTAAAAGTATAAACCCGTTCACCAAAATGAATACATATTCGTCTATGCGGATTCATTTAGATAAGTTGGTTCTACAAAAATAGTAGAAACAATATTTTTAAGCAAACCTGTAGTAATTAAAGAAAAATCAAAAATTTTTGCTGTTTTTTTTAAGAATATCTTAATATTTTTCAATATTTTTTATTGATTCCCTAAAAAACTTCTCATTAAATCTAAAGGAAAAATTAAAAAATATATTGAAATAGTTATACCAATTAATAAAAAAAGACTTACGGATTACCACAAGTCTTTAAAAAGTTATATTATCCTAGAAATTCCTCCAAATGAGAATTATCTAAATTTGCTTTTCAACATATTCAATTTTTCCTCTAAAGAAACTTCACTTTTTTTCTCTACTTTTCCTTTGGGCTTGCTTGGTTTTTGGTCGCTTTTCATGGTTAAGGCAATTCTTTTTCTTTTAATATCCACTTCCACTACCTTAACCTTCACCTTCTGATGGACTTTTACCACTTCACCAGCATGCTTGATAAATCTATCAGCCATTTGGCTCAAATGAACCAACCCATCCTGATGGACCCCAATATCTACGAAACAGCCAAAGTTGGTAATGTTAGTAACTATTCCTGGCAATTCCATTCCAACCTGCAGATCAGTCATATTTTCTATGCCTTCAGCAAATTGAAATGATTCAAATTGTTCTCTTGGGTCTCTTCCAGGTTTTGCCAATTCATTCACAATATCTTTCAGAGTAGGTAGACCAATAGTTTCAGTTTGATATTTTTTCAAATCAATCAAATCCCTTAATTCTAACTTGGTCATTAAATCACCAACTGTACATCCATTATCCTTTGCCATGTTTTCAACAATTGGATAACTTTCCGGGTGAACTGCACTTGAATCCAATGGATTTATAGCATTTTTTATTCGTAAAAAACCTGCAGCTTGTTCAAAAGCCTTATCTCCTAACCTTGGTACTTTTTTAAGGTCACGTCTTCTTTTAAAAGGTCCATTTTCTTCTCTATAAAGCACAATTTGTTTAGCAATTGATTTGTTCAGGCCTGATACATAGGTCAGTAATTCTTTACTGGCGGTATTAACCTCTACACCTACTCCATTCACACAACTCAAAACAACATCGTCCAAACCACTTTTAAGGGCATTTTGATCTACGTCATGTTGATACTGACCAACACCAATTGATTTGGGATCAATTTTTACAAGTTCAGCAAGTGGATCCATCAACCTTCTTCCAATGGAAACTGATCCTCTTACGGTAACATCCTCATTCGGAAATTCATCTCTCGCTACTTCAGAAGCTGAATAAATAGATGCTCCACTTTCATTCACCATTACAACCATAATAGATGAGGGTAATTTCAAGCTTTTCACAAAGCTTTCGCTTTCCCTGCTGGCAGTTCCATTTCCTATGGCTATAGCTTCAATTTTATGCTTGGCACACATATTTTTCACTAATTCTCCAGCTTCAAAAGTCCTTTTCTGAGGCTCATTGGGGAAAATTGTCCCTTTTTCAAGTAACTTTCCTTGCCTATCAAGACAAACTACCTTACAACCTGTCCTAAACCCCGGATCAATTGCCAACACTGCCTTCTGACCCAATGGAGCTGCCAAAAGCAATTGTCTCAAGTTATCAGCAAATACTTTTATAGCTTCTTCATCAGCACTTTTCTTGGATTTCAACCGAATTTCAGTTTCCATAGAGGGCTTCATAAGGCGTTTGTAACCATCTTTTATAGCCAGTTTGATTTGCTCTCCCACTTCATTTCTATGCTCGATGAACTTTCCTTCCAACTTTGATATGGCTATTTCATCCTCAGGAGTGCACGAAAACGATAATATTAATTCTTTCTCACCTCTTCGCATTGCCAAAAGCCTATGGGATGGAACTGATTTTAGAGGCTCTTCCCATTCGAAATAATCTTTATATTTTTGACCTTCTTCTTCTTTTCCGGGAATCACCTTTGTTTGTAAAACACCCTGGTTCTCAAATATCCTTCGAATAGTTTTTCTTGCTTCCTGATTTTCATTTATTACTTCTGCAATAATATCTCTTGCCCCAGATAAAGCATCCTCAATTGACAAAACCTCTTTTTCCTGAGAAATATACTTTTCAGCCTCAGACACTAAGTCAAATTCAACTTGATCAAATATTTTGGTAGCTAAAGGCTCCAAACCTTTCTCTTTGGCAATTGTAGCTTTTGTTCTTCTTTTGGGCTTATAAGGGAGATAAATATCCTCCAACTCAGACATTGTTTCTACCTTATCTATCTGTTTTTGAAGTACTGAAGTTAATTTACCTTGTTCCTCAATTGACTTTAAAACAGTTTCTTTTCTTTTATCCAGGTCTCTCAATTGCCCAATTCTATCCCGAATATTGGCAACAGCAACCTCATCAAGACTTCCTGTAACTTCTTTTCGGTACCTAGAGATAAAAGGAATAGTAGCTCCCTGATCTAACAATTCAATTGTAGAGGTAACTTGTTTATCGGTAATACCCAACTCTTTGGATATTTTTAATATATTTTTATCCATTAAACTAAAATGTTAGCAATAAATGAGATATAACCCCTGAAGATCAAAGGCTTACGAATAATAAAGATGATAGATTAAATAATTTCAACTCAAACTATTTGTATTAAGTAGTAATTCAAAGTTAACCGTGTATTATTTTGCCGTAAAAGACTGATAGAGAGATTGTTATTTCTATGAAATAATAGCACAAGTGCTTAATTTATTAAATCAAAACCTGTAAATTTTTGTAAGCAGGTGGGAATTTTTATCCCTTTTTCAGTTTGATTATTTTCCAGAATAGCAGCTAAAATTCTTGGAAGAGCTAAGGCGCTGCCATTTAGCGTATGAGCAAGTTGGGTTTTATTATTTTTATCCTTAAATCTCAGTTTAAGTCTGTTAGCCTGAAAAGTCTCGAAATTACTTACAGAACTCACTTCAAGCCACCTTTTTTGTGCAGCTGAATAAACTTCCATGTCAAAACATAAAGCAGCATTAAAGCTTATATCACCCCCACATAGATTCAAAATTCGGTATGGGAGCTCAAGTTTTTTAATAATACCTTCTATATGATCTCGCATTTGTAATAAAACATCATATGAATTTTCAGGATGTTCTATATGAACAATTTCCACTTTATCAAACTGATGAAGACGGTTTAAACCACGAACATCAGCCCCCCAAGATCCCGCTTCTCTCCTAAAGCAAGGAGTATATCCAGTAATTTTAATTGGCAAATCATCTGATTTCAGGATGGTATCCCGAAACATATTTGTAATTGGCACCTCAGCTGTAGGAATCAGGTACGCATCAGTTCCTTCTAACTTATACATTTGGCCTTCCTTGTCTGGCAATTGCCCAGTCCCATACCCTGAAGCCTCATTGATAAGGATTGGTGGCTGAACCTCAAGATATCCAGCATTTCCAGCTTCTTCAAGGAAGAAGTTAATAAGAGCTCTTTGAAGTTTGGCACCTTTCCCTTTGTAATAAGGAAAACCAGCTCCGGTAACCTTATTCCCTAAGTTAAAATCTATAATATCATATTTCTCAATTAAATCCCAATGAGGAAGAGCTTTCTCTTGTAATTCAGGAAAAGTATCTACTGAAAATACTATTTCATTATCATCGGCATTTTTACCTTCTGGAACTGATTTGTGCGGAATATTTGGAATTTGGTAAAGCAGCTCAATTAAACTTTTTTCAAGTTTTGTTACTTCTTCATTAAGCTCTTTGGACTTATTTTTTAAAGATGCACTTTTTTGTTTAGCCTCTTCAGCCTTTTCCTTATTCCCATCTTTCATCAACTTTCCAATCTCCTTGGAATATTGATTTCCTTCAGCCAAAACATTATCCCGTTCAACTTGTAATTCTCTTCGCTTTTTATCGGTCTCTAAAACCTCCTCAATTGTTCCTTCGGGATTAGCGAAGTATTTCTTTTTTAATCCAAGAATAACTTTTTCTTTATTATCCCTAATAAATTGTACTTGTAGCATCTTAAAAAATTTACTTTTAAGCAAAGTAAAATGAATTAAACCTTCTTAGAAAGGATTACCTAAAAAAATTGGGATTCTGTGTCCCAATATTGATTAAATAGATTTTTTGTGAATTACATTTTTTGTCTTACAACCTCCACTTAAGCCTAATGAATGTAAATAACGAGTATTTTTAGACGTAAAAACTTACATGCTATTTTTCTTATAAAGATCTCGATTTTCCAGATTAAAAAAACCAATTTTTACAAATTCAAATTATGTTTGGTAACCCTTAACTTCATTAGAATTCGATAAGCAAGTAATTCTTCCAGATAAAAATCTATAAATTAAAGATTAAATTTTATGGTTTGGAATTTTTTGAAAGGCAGTGATACACACTCATGTTATATAAGTTTTAACCAAATAAAATAGATCACCAATTTTACCTTTGTAAACCTTACCTTAACTTTTATTGAAGTCAATAAGCCAATTTGTCTAATGGAATAAAGTTTGTTTTTAATACATTCATAAAATTCCATTTCACTTTTTGATATGGATTTTAAAACTAAATTAATAGACAATTTTAATACTTTGCCCATGAAAACCTGCTTAAAAATTGCCTTAATTTTGCAAGTTTTTCTTTTTGCTTTTGAGTCATTTGCACAGGATGAGGCGATGCAAATCTTTTCAAGAGCTGAGCACTTAAGAAAAAGTAATAACTTTATTGCAGCGATTGATGAATACGAGAGAGCTCTTGCCTTAGAGCCAGAAAATCCCAGGTTCGCCTTTTCAAAAGGAATGTGTTATATGACATTGAAGGAATTTGACAATGCTGTGTTAGCCTTTGAAGAAACTTCAAAATTAAAATCAGACTTTGTTCCTGCCTATACTATGATGGCTAAATGTTATCAAAACCTTGAAAGATACCTTAGGGTAGAAGAAAGTCTTGATCAAGCCTTTAGATTTGAAACAGATTTAAGGAAAAGAGTGAAATATAAGGAAGTGATCATTAACATGTTTTATAAACAAGAAAACTTTGATAGAGCTCTTAAACATATAAATGATGTGAAAGTTATTGATCCTAATATTTTATCAATACTTCATCTTGAAGCTTCTATTAATAATAAAAAAGGAAATTACAGTGCAGCAAAACAAGCGATGATTTCTGCCACTACAATTTTACCTTCTAAGGATCCAAAATCTGTGGCTAAATACTATTACGAATTAGGTTATGCATATAACAAATTAGGTGAATATGAAAATTCTGCTCAGGCTTTTAAACTAGCAAACTTTGGTCCTTATAAGTCATTGATAGCAAGATTAAGCCCTGCATTTTATACTTCATTAGCTACTTGCCATATCAAGATAAAAAATTATGATAAAGGTAAGGAATACTTAGAAACAGCATTAAAAATGCAAAACACCTTTTCACATGCTTATGTCCTTAAAGCTCAAATTGCAAAAATGGAAGCTGATCAGACCAAGGCAATTAACGAATATAAGGAAGCGGCTAAAGTGGAAACAGATCGTAAAAAATTAGCCAATATTTATGCTGGATTGGCAGAATTACAATTGGATAATGGATTATACAATGACGCCATTATATCTGCAGATGAATTTTTAAAACTGGATAATAAAAACTATCAAGTAAAATTTACTCAGGCCATTGCTCATTATAAGAACAATAACTTCAAACAAGCAATTAATATATTAGAAATGTTAGTTGGTTATCCTGGTTTGGATGTAGAAAACAAGTCTAAATTCCAATTTGCATTAGCAATGATTTATAAGGATATGAATAATACTGATAGAGCTAAAATTGCGTTGAAAGCTTCTGCTTTCGGTTCTTTTTCCACAATTTCAAAAATGGAATTAGAAGAAATCACTTCAAATGAGAAAAAAGAAGAAGTGAATTAAATTTTAAATTCTGGGCAAAAAAAGGAGTCTTTCTTATAAGAGAGGCTCCTTTTTTTTGCTTTATAGTTTGTCTCGTCCTGAAATATAGTTACGGTTTTTAACTACAGAATATGATCAAAATTAGAAATTATAAAAATAGTATAGAGACTATTTCGGATGCTAATTCATTATTTTAATCCTAAAAATTTGTAACTGTTATTTAGGACTAATCACTACTAGAAGTTTCAAAATGAATTACCTGATAATTAATGATTTTCTCCTTAAAAAAGAGCTGTAACCTGCATTCTACCTAAATGAACAATATCAAGGTTTGGAGACTTTCTTCCAGAATATGATACACTTAATTGAAGCCCATTGGTCAGTTTTTGAATCCAATTTGCAGACCAAGTAAAATTTTGACCTGGTCGTAAAGCTTCCAACATTTGATAGCCTACAGCATTATTTGCTTGTCCATTATATTTAATATCGATACTTTTAAAACCAACCACTAATGATTGTTGAGCAGTTTTTACCCACCTTAGACTTATACCATTTTCATGAAAATTAGCTTTTTCACCTTCAGATAGTGAAAAAGTGCTATTAACTTTATCCTTAAATGAATAGTAAATTGTAAGCCTTAGGTTTTTTGAAGGTTGGAAGGATACTTCGGGACTAATTTGATATCTATTGATTTTATAGTTTCTATCTAATAAAAAATCTGATTTATTTAAATTCTCTCCTTTTAAAACCTCAATCTTATTATTGAATTTCTTTTTAATATTCCACCTATAACTAAAGGCAAGTTCTTTTCCATGTTTTTCTTCAAATCCATTAAATAATAGTTGCTTACTTATGGATTTGTTGAATCTAATTTCAACTCCGAATACGGGACTTTTCCGATTAAAGAAAAATGTACTCCTTAGGTTAGAAGAAGTTGAAATGATACTTTCTTCTGGAATTGGAAAAAAGGATGGAAGAAACCTTTGCTTAATATCACCATCAGTAATTTTATTATTAATTAGAATTGAAGAGATATTAGAAAACCTTGATATTACAGATTTAAACCCTCCTATTTTATACCAATTTTTAGGAGCTGCAAAATTTAGTCTATAATTAAAAAGGGTGGTATAAGCGGATATATATTCATCAGTTGGGGTAAAGAATTTAGCGTAATTCATTTCCTCAGGATTTATGGCTAAATAGAATTCATTTAAATCCTGAATTCCATCTTTATTATCATCTCTCCAGGTATGAGTACCTCTCCCTGGCTCAACTAAAATATAGACGAACTCTCTTTTTAACTCTCTTCCAGATCCCGTAATAATTGATAAATTAGATTTTACATGCTTTTTTAATAAGGTAGTAGACCAATCCAGTCTACCCATTACTGTTTCTTCAACCTTATTTTTTCCTGATAAGGAATTCTCAAAATTTCTATAGGTTAAGATCACATTAAACAGATTCCCTTTAAACTTACTCTTTAGGTCAAAGTTTACTGTATGACCTAAACTACTTCTTTGGAACTCACCAGCTATAGGAGTCTCATCCTCTCTTATATTATAACTCAGCTTAAATTTTGTTTTCGCTTTTTCATTACTTTTAAAATAAAAGCTATGTTGCTCAAAATTATTAGCAGAATACTCTATAGAATCATTTTGATTATTGGTGATTTTGTTTTTTTCCCTAGAATAATAATAACCTGGAATGATATTAAATTTTTGAAGAGAAATATCAAAGTTTAATTTTTCCCACTTGGCAGTATTACTCTTACCCAAATCCCCATCCATATAAATTACATTTGAGAAAACCTGAAAGCTTTTCAATGTTTTATTTAAAATGAAATGGTGTTGATTACCTTTTACATTTTCCAACCTATTCCTAAAACTATACTGATAGTTTATTTCATTTTTATTATCCTTCTTTAAACCAAGTTGAGTAGTTAAAATCCTTTCCTCCGCTGGTGAATTTTCATTAACCGACCAGTAGCGGTTATACTCAACTGATCGAAATCTATCAATTGGTTTAAAGAACTTTTCATTGGATTCTAACTCCAAACCAGAAGTCCATTTATATTCAGGTAAAAAATTCACCTTTCTTCCCTTATTTTTATAACCAACCTTAAAAGCTTTACCATTATCATCATCTGTGTGCATATCTGAAAACAGATTATTATCCTGGTTTGAGAAAGCAATTTCAGCAAAAACAAAATCATTTTTACTTAAATTGAACTTCATTCCACCAGTAACCATTTGCTTTTGATTAGGAGCTTTTAAGATTTTTCCTGGTTCGAAATTTCCCTTAGGAACACCATTTTCAGGGGAAACCCATTGATATACTCTACCATTATTTGTTGACTGTGACAAAATATAGTTTCCGTTACCATAACCCACTTCAATAAACGAAGAATTTAGCAATGGACTATCCAATTCACTTGCTCTGATCAAAATACTAGAATATTGCTCATCACCAACAACCGTATCAATATAAGTATATAAAATCCGGTTTGGGCTGAATTCATCCAATGTGTCTGGCTTAGAAGAAAGGGCTAAATGCGTACTATCTCCAACTTCGGCAAGTATTTTTTGATCTTCATCTGAAAGGTTAAAAATCAATGGTTCATTCTTATTATCTTTTTCTTGATAGGTACTAACAAAAAACTCAATATTATTGATTTTCTGATGGTGGGAACCCTGCAATATAGATCTACTGTAATTTTGATTAGCATATTCAAAATCTATTTTCACTCTTGAAAATTCAGTGATCAGGATTTTGTTGGTAAAATTTATTTCGCCAGTATTATAATCAATTACATAATCGTAATTGAAACCACGTTTTAGAATTTTTCCATCTAAATATACTTTTTCTGAATTGGCAATTATGACAATAAACTTTTCATTATTCGGTCCATAAATTTTATATGGGCCTGATACTCCATCAATAACCTTAATTTGATAAGAATAAAACTGCCCTTTTGCCACCGCAATGCCAACTTCCGTGGATGAAGAAATTTTTCTATTATCATCTCCAATATTAAAAGCAATTTGACCTCCTTGCACATTTTTGTGATACCTTAAAAACTCAGATTCTCTATTTTTAAATACTATATCTCCAGCCCTTAATACTCCTTTTTTATGCCTTAATTCCAGGAAAATTTTATCGAACTCCTGTAACTGTAGAGTATTTCCTTCAGGCTGAAATGGCACATTTTGATCAGAAAAAGAGGCGGTGAGCTCAAGCTCTTCAGTCAATTTTCCATCTAGTTGAAGATTTAAAGCAGAATTTAGAAAAACGTTTTGAGTATTGCCAAATGAAATACCTCGTGTTAGACTCCCATTTTTTTGAATTCCAGGAGTGGCAAACAATTCTTCCTTTTGAAAAACAGATTGCTCCTCGACTAAATCCTGAAATTGATTTTTATAAAACCCAGTATCAAAAGCAGTTTGAGATCGGTTATAATATTCTTTTGAAAAGCTAAATGGAAAAACCCTATAGGAAATCAAAATAGAATCTGGATCATTCCCCAAGTAGTCCTTAGTCTTTTTTATAAGAAGTTGGTTTTCTCCAATATTATAATCCAAAGAGATATTTAAAAAAAAATCTTCCACCAATGGTTTTGAATCCATTATTTCCCAGGAATCTGGAACTAAAGTAAGTGAATCAATATTTATCAGTGCTGTCTGAAACTTAACCCACTTGCTTCTTTTCAAATTCTCCTGAGCATTTGAGTTCCTATTTATACAAAATGAAAAAATAATTAATACGAATAAGAATTTCCACAAGGCATTTTTCATCAAAAAAATACCTTCAAATTCCTTTGGAGAACTAAAAAATAGTTGGAATAAATAGTGCTTTAAAAAAACATCCTTTAACATTAGAATCCCTCTAACGATCAGATATGTTCTTAATTTTTAAGTTCAATCAATACTTTAAGGTATTTCCAATGAAACCAATAATATATAATAAATTTGTTTGTGAATCAGGATCAAACTTGATAAAAGTAATTCAACCTTTCCCTAATAAACCAACTCTTTTTGCAGAGATT
>JAHQVQ010000178.1 GCA_019634305.1 Flammeovirgaceae bacterium | reverse complement strand
TATTGATAAAATTCTTGCTAATGTAAATCGCAGTTATTCTTCCTGGTTATTTTCTGCTACTATGCCTGAGGAAATAAATGGAATTGTAAATAAGTACCTGAAAAAGGAATTAATCAAAGTTGGTGTAGGGAAAGCCAAAACAACTAATAAGGGGATTGAGCATCGGGTTATAGAACTTTTAGCTGAAGAAAAATTAAATGTATTATTACATTTTTTAACCAGATTTGGCAATCAAAAAGGAATCATTTTTTGCCGTACAAAAACAGGGGTTCAGAAATTATATAAGCAACTTTCAGCAAACAAATTTACTTGTGGTGCCATTCATGGAGATTTGCCTCAAGGATTGAGAAATAAAGTAATGGATCAATATAGAAATGGAAATATTTCTTTATTATTAGCCACTGATATTGCTTCAAGAGGGGTTGATGTACAGGAAGTAGCTTTTGTTATCCAATATCATTTACCTGATACCAGCGATGCTTATACGCATAGAAGTGGTCGAACTTCAAGAGCTGGCAAGACTGGTATTAGTCTTACTTTTGTTTTTCCTGAAGAAATGGAAAAATGGAATCAGATAAAAAAAGATTTAAACCTTAAAATAATTCAGATTGATGTTCCTAGTGTAAAAGATCAACTAGTGAATAAGGCAATTCTTTGGGGTAGAAAAATAGCAAAATCAAAGCCTTTAGGAGCCAAAATTGATGATTCAAGCAAAGAGGATTTTAAAAATGAATTGAAGCATTTATCCAAAGAGGAATTAATAGAAAAAATGTTGGCGACTTATTTAAGAGAACAACAAGGATAAGGTATGAAGTCCATCATTTGTTTTGAAGTTAAAATCCCTTTTAGGCATAAATACTAATAGAATATAATTCAATAAGTATTTGGATATGAGTTGATAAATTCACCATTCAGGTTTTTCAAGAATAAATAATTACAGACCTCTCTAAGCCCAGTTAGACTTTACTGAACTCTGGTTGAGTAATATGAACCTCTTTTTTGGATCAATTACCTAATTAATGAGGAAATTGAAAGATGGGTAAAATGGTAATAACCTTCAGCCTAGTTCTAGTTCTTCACCATTTCAATAACTGTGGCTTGTTTTTCAACCTGCTGATCATTTGTCATGGCCTTACTTTTTAAACCAAAAAAAGATAATAAAATAAGAACAAATGCAGCTTTAACTATAATATTTAATTTATTTCTTAAATTCATGATAAGTAGTTTAAATTGATTGATCAAATGTTTGGTTTAATTTTACCAAACCGTGTACCAATGGGTGTAAAGTACTGATTATTATCATGTTACGTCTGGTTATTTGCTTTTATAGAAATGTAAATATGTACGGTTTGACACACTAATGTACATTTTCGGACAGATTTTAAATAAGGCTATCTTGTAAATAGAGGAGATTACGATTTTCTTTTTTCAGCTTTCAGGTATTTTCGATAATCCTTTCTGAAATTTTTTGCTTCCTTATAGGTAGAGTGTTTTTTATCAGCATTTACCAGAATTTTATCATAATAACTCATGGCAAGGTCCATTTCTTCATTGGCATTAGCTATTTTCCCAAGGTGGGCAAGGGAATATAAATAGTAGCCAGATTCTAATTCTTCAATGGCTTCGGAAAAAGTGACTGCTTTAAGAAAAAATAGAGAAGCTTTATCCTGATCCTTGTATTTTACCCTGTAAACATGACCAAGATAATAAGAGGCATATCTGCCACTTTTTTCTTCATATCCCACCATTTTAGATTCAATTTTATTCAAAATATCTTCGGATACTGCCTGTAAGTCATTGTATCTGCCCATAGAATAAAGCATTCTTGCATAATACCGATGAAAGTAGGGGTTGTCGGGAAAAGAAGCATGGAGATATTGAGCTATTCTAAAACCCTTGTGCGGTTGATTTTCTTCAAATGAATAAATCCGCATTAAAAAGTTTTGAGCTTCTACCTTAGTATAAAAAGCTTCTTTTACAACTGTTTCAAGTTGTTCCAGTCCAAGCTCTTTATCCCCTTTATCAAAAAACAAGAGAATGGGTTTTAACATTGGGTAGTTGTCCCTGATCCACACCGAATAATAATTAAATATACCGTCACCAAATAATAATTCAGGACTTAGATCTGAATGCTTTTTACTATATTCCAGGTAGTTTAAAGACTTTTTCCCTGCAAATGCTGCTTTTGTCAAGGATTTTCTATCAGAATAAAGCCTACCTTTAAAACCGTAGGCTCCGGCAAGGAAAAAGGCTGCTTCAGGATTATTTTCATCCTTATCAAAGATTTCCTCTGCAAAATAAATGGAAGTATCCATATAGGACAGGAACTTTTCATCATATTGGGTATTGCTGGTATTTGGCTGGATTTTCCACCATTCAATTAACCCTAGAAGAAAATAGGGTAGAGGATGCCTTGGGTAATTTCTTCTTAACCAGTTGAACTGGCTTGCTGCTCGATCAAATTTAAAGTTGTAAAGATCATTTACTCCAGAAGTACATTCTATCTGGATAGTCATATTCGTTAAAAGTATTTTGACACTATCCAGGCTTGGTAATCGCTGAGCATGGGCTTGGCATGAAAGAAATATAAGGAGAAGAAAAAAAAATGCTTTTATTTTCATTAAAAAATTGATTATCACCCTACTAGGCAATTCACCTAAAAATCTTACTTCCTGTAAGACAAACAAACTGATACTAAATTATTTATCTTAAAAAGACACCAAATGAAATTTAGGTTCAAACCTAATTTTACTAACAAACCTGAAAAATAAATAAAATGTTCTTTAGTTTATTGGAATTGGTATAATTATGATCATTAAAGATTTTAGCAGGAAATTTCAGCTCAAAAAATATCAATAGGAACGATCCTCTTCATTTACCAGTTCCAATACTTTTCCATATTCAAAACCTTTTGAAACAGCAAAATTAATCAACTTATTTTTTTTTGCTGGATTATCAATTGGATCTAAGGTATTCTTTTTTTTATCAACTACCTTTTTTAAAATTTCCTGATAATCCTCTTCGTCAATTTGGTCTAATAGATTATTAATCAGATCCCTGGAAATTTGTTTTTGTTGTAATGCAGCTTTTATTTTTTGTTTACCCCAACTTTTCCCATATAATTTCCCCCTAACAAATTCACTACAAAATCGCTCCTCATTTATATAGTTTTCATCTTCTAATTTTAAAATAATTTTTTCAGTAAAATCCTCTTCTAGTTCCAGCTTGCTAAGCTTTTGTTTTACCTCAGCTTTACACCTTTCCTGATAAGCACAATAGGAGGCTGCTTTCTGAAAGGCTTCACCAAAAGATAATTCAATACTTTTTTTCATTAAATTTTCATCACTTTAAATTCTATCCTTCTATTTTTTGCTTTGTTTACTTCAGAAGTATTTTCTGAAACTGGTTGGGTTTCTCCATATCCTTCTGTGGCTATTCTACTTTCTGGAATTCCAGCCTTTGTTAAAAATTCTTTTACCGAATTTGCCCTATTTAAGGAAAGCGTTTTATTCTGATCATCAGAACCTACATCATCTGTATGTCCACCAATTTCAATTTTTAAATCAGCATTCTCGCTCATAAAAGTTACTAATTTATCTAATTCAGTTTTAGACTCGGGCAATAATGCAAAAGAACCAGATTCAAAGAAAATATTATTTAGAGTAACTATTGAACCTTCAACAATTGGTTCCAGATAAATATCTAATTCTATGACTTTACTTTCAGATTCCTTTTTATAATCGAAAGACAAACTTTTATATAAATAACCAGATCGATCTACATGGAGTGCATATTTTGAGCCTTCAGTAAGTGCAATTAGATAATTACCATATTTTTCATCTGATTCCACAGCCGAGATTAAATTGTCAGAATCTATGTTTGTCAATTTTATTTGGGCATTCAATGGCTGCTTTGTAACAGCGTCATAGACTTTTCCAGCCACTACATCACTGATTTTCGATGGTCTAAGTTTTTCCGGGAAGTTGAAAGAAGTAAGGATACTGGAAATGATCACCCCGCTTTCATAATCTTCATTACTATAAAATGCTTTTGTTCCATCTGCTGTAATGAATAATCCTACCTGATCGCTGAAATCGTTAATTGGATAACCTAAATTTTCAGGAGTATTCCATTCTTTTTCGCTTTTTAGTTCTGTTTTGTAAAAATCGTATCCACCATAACCCAAGTAACCTTCAGAAGAGAAGAATAAAGTTTTGCCATTTGCATGGATAAATGGTGCTATTTCATCTCTTTTTGTATTTACTGTAGGACCAAGGTTTTCAGGTTCAGTCCACTGATTTTTATCATTCAATTTGGTCATCCAGATGTCATTTCCTCCAATTCCTCCGGGTCTATCAGATACAAAATAAAGTGTTCTGCCATCAGCGGAAAGGGCTGGTTGAGATTCCCATGATCTCCTGTTAATTCGATTTCCCATATTTGAAGGAGTGGACCATTCGTCACCAGATTTATGGCTGATAAAAAGATCACATAAACCGTAAACTTTTCGTTCTTTCGTTTCGCCACATGCAGTAAAAATCAACGTTTTTCCATCTCCAGAAATCGTGCAGGTACCTTCTTGTGCATTGGTATTTATCTCCTTTATGGGCTCGGGTTCACTCCAAACTCCATTTTCATTGGTGCTAATAAAAAGATTTTCGACTTTATTTTGTCTCCCAATAAAAACCATTGAAGAATTATCTGCAGTAAGGACGGGAAAATACTGGTAAGGAAATTTGTTGACTACATCTCCTAGGGAAACAGGTTTAAAATCATGAGGGTTTTGGATACCTTTTATGGCAAATTCTCCAATTTCTAATATTCTGTTTGCTTCATCAACATCTCTTTGGTACCTGGCACTTGAATTATAGGTAAGGTATTTTTTTGCGTAATCTACAGCCACTTTATAATTTCCTTCCCTCAATTCAAATTCTGCTACTCTTATATAGGAATATTTAAATTTTTGGTCATCGGGTTTGAGTTCCGCAGCTTTTTGTAAATGTACTCTGGCATTTCTTAAATCTCTTAAAATGAAATAATTATATCCGAGATCGAGATGAGCTTCAGCAAACTTTGGGTCTATTTCTACCGCCTTTTTAAGTGCAGAAATTGATTTTTCAAAATCCCTGGATTTCTTCAAATCCTGAGAGCTTTTGTAAAGTTTAAGAGCTTTTTTGGATTTAGTAGTTTGTGAAAACACTTGTAATGGGAATGTGAAATTTATCAGTATTGCAAAAAATATAAACCTTTTAATCATCATTTATATGTTAGGAATGTTTTTAAGTAGCTTAAAAATAGTAGTTGTGTGATTTATTTCCACAACTAATTGACATTGAGATATATAATCCCAGGATGAATTAGTACTAGTGCTTAAAAGAGTTAACGCAAAAATAAAGCTATAATTAAGTAACCATCCTTTCTTTTTATTTTTGAAAAAATATTATAGAATCGCCAGTTTAAAAATTAGGGAGGTAGTAATCAAAATAACTTCATAAATATAATTGTTAGTTCCTAAACAAGCTTAATTTAACTTGCTGATTTTGTGGTTTTGAAAATAGATATAAAGAATTTATAGCCAGGGGAATGACTTATGAAAGATAATACAAAGCAGATAAAAGGAGAACAATTAGAAAAGGATTTTGCGAAATTTATTAATGCTTTACCGGGATACAAAGTATTAGGCAGAAGGCAATTTTTTAAGGGAACAATTGCCAAAAGAAATTATGAAATTGACATAGTAGCTGAAAATTATCTGTTTAAAATTCAAAGATTTTATATCTATTACCTATCCATTATTACCATTTTATTTATTCTACATGCAGTTAGTCTCATTGATTTTATTAGTTCAGCAAGTGTTATTTTTGCCAAAGTAATCCCCAATATTTCTTTTACAGGAACTATAATTACCTTAATTGTGATCTCTATAATTCCCTTCTTTTTAAGGCATTATTATCCTACTTTAATTTTCATTGAATCCAAAAATTTAAGCACAAAGGTTAAAAGGGATCATATGAATAAGTTTATCAATAATGTAAAAGATATTGTTCATAAAAAAGGAATCAAAAAGAGTTATAAACTGGTTTTTGTTTCTTATTTGGGATATGATAAGGATGCTATTCAATTTGCCCGCCATCATAAGGTAGAATGTTGGAAGGGCTCTGGGAAAAAATTTCAGAAAGTATCGTTAAAATAATGTGTTTTTCAAGGTCTTCAGTTAAGACTGAATACTGTTATTTACCTGCTGGCTGAGCATAGAACTAAATTGGGTATATACATGGTAAACCGTTTTGTATTGATTTATAATTTCTTCTTTTTTCTCTTTTTTTACTTCTGCTTCTTCCAATAATAATCTTTTTCTTTCCTCCTCTCTCATTACACCTGAATGTTTATCTGTGTGATTTATGATAGCATATTTTGTCTTTAGATTTTCCAATTTCAGGAGTTTATACATGGTTAGCCTTTCCATTGTTTGTGTTTCTTTCCTGAGCAATTTACCTGTTTCAATCAATTCTTTTTCAAGAATAACCACACTCAAGTTATCCAAAGCTGCATTGAAATTTGATCTGTAATTATTGCAATTCTTTTTTATTTCCTCAAAATATCTTCCTTCGGCTGAGATAGAAGGGGGGTAGATGTTTTTTAGGTAATTTATCCATTTGGAATAGGAGGTATTTAATTCTAATAATCCATCTAAAATAAAAGTATTTCTGGTAAATAGGTTTTTGTTGTAGTTGGAAAGATGGGCCTTCAAATCCTCCATTTCCCTGATATGATCCTGTTTTGAAACATTTGTTTCTTCCACCAAATCGTGTTTGAATTTATCCAATTGTTTAGTGAAGTTCAGCTTTACACCTTCAATTCCCTCATTTATATTTTCAAATTCCTCTTTGGAGGGTAGCTTTTTTACTTTCTTTTTTAGAATGAGTATATATATAAAAGTAAGAAAAGTAAATAAAAGGGTGATTAGGGAAAACAGAACGGACAGTTTAGCCTTGTCCCATAAAAATGAAGAAAATAGTTCAGTAAATGAATTTTCCATGTCTTATTTGCGTAGTCGTTGGATATAAATAATTATCAAAATTTGCCACAACAGAATATTAGTTAGTGAGAAATATTTCCAATTATAAAAGCCCGCAAACCTAATTTGGTTAGTTTACTTTATGAAATTAATGGTTGATTTTGTTTACTCAAAATAATATCAAAGATAACCTGATTTTTAAAAAATCAATTACAGAAGTTGTCTAAAGTAAGGGGTTTCATTGCGAGAATGATTAGATTTTGGTTTAGGCGATCCAATTTTGAGGTGAATAATGGAGATTATTTAAGGAAAAATTGGGGAAGCATAGGGCAAAATCTACCATTTGTAGTCGAAAGGTTTTACTTTAAACAACTTCATAAATAGATGGATAAGGATGTACCTAAATTCATATTTTTTTCGTATTTCTATAAGTTTTAAGCACCAGTGCTCGACACCGGGTAAATCTCTCTATCAGTCTTTTACGGTAAAATAATACAAGGTTAATTTTGAATTACTACTTAAAAATAATTTAACTTATGCACTTAAAAGGACCAATTTTTTTTCTAGTCATTGGTGTATTTTTATTGGGTAGCCAATATATTTCTCCCAAAATTTCCAATAAACCCTTTTCATATTTTAAGCAAGGAGAGAAATTAGTTTATAAAGCGCGATATGGCTTTTTTGATGCTGGAGTTGCGGTGTTGGATTTTGAGAAAAATGTTTCGAAAGTTTATGATGAGCCTTGTTTTAAAGTAAGCATAAAGGCTCAAACAACTGGAGCTTCTGCATTTATCACCACTATTAATAATTCATGGATTTCTTATATGGACACTGTGGAATTGAAGCCCAAAAAGTTTGTTCGTAATATTCAGGAAAATAGCTACAGAAAGGATGAAGTATCTGAATTTAATTATGAAACACTTGAAGTGGCGGTGTCTACAAAAGAAGAGGAAAATAAATATGCAGTAGAGAATTATGAGATTCCCAATAATATCCAGGATATCATCAGTAGTTTTTACCGGATCAGAAGTATTGATTTTGGTAAACTGAAGAAAAATTCCACTTTCGATCAGAATATCTTTATAAAGGATAAAGTTTATCCAGTCAAAATTCAGTTTTTGGGAAAAGAAATTATAGAAACCAAATTTGGGAAAGTGAAAACTTATATCATTTCTCCAGTAATTCCTTCCAACCCTTTGTTTGAGGGAAATAATCCCATAAAAGCCTGGATTTCAAACGATATTAATCATGTATTAATTAAGGCGGAAGCCGACTTAATTGTAGGAGAAGTTATCCTTAATTTGGATGATTTCAGAGGATTAAACGGAGATTTAAATCAGAAAAAATAAATCTCCGTTTTGCAATATTGATTGGAAAAATTAAGAGGCTAGAATAGACTCGATTTGATCA
Source organism: Flammeovirgaceae bacterium (assembly GCA_019634305.1). Classification (GTDB taxonomy): domain Bacteria; phylum Bacteroidota; class Bacteroidia; order Cytophagales; family Flammeovirgaceae; genus Flexithrix. The sequence goes on along the minus strand of JAHQVQ010000178.1, from coordinate 11,080 downwards.
ACTTCCTCTTTTGTAAAAGAAGTATTGTCTAAGCATTCCAGACTATTTTCCAATTGTTTCACAGAACTGGCTCCAATTAAAACTGTAGTAATTCTATTGTCTTTCAAGAGCCAGCTTAAAGCCATTTGAGCCATAGATTGATCTCTTTTCTTCGCTAACTCATTCAATTGGGAAACAATACTGATTTTTTCCTCAGTGATGTCATTGGCATGCAGAAATTGAGATCTTGTTGCCCTCGATCCTTCAGGAATACCTTTTAAGTACCTATTGGTAAGCAAACCTTGTTCTAATGGTGAAAAAGGAATACATCCTACACCATTTTTTTCTAATACATCAAGTAAGCCACTTTCCACCCACCTGTCCATCATATTATATCTGGGTTGATGAATTAAACAACTTGTACCCAAATCATTTAAAATTTCAATTGCCTTTTGAGTTTGTTCAGCAGTATAGTTGGAAAGTCCCACATAGAGCGCTTTGCCTTGTCTTACAATCTGATCAAGAGCTCCCATGGTTTCTTCAAGAGGTGTATTTGGGTCTGGTCGATGAGAATAAAAAATATCTACATAATCAAGCCCCATTCTTTTAAGGCTTTGGTCAAGACTTGAAATCAAATATTTTTTAGATCCCCATTCCCCATATGGTCCATCCCACATTCTATAACCAGCTTTACTAGAGATAATTAGCTCATCTCTATAAGGAAGCAGATCTTGTTTCAACATTTTTCCGAAGTTTTCTTCGGCAGAACCAGCAGGAGGACCATAATTATTAGCTAAATCAAAATGTGTAACCCCCAGATCGAATGCCCTGGTTACAATAGCTCGTCCATTTTCATAAGTATCTACTCCTCCGAAGTTATGCCAAAGACCAAGGGAAACACCTGGTAACAACAATCCACTGTTCCCACATCTTTTGTATTCCATTTTATCATACCTGGAGGAGGCTGCTCTGTAATTCATCGATAGTTATTTTGTTAGTGAAAAATAAATTTTCAATTTAATATATAAGCAATGATAACACAAAAATTAATGTTCGAGAAGAAATCTGTAAAAGGAGTTCATGGAATTAAATTTACTTTTTCATTATCAAATAGGATCGAATGTTATATTTGGAGAAACCAAAATCCAATTGAATATGGCACAAGAAAAAAACAAAAAAATAATATTTAATAAAAGACCTGTAGGAGTACCTGATGAAGATTGTTTCAAGTTTTTAGAAACAGATATTCCCGAAATATCGGAAGGACAAGTATTGGTGGAAATTCATTATTTATCGGTTGATCCATATATGAGGGGAAGAATGAATGATCGCAAATCTTATATAGCTCCTTTTCAGGTAGGAGAGGTATTTACAGGTGGTGCTGTTGGAAAAATCAAAGCTTCCAAAGACAAAAAACTAAAAGAAGGAGATTTTGTTGTAGGAATGATGAGTTGGGAAAACTATGCTGTGGTTCCAGCTAAAGAACTAACTAAAATAAGCCCTGAACTTGCCCCAATTAGTACTTCCTTAGGAGTGCTGGGGATGCCCGGGCTAACAGCATATTTTGGGTTATTAGAAATTGGTAAACCTAAAGATGGTGAAACTGTAGTGGTTTCAGGTGCAGCAGGAGCTGTGGGAACTATTGTTGGGCAGATTGCAAAAATGAAAGGTTGTAGAGTAGTTGGAATTGCTGGTTCGGATGAAAAAATTAATTACTTAAAAAATAATTTGGGTTTTGATGAGGGTATAAATTATAAAACTACCAAAAATTTAAGGGCTGATCTTAAAGCTGCTTGTCCAAAAGGAGTGGATGTGTATTTTGAAAATGTAGGCGGAGAAATTTCGGATACTGTAATTACACTTTTAAACAACCATGCCCGAATCCCATTATGTGGGCAAATAGCTGATTATAATGTCACCGAAATGCCTATGGGGCCAAGATGGCAAAGTTATCTGCTGACCAGAATGGCACTTTTACAAGGTTTTATAGTAGGCCAGTTTTCGGATAAATATGGAGAAGGTTTAAAGCAATTGGCAACTTGGCTGAAAGAAGGAAAATTAAAATACAAGGAAAATATTTTGGAAGGAATTGAAAGTACTCCAGATGCTTTTTTAGGTTTATTCAAAGGAGAAAATATAGGGAAACAGTTGGTGAAATTAAAATAATTTAGAGCTAATAATTTTTATTGCTACTTTCAAATTTAAACTTTTGGAAATTATTATTCCTCAGTTTGTTGTTAATCAATATCGGATTGCAACAATTTTCCTACTCACAAGGCTTTCCTTCTGGAGGAAATGGCGCAGGAGTTAAATCTGATAAGGAGTTTAGTTTTGTTCCATTTCCCTATCTTCCATTTCAGGGTTAGTGGGAATTTAAACCACTAATGACACCTGGTCTTTGATGGGGTTTAGTTGGTTTACCTAAAGGAAGACACTTGGAGAGTAATCGCTGCTAGAGGGTTAGGATCAATAAAATTTCAGTTTTTCCTTGAGGCCTCAGTTAGTGGTTATATAAAGTACTGCTAAATAGATGTGCAGAATTAAATATACTTAATAAGTGCCACAACTTTTTGATAATGAGATAAAAGTACTCAATATAAAATAGTACTGGTACTTACGTAGGCTGATTTTGTTTCTTTAGAAGTTTTAAAGGAGAGTAAAAGGGGGAATTATATGGTGGAGTACATTATGCTTATACCATGTTTATCACAGAATTAGACAGTGAACTGGGAAGGAATAAGGCTATCTATCATATATCAAACTATTTCTACTTTATTTCCTCACAGGTTAGCTCAGACAGTGGTTTACATTATTTAATTTTTTCCTACCTTATAAAGTTATAAGAATGATAACCAATCACTCTGTCTCCACGGCTGCCATAGCCTCTGTAATAAACAATTACATCATATTCATTTTTTGTTTGGGAGTGGCTTCCTTCAAAATAGAGCTCGTTTCTTGCTTTGCTCTTTGGGTCTAGTAAAGAATAAATGTAATCATACCTTCCTTGTTTGAGTAGGATATTTCCAGTATATCCACCTAATTCATTTGAATACTTCAACCTATTTTCATCAGTAAGTTGGTAATTATTAAATCCTCCAATTACATAAACTTGTTTGCCAGGAACTTCATCTGAAAGCATTGTGAAATTAACAAAGGCATAATCTCCCTCCGTTCCGCCTCTGCCTGTTTCCCTATTAATGGTGAAATATCTTCCATTATTATCCGGGTTTACATTTTGAGAATTATAAACAAACCCTTTTCTGGTTTTTTCCGGATATAGAATAACTTTATTAATTTGTGAGTTTCGCAGAACAGATTTTACGCCAAATCCTGAAAAATTAAAGCTAAAATCGAAAAAACGAAATTCATTTAATCCTTCAAATATATTCTCCTCATTAAAATATTGATAATCAAGTATCTTTTGGAATTCTTTTACATAAAGTGGTTTTAAATCGGTTATGGCATTGTCCCAACGGTAATTTTGCCTGAGTACCACCTTTACATTTTCCTGAGGCATTTCTAACGGAAAACTTCCATAGCTAATGTTAAATTTAACCTGCTGAAACCTTCTGGCTTCTACTCCTCCAATATATTCATCTACTGTGATACCCACACCAACAAAATCTTCAAAAACGATAAATCTTTTAGAAAGAATTAAATCCTTTTCATCAGTTCCCCGATAAACCACCAGTAAATAATTCCCGGATTTTTTTACCTGGGGCAATTGAAATATATAATGAACATATGGTAGCTTAGTATTTAGGGAATATTCCGTATTCAGAATATTAAATTCATTGTATTGGAACAAAAGTTCTGATGCATTGTATTGTGATGGCGACCAATCAAAATTACAATGGATAAGTTTTACTTTGTAATCATCAGTGTCATCAGTAATATCATCAAATTCTAGAATTAACTGGGATACTTTATCAATGGGTACAATGGCCGGAATCATTTTTTCTCCTGAAAGTGCTACTCTGGGATATAGGATCACCGACCTGATGTAATTCTCATAAACAAAGTCATCATAAATCAGAGTCTTTTCAACTGGCTTTTCTAAAACATCATATAAATCTTGAGCTTTAGAAAATTGAATTGAAACTAAAAAGGTGAATAACAGTAGCTTAAATCGAAATATCATTAATTTGTGGTTAGGAAAAGCATCATTCATATTATTATTTAAAAAGATTATGATGCTTAAAATAGTTTGAAAAATTAGTTTGTAAGAGGTTGATAAAAATTATAAGAAATTGGACAAAAATAAATATATTCAATTTTGTGATACCTGTTTAAATTTGTGATGATATTTCTCAAAATAGATAGTTTAGGTACTTTATTCGAAAAATAAGCAACTTAATCAATAACAACAAAATGGACAAGTCCATGATCGATCCAAAAATTTTGGATCAGATAGAAAGACTAAGGCAAAAATACGATGTAATGGGACAGGATTTATCTTCCTACCTGGATGGATTGCTTTATGCCAATTATTTGAATTACTGGGATTACATCCATTTGGATACGCTTTTGAGTTTACAAAATCCAAAAACAGATTTCCCAGATGAGAACATTTTCATTATTTATCATCAGATGACTGAGCTTAATTTTAAGCTGGTTCTTTTGGAAATAGATCAGATTGCCAATAAACCACAGATTAAGGAAGAATTTTTTGTAGTCAGACTTCAACGGGTTAACCGGTATTTTCAAATGCTTACCAATTCTTTTGATATTATGGTAGATGGAATGGATAGAGATCAGTTTCTGAAATTTAGAATGTCACTTTTGCCTTCCAGTGGATTCCAATCTGCCCAATACCGTATGATTGAAATTTGTGCTACAGACTTTAAAAATCTGGTTTCCAAAGAATTTAGAGATGAATTATCGCCTGCCACTCCGGTTGAAGAAATGTATAAAAACATATACTGGAAACAAGGTGCTACGGAATTGGCAACAGGTAAGAAGACCCTTACCCTAAAAAAATTCGAAGAAAAATACTCAAAGGAATTGATTGAATTAGCCGCTAAATACCGGGGTTGCAATTTGTGGGCAATTTATAAAAATCACTTTATCCATTCTGAAAGGAAAGCAGAAATCATTAAAGAATTGAGGAAGTTTGATATTCTGGTAAATGTAAACTGGCCGCTTTCTCATTTCAAATCAGCAGTAAAGTATTTGCAAAAAGATCCTGAAGTTATCTCAGCAACTGGCGGTACTAATTGGCAAAAATACCTGCCTCCAAGGTTTCAATTCAGGATTTTTTATCCGGAATTGTGGTCCAAAGAAGAACTGGAGAATTGGGGGAAAAGGTTTGTTGATATGGAAGAACTGAGTTGATTTCCTATGAAATTACAAAAGCCGCAAAATAATAATGCGGCTTTTGTCTTTTATTAAAATAAGAGAAGTATTAATTCACTTCACTCACTTTAATGGTATTTTCTTCATATTTAGAAGGACATTTCATCAGAATTTCACTGGCTACAAATTTACCTTTCTGATATCGCCCAATCACTACAACTTTCTCCGATTTTTCAAAATCCGTCATAGATGCAGGTGGTTGATAGCAAACCACTTCCTGTTCTTCATTATTATCATCGATTAATAAAAAAGACAAATAATTGGCATCAACCTGAGGCTGGTAGTTCACCCCAATCACATTTTGATTTTGATCCTTTTTTAATTCTCCAATCACATGGATTTTATTGGAATTACCAGATTCTGCCAAATTTCTGGCTTGTTCAAAATTAACATACTGGCTGGCATCACCAGCTGTAGAAATAATAATGGCTATTGCTATGGCAATTACCCCAATTCCGAATAAATGTATTTTCTTCATAATTGCTTTATGCTTTTTACTTTAGATAGAAAACCTAAACTTTAGCTTTTGTGTAATTCTTTTTCTTTAGCAATTGTTTCAGTCAGATCTTCTAATTTCTTCACTTTTTTATCCAACATAATCAGGTAAACCAAAATTCCTGAAATGATGGAAATTATGGTAGCCACCACAATATAAATTTTCCCATTTGCCCTCATTTCATCAGCCATATCAACATCACTATTGGCATAATCTTTTTCTGTTACTTTATATTTTTCCTGTGCAGCAGCATCGAAAGAGGTAGTAAGGGAAATAGAAACTCCTATCAGGATGATGGTTAATAACTTCTTTATAAACATTTTACTTTTATTAGGTAATAAATAGATGTGCAGAATTAAATATACTTAATAAGTGCCACAACTTTTTGATAATGAGATAAAAGTACTCAATATAAAATAGTACTGGTACTTTGACCTAATTATCATTTATAAATAAATATCTAAATCCTCCAATTTTTGCTGAGCCATTCTCATTCTTGATCTTACATTTACAATCCAGACTCCTAAAAGAAACCATGCAATAACTGCAGGATAAAATATGGTCATTAATTTTGCGTCTAAATCGTAGGCATTAAATCCTGGGTTTCCGCCATTTCCTGGATGAAGAGAATCCGTGAGTCTAGGCAATACAAAAATTAAAGGTATGAAAGTGGCGTATGCAAATATATTATAAATAGCACTTATTCGGTTTCGTTGAGAGTCATCCTGAAAAAGCCCTCTTAATATGGAGTAGGCAAAATAGATTAGTAAACCCACTGCTGCAGCATTTTGCTTGGGATCGCCACTCCAGAAAGAACCCCAGGTAAATTGTGCCCAAACCATTCCTGATATCATTCCTAAGATTCCAAATAAAATACCCACATTGGCACATTCTACAGCCAGAATATCATATTTGGCAAGGGGGTTTTGCAGATATTTTACTGAATAATAAACGGAAACACCAAGAATAACAGTCATACCAAACCACATGGGAACATGGAAATAGAGATTCCTGACTGTTTCATTTAAAATATTCAACCGGGGAACTTCAAATAATAATCCACCTACACCTGTAAAAAGCAGTAAAATTATCGTGATAAGTTTCCAATAAAACCCTCTTATCTGTTTCAGTTTTCTTTAATTTTTTAAACCCTCTTACCTGCCCTTTAAATCAAAATTAATTTCTCCAAAGGTAAGGAAATAAAATTATTGAAACCGTTAGAATGATGGCATTTATAGCAAAAATTGTGATGATTTCATCGTAGCTTACATTTCTCTGCAGCCCATCCATTGCATTTTTTGAGACTTTTATCAGCATCAACAACATGGGAATGATGACAGGCAAGCCAAGTACAGACATTAATGTTGCACTGTTGGTGGATTTGGAGGCAATTCCCGATATCATGGTGAAGGTGGAAGAAAAGCCTAACGCACCTAAAAACAGGTTGACGCTGAATAAAAAATGGTCCTGAACTGGATTTCCCAAAACAAGGGAAAAGACTAATAATCCTGCAAAGGAAATGAACAACATGAGCAGGCTGTTGTAAATTATTTTGGAAACAATTATAGCTTCAGGGCTAACCAGTTGGTAATAAAAAAAATGTCTTCCATCTCTTTCCTGTTGAAAGCTTTTGGAAACGCCATTTAAAGCTCCAAAGAGTAGAATTATCCAGAAAAGTGCATTCCAGGTAATACCATCAGGAATTCTTAAATTAAAACTCAGGTAACAGACAAAAACGGTACTTACGACATAGAGTAAAATCCCATTTATGGCATATTTCTGACGCCATTCCAGCACAAACTCTTTCCTAACAAGTGTGGTTACTTCCGAATAAAAACTTGACATTATTTCCTTTTCCCTTATAATCATACAGAAACCTCCGCTTTGATATGCGAATGAGGATCGTAACCAACTAACTTAAAATCTTCAAATTTAAAACTAAATATGTCTTTTACTTCGGGGTTAATTTCCATTTTGGGTAAAGGTCGGAAGGCTCTGGTAAGTTGTAATTCTGCCTGCTCAAAATGATTGTTATATAAGTGAACATCACCAAAAGTATGGATGAATTCCCCTGGTTTTAAGTCACAAACCTGAGCAACCATCATGGTGAGCAGCGCATAAGAAGCAATATTGAAAGGAACGCCTAAAAATACATCCGCACTTCTCTGATACAATTGGCAAGAAAGTTTTCCATCAGCCACATAAAACTGAAAAATGGCATGACAGGGAGGTAGTGCCATATTGGGAATATCTGGAACATTCCAGGCACTAACTATTAATCTTCTAGAATTAGGATTGGTTTTTATTTGCTTAATAAGGTTTTCAATCTGATCGTATACTTTTCCATCATCTCCTTTCCATTTTCTCCACTGAGAGCCATATACAGGACCTAGCTCTCCATTTTCATCGGCCCATTCGTCCCAGATTCTTACCTTGTTTTCCTGTAAATATTTTATATTGGTTTCTCCCATCAGAAACCAAAGCAATTCATGAATAATAGACCTAAGGTGTAACTTTTTTGTGGTCAGTACAGGAAATCCTTCTTCCAAATCAAACCTCATTTGATAACCGAAAATACTTTTTGTACCAGTTCCCGTTCTATCTCCTTTTTCTGTACCATTTTCAAGAATGGATTTTAATAAATCATGGTATTGCTTCATTTATATAACTATTATAAACCAGCCTTTAAAATACTGATTTAGGTAATGTTTAAAATCTGGTTTCAAAAATAAACTCAAAAGGCAATATCCCAAAGTAATTGAGTGGATAACTCGAAAGGTTTTTGGAAAGAAGAATTTTTACAGGATTTAAGGGAAGAGCAATGGAAAAGCCTAAAAAAAAAGTCAGTACCGATAAAATCAGTACCGACTCCAATTGAATCCAATCATATAAGTTTAAGAGAATTCAGAGAACTGAACGCCCTCTCACTTATTTAACCTAACACTAAAATTTTAAATAAATATATTTCCTTATAAATACTTTAATTAATGATATTGTTTATGAGGAATGTTACAAGTAGCAAGCCAACAAAAAATAAAGTAAGATTAAGGGGAATTAGTGATGGGTTAATTTGAAATCAATATAAATTGAGGTGTGTGTTAATATTATTGTATTTTGTGTAAAGTTGATACCTTGGGTTTTTATTGATAAATAAATGCTTTTTGATAGGATATTTATTGGTTAAATTAGTAAAAAGCAAACGAATTAATTTTTTTTATGTAATTAGTAAATAAGTTTAAACAAAAAAAAGAGCATAAATATTTATGGAATTTAGTCTCTATTTTAGAAAATTATTCCATATTTGGGAATTTTGTGATTTTAATTTTTGATTGCATTCAATATTACCATACATGATTTTTTTATTTCTTTTTTAGTAATAATTAGTGGAGGAGCGATTCTCATTGATTTATCATTATATAAAAACCAATCTGTAAGCACACCCAGATTGATTGCCTTGTCAATTATAGGTTTTAAAGTTTCAAAAGAGTCGAATTCCACTGCCATTATTAATCCCTTACTTCTAATACTTTTAATTTTTGGATGAATCAGTTGGTTTCTAAATAACCTCTCAAATTTTTCCGCTTTCTGATATAACTTTTTTGAAATAATATGCTTTAGGGTAGCATATGCAGCTGCTGCTGAAACCGGATGACCTCCGAAAGTGGAGATGTGTCCCAAAATAGGGTTGTTGGTAAATAGATTCATATTTTGGCGACTTGAAATAAATGCTCCAATTGGCATTCCTCCTCCTAGTCCTTTTGCGAGCACCAGGATATCGGGAATTATTCCAAAATGCTCGAATGCCCAAAGTTTGCCTGTTCTTCCTACACCTACCTGAATTTCATCCAATACTAATAAGGTTCCCATTTCAGTACACTTCTTCCTTAAGGCTTTCATATATTCCAAATCGGGAATAATAACACCACCTTCTCCCTGAATTGTTTCCAAAATAACAGCAGCTGTTTGTTCTGTAATTAAGTTGAGGTCATTTGGATTATTAAATTCTATGTGCTTAATTCCTGGTAATAATGGTCTGAATGCATTTTTAAAAATTTCATCACCCCCAATAGATAATGCTCCGTGGCTGGAACCATGGTAGGCATTTTTGGCTGATATAATTTCTAATCTTCCTGTTACTTTTTTTGCAAGTTTCATGGCCCCTTCAATTGCTTCACTGCCCGAATTAAGCAAATAGGTGGAATTTAGGTTTTCGGGTAGATTATCCGAAAGCAGCTTAGCTAGTTTTACCTGAGGGCTTTGTACAAACTCTCCATAAACCATTAAGTGTAGATACTTATTAAGTTGCTTTTTTACAGCTTTTGTAACTACAGGGTGCCTATGTCCTAAGCTACTCACACCGATTCCAGAAATGAGATCGATATATTTCTCTCCTTTTTTTCCATACATATATACTCCTTTGGCTTTTTCAATTTCAAGCATAAGGGGAAATTCACTGGTTTGGGCAAGGTGATCAAGGAAAAGTTGTCTTTCGGAAGGCATATTTGAATTCTATAGTTAAAAATGTTGAAGTGCAAAAAAACGAAATGCTATTGATCTTTATAGGAGATTTTTGTTTTATTTGAGTTTATATATCGAAGCTACTTACTGAAATGGATTTTTTTCCATTCAAGTAAAATATGTTTAGTTTGTTAAATAAATTTTTGAGCTTTCAAGAATATTTTGGAAATTGGAACATGAGTATAATTAAAATGAAATGGAGTTGGAGGAAATTTTTTACACGGTTAGCTTCTTTAGCTAGTTTAGGCTGGGGCATTGGTCTAACTATGTTTGGGATTTTTGATAACCATGTTCCAGACTTTTTGTTTGTTCCTATTATTGGTCTTTTCGGAGTTTTTGGAGGGACTCAGTATTGGCTTGATAAGCAAAGAACCAAGGATGAAGAAATAAAAATCCTAAGGATAATTAATGAAAGTAATGGAAAAGCTACTTTTGGGGAAATTGTCTTAAAAACTGATATTTCAATTGATAGGGTAAAAAAGCATACGGAAAAATTGCAGAACCTCGGGGCGTTGGGTACAGTGGTAAATGAAAATGGGGAAATCATTTACTGCTTAACTTCTGGCTCATTTTATCTAAATGATATTCCTGCCGGGAGTTATTGATATTTTGTGGGATTTTTTATATTTAGAATAGAGAAGAGTCAGGTATGAATTCTGTTTTTTTATTAGTAAAAGTCTAATTGAAACCTTTAAATTATTATAACTTGGATAAGTTTTCAAAAAGCTATTA
>JAHQVQ010000177.1 GCA_019634305.1 Flammeovirgaceae bacterium | reverse complement strand
GTTTAAATATAAATAGAATTCTTCAAATAATTTAGGACTTTTATGAAGTTCGCTTAATGATTTATCTGTTATACCACAAAGGCAATTATTGTCAATAATGAATTTAACTAAGCAACTAAAAATGTTTTTATCACTTATTGCCTGGCTAATTATACAAGTATCAATAAAGCATATTTTATTTTCCATTTAATTATTTGTTGTAATCATTTTTGGAGTAGATTTTTATGACTAACTAAAGGTAAGTATCAGGACTAAAATTAACTACGACAATTTGACCTTCTATCTGGTTTTTATCCCAAATTTTTAGAGGAATACTTTTGAATGGACACCTAAAAAAAGAATGGCAGGCGAAAACGCCTACCATTCCGGGCTTGGCTAAACTATAATATAAAGAAAAAAATTTGAGAGAATGAAACATTTAGCCACATTAAAATCAAATGCTTACAATGTATTCTCCATAAATACCAATAGCGGTTCGCTATAAATTAATCCCATCCGAAAATTTGAGTGAGATTTGGATTTATAGTAACCTGAGTGCTGGGTATTGGTCTGTAATAATACTTTGGTTCTTCAAAAATTCCTCTTTCAGCAACGGTCTGTATCGTACCTGAAGTGCCATTTTTGAGGTAAACAGAAGCATCTTCTCCTTGTGAACCAACTCTGTAATAAATCAGTTTTTCCCCCAACTCATTTGATTCTTTGTCATCTCCATCAGGAACTGCTTCTGAATTTGGTATGAGAATAATATCCTCAATTCCATCTCCAGTCAGGTCATATTTTCCTAAACCAGGAAAATACAAACCTTCAGGTTCTGCCTCCAATAATTTACCTGCATTCCAACGCATTAAATCATTATGCCTTAAACCTTCCAATGCCATTTCCACTCTTCTTTCCCTTCTGATTTCTAACAATTCCTTCCAATTTGAAGAAGCTCCCTGAATATTTGGGTAGCGATTTTCCTGAATAGGATCAACAGGAGGATTCATATTTAGAGCAGGCATTCCAACTCTGAACCTTATTTCATTTACGGTCATGTCCAGATCAGCCTGAGTCAATTGTCCCATTTCCGCTTTTGCTTCCGCATAAGTTAGTAGCACTTCTGCATACCGTAAAACTGGAATATCCAAACTATTAGAAACAGTTATATCAGTTTCATTTACAAATCCTTTAATTTGGTGATATCCTGAGAAATTTTTCTGCAATTGCTGAATATAAATTCCACCTCCCTGGGTATAAGTACCAGTATTGATTAATTCAAAACCAGGATAAGCATAAGTCTGGCTCAACCTTGGGTCTCTGTTTTCAAATTCTTCAACAAAAAGTTTTATTTCAAATCCAGCTTGATCCGAATAATATTTCCCATCTGCCATCAGGTAACTTTGTAATAAATCTTTTGAAGGGCTCACCTCATAATTTCCAAAAACTGTTTGCGAAAATCCACTATTTAACACATCATTTTTGTGTACTTTATGCAATATTATTTCTGGATTTCCAGCTAATGATGTGCTGGCAAAAAGGGAATTGTAATCATTGTTTATTTCCCCTGTGGAGAAAAGAGCAAATCCTCCATTATCCATCACATCCATTGCCATATTTTTAGCGATTTCTATAAATTTATCAGCGGTTTCCTGTAGTTGCAATTCACTATGGTATTTTCTGTAAGTCCCTTCATACAAAGCATGTCTTGCCATGTAAGTTTTTACTACCCACTGATTCACTTCGCCAGTTCTGCTACTTGTTCTTACATTTTCTGCAGCAAATTGGTAATCTTCAAATACTTTATCAATCACCATTTCTCTGGAATCTCTTCCTTTGTAAAGCAACTCGGAATCAGCTGTACCCAGAGCCACATCATACCAGGGTACATCGGAATACCTCAATACCATATTCATATAAAACATAGCTCTGAAATACCGACCAATTCCTTCATAATGATTTTTCACTTCTTCACTCACCTGGGCTCCTTCAATATTTTCAAGAAACAGGTTGATACTTCTCAGGTTTCCCCAATTCCATCCCCCGGTTATACTGGCAGAATTAGCAGTTCCAGTCATCATCGTTTTTAGCTCAGTATTTCCGGTGGTAGTCGCATTATCAGTTGCGCCATCCGCATTGTATTTACCAAATCCGGGAAACACCGAATAAAAATTGTTAGCATAAATGGACAGATCTTCTTCTGTATTGAAAAAATTATCTGTTCCAATTTCCGTTTCTGGCAGTTTTTCTAGAAAGTCATCATTACATGCTACCCCAAATCCGGTGAACATGAATAAAAGCAAAATTTTATTTATAGTTTTCATTGTCTTTTTGAATTTGGGCTATTTAGAATGTTACGTTTAAGCCTATTGCATATCTTCTCATGTATGGATAAGCATATCCTTTTCCATCTTCCCTGTATTCAGGATTTGCTCCCGGATTATAATTGATATTGTCATTGATGGCCTCAGGATCAAAATACTTTTTAATGGCAGACCATTCAGCCAGATTTTCTCCACTCACATAAATTCTCAGTCTTTGGACGTGAATTTTTTCAGAAAGCAATTGAGGTAATGAATAACCAATAGTTAAGTTCTTCAATCTCAGGTAAGCTGCATTCAATAAGTAATTAGTCTGAGGAATAGCCAAACCTTTATTTTCAGCTATAGTTTCACCTAAATTTCTATCCGCCAGCCATGATTGCAAAATTGGATATTCAGCATTAAGATTCTGATCAGCAAGCCCCGCATTGATATAAGCCTGCGAGTGTTTTGCTCTTTCTACCTCATTATCAGCAGTTGGTCTGTAAAAATCTAAAGTATGTGCATATCCACCTGCGTAGGGTTGTTGGTAAAAACCCCAATACAAATAATCGAGCGGATAATAATCTTTTTTACCCAAACCCTGAAAGAAAATACTGAAATCGAAACCATTCCAATCTGCCCCAAGGTTTAATCCATAGCGCATTCTGGGAGCAAAATTTCCTATTTTAGAAAGGTCTTTCGTATCATCAAGTGTAAGTCCTTTTTCAATTACTCCATCATTATTCAGGTCCTGATATTTAGGCCATCCTGGTACGATATTTAATGCACCCCAAGGAATTAGACTTGACTCATCCAAATTGGCAATCTCGTCCTCACTTTGGAAAAATCCATCACTTTGTAATCCCCAGATTTCGCCCATTTCCATCCCTTCATAAAATTGTGTCAGGTTTTTATTGGGGTTATCAAATTTGGTAATTGTTGACTTGTTATCAGATAAAATGAATCTTGCATTGACGTTTAGTGGCTTACTTCCCAATGTAAATTGATTAATATAAGCCACAGAAAGTTCCCATCCTTTGGTTTGTAAATCTCCTGCATTTTCTTTGGGTTCGCTTGCCCCTAATACCCCGGGAAGTTCTTTTCCGGGAATCAACATTCCAATGGTATTCCGCTCATAAATATCAAAAGTGGCAGAAACTTTATTCTGGAAAAACCCGAAATCAACTCCAAAATTAAGTGTAGAAACTTCTTCCCAGGTATAATTATCAGAAACCAATCCCGGAGGAGTAACCATTAATGGCCGCTCATCATCATACATAATTCTGGATTGTTCGGCCGCCATAGTGGGGATGTAGCCATATTCATCCACTCCCGACTGATTTCCCAATGAACCATAGGAAGCTCTTAATTTAAAAGAACTAATCGCAGGTGACAAAGGCTGAAAAAAGGATTCCTGATCAACTCTCCAGGCCAAAGAAGCGGAAGGGAAAAAGCCAAATCTTTTGTCTTGTGGAAACTTTGAGGAACCATCATACCTTCCGTTGAACTCTACAATGTATTTGTCATTGAAAATATAATTCAATCGGTAAAAAGCACCCCTGATCGCCCATTCTCTAATGTATTCCTCCACCTGCATATCTCCAGTGGCTAACTGGATAGAAGGAAGCGAAGGAGAAATTACATTTGATCGTGAAGAACTTGTCCAATCTTGTCTGTAATTTTCCTGATTGTATCCGGCAATAGCTGTCACATAATGTTTTCCAAAATACTTGTTGAAGGTAGCATAGGCATTGAAAACATAATAATTCTGATATTCAGAAGCTCTTCTTGCCCAGTTGCTTCCCACTTCTCTTATGTCTTCAGGTCCGTAACCAACTTTGTATTTTTTGGTGTCCTCCTTGGTATTAAAAGCCCCTCTTCTATAAGTGAAATCTGCATTTACTCTAAACACATCATCCCAAAAAGAAAACTGCGTAGTAAATTGCGATTGCAAACTGTTATAATCTTCCTTATAATTTCCACCTTCGGTTAATTGGGCTGCTTCTATACCCACAGCAGAGTTTGCCCAAGTGCCATCAGGGTTTTTATCCCAGGAAGTAGGAAAGAAATTATACAGTTCCCAAATGGAAAGACCTTGTGGTTTTACCCTTTGAGTAGAAGTTAAAAACGTATTATTTCCTAAAGTAAACCATTTGGTTGGGCTAAAATTAACCTTACTTCTCACACTAAATCTATCAAAGTAATCATCTGCAATTTTTAAAGCTCCGTTTTGCTTGTTATAATTTCCAGACAGATAAAAATCAGCTTTTTCTGATGCTCCGCTTAAGGCTAACTGGTGATTTTGTGAAACTGCATAATCATCCAGAAAATACTGAGTCCAGTCCTGGTTACCCATATATTCATATTGAGAATCATCATTGGGATTTAACCTAACACCCTGAGAACCTGATGGATTATCAGATCTTTCCTTCGCCCATTTATAAAATTCATCACTATAATTTACATTATCCCAGGGCGTATTATCTGTAGAAGTCTCTAAAACTCTTGAGAAGATATATGGATCAGTTATTTTTTCGGGAAGAATAGTAGGTTTGTCCCAGGAGAAATTATTGGCATAAGAAATTTGCATCCTATCTCCCCTACCCTTTTTCGTAGTGATGATGATTACCCCATAAGCTGCCCTGGCTCCGTAAATTGCTGCGGAAGAAGCATCCTTTAAAACAGAAATTTTCTCTACATCCTGTGGAGAAATTCTATTTAATTCAAGCGCATCGGAAGGAACACCATCAATTAGAATTAAAGGATCTCCACCATTTATGGAAGTAATTCCCCTAATATTAATATTGGCAGCTTCGCCTGGCTCACCACTTAAAAAATCTATATTCAGGTTGGGTACTGTTCCCTGAAGTCCTTGAGCCAAATTAGAAATAGGGCGGTTTTCAATAGTTTTTGGATCCAGCTGGTCAACCGCACCCGAAAGGTTCGCTTTTTTCTGTGTGCCATAACCAACCACTACCACTTCATTAATTTCCAAAGCATCTGGCAGTAATTCAACATTTATGACACTTTGGTTGCCTACAGGAATTTCCTGAGCCTGCATACCAATAAAGGAGTAAACCAAAACAGTTTCATCGGAAGGTACGTTAAGTTGATAATCACCATTTACATCCGTAACAGTTCCCTGTGTGGATCCTTTTATCAGGACACTTACTCCAGGTAATGGAAAGTCAGTATCATCCACTACTTTTCCTGAAATAGTGGTTTGGGCATTAGCTGAAACACTTAACAGGCAACACCAAACAAGTATTACCATTGTTCCAAGTAGTTTTTTCATCATTGAGTAGATTTATTTTCGATACTTTAAAAATTTGAAGTAAAAAATCAGTTGGTTATTGACTGCAGCTTTCTTTGATATCTCTTGGCAAAGTTGATCAACTTAAATCAACTGAATGTGAACAGTGGTTTGTTTATTTATTAAATGAATGTTCAATCAATTTTTATTAGGAAAAAAATTGATTCTATCCTATCTTGCATTATTATGGGAAGAAAAAGCATATCGAACATTAGAAGGCAACAAATTATTGAAGCCTTTTATGAAGTTGCCAAAATAGAAGGGCTTGAAAATACGTCTATAGCAAAAATTGCTAAGAAGATGTCTATTAATCCCAGCTTAATTATTCATTATTTTAAAAATAGGGAAGAATTAATTTTTGGTTTAATAGAATTTAACCTGGAAAAATATAGTCAGATATATCAGGAGAAAGATTTTTTTGATGAAAACCCACAAACAGCACTTCTAAATTTATTGGACAGGTTATTCTCTAAAGATTGGAATTACTTATACGATGATAGTGTATATTACAGTTGCTACGCTTTAATTTTCAGAGATCAAAAAATAAAAAACAAATACAGGGAATTGCACGATTCCTTAAGAGAAATGCTCACTGAGGCAATTCAAAAATGTATCGCTGAAGGTTTTATTGAACTTGAAAATGCCAACCAAACTGCTGAGCTCATTTTCATTATGGTAGAAGGAGCCTATTATTATTTAGGGATGGTAGATAGCGAGACTGAATACCAACAAAAAATGGAAAATTATAAAAAGGAAGCCATTAATTTGTTAAAAATCACCAACCTTTCTTCTGTTTCTAATAATATTTAAAACCGCAAATAATCCAATTAGCATCCACACAAAATTGAGGAAAAAAGTTGGTCCATCACTCAAATGGATGGCATTAATTACCAGACATAATCCACCAATGACATTCATAGCCTGATAGATAACACTTTGCGATTTCAGTTTATTTATGCTTAACAGCAAATAGGCAATAATATATACGATAGCCCCTGCCCAACCAATTATTTCAAAAATCATGGATGTAAAATCTAATTTAATTGCAATTAAATAGATGTGCAGAATTAAATATACTTAATAAGTGCCACAACTTTTTGATAATGAGATGAAAGTACTCAATATAAAATAGT
>JAHQVQ010000176.1 GCA_019634305.1 Flammeovirgaceae bacterium | reverse complement strand
TAAATTTGCTTCCATTGTAAAAGTGTTTTAGTTGGAGAATATAGTGGCATAACTTATTCCCAATTTTAACACTTTTTTTTATGTATAACTACTTGAAAATTCTAGCATTTCCTTATGGAAACGGCATTGCCCGTGCTCCACACCGGATACTATTATTTCCGAGAAATAGTAATCTCTCTATCAGTCTTTTACAGCAAAATAATACACGGTTAATTTTGAATTATTACTTAAAAAATCTGAGAGGTTTATTTCCTCCCAGTGAGAATCGCAACAAACCGATCTCCTTCAAAAGGCTCCGATTTATGCATTTCCAACAAGCCTACTAAACCTGCAGTAGAAGCCGGAAGTACATTTAATCCTTCCTTTTCCTTCAATAATTTGCTGTAATGCGATAGCTTGTTATCACTCGCCCAGGTTGCCCAACCATTAGAATGGTTAATGGCGTGGAGGGCTTCTTCACCATCGTAGGAATGCCAGTTGATTAAAGGCTCATTAATTTTGGTTTCCTTTATGGATTCGGGAGCCAAATCAATGCAGTGATCCAATCCTTTTTTGTAGGAAAGGATAATAGGATTCTTGTTGGTAGATGAAGCAGCTATCATTTTGGGAATCCGGGACGTTTTCCCTCTTTTGTACAGACTGACAAACCCACGATGGATTCCGGCCAAAAGCGTTCCGTTGGAAACAGGAACAGCCACCACCTTTGGCGCATCACGCATGAAATCATAAATTTCGAATGCCAGTTCGCCATAGGCTTGTAACTGAAGTGCAGTATTTATTCCACCGGGATTGGAATCATAAAACTCTTCTTTTTCCGCCAGTTTTTGGGAAAATAAAACAGCATCTTCATAAGCTCCGGGAGTTCTTGTAATGGTAACTCCGAATTTCTCCATGTCTTTGATCCGCTGTGTGTGATAGGATTCGGGAATGCAGACTATGCAATTTAAACCAGCTAGCCAGGTCGCCAATGCCATGGATGCACCATAGTTCCCACAAGTAGCCAGGGTAACTGTATCATAGCCCCTTCTTAAAGCATCGAGACATTGGGCAAATGCGATTCTGTCCTTTTGTGTGCCTGTTGGGTTTCCTCCTTCAAATTTCATGAAGATTTGGCGTAGTCCGATTTCCCTTTCCACATTTCTGACCCTAGTCAAGGAAGTATCTCCCACTTCAATATTGATAATGTCTTCAAAGGAATTGACCCTTTCAATGGTAGGTTGGGAAGCGTCTTTAACTATTTTGCTTAGTTCAAGCGATTCCTGTGAAATTGCTGCACCACTCCCTGTGGCTCCATCCAGCAAATATCCAATTTCGTTTTTTAGCTGTTTCAATTATATAGTAAAATAAGGGCGTTAGCCAAACGAGTTTTTAATACTCATAATTTATTTTTTTACTCTTTTATGCCAAGGTCATTGAATCATTTCAACGTTTTAGGCCAATATTTCCCGTCTATCTCTGAAAGAATTGTGGGATAAACAACACTATTACGGGGAGCAATAAAAAGGTCACATTTTTAGGGTGAGAAATTGGAAGTTTCTTTGGAGTGAATAATGAAAGTTGCAAACTTTCAATTATTTGTAAGGTTTAAGTAATCGCTTTGCTTATACTTAAACCAGGGTGGGCATTTGAAATACTAACTTTTGATCGTACCTGATTTTTTTTGTAGCAGATTAATAAACTCAGGTTTCTTTTCAATTAAATAGGTTATTCTAAAACCAATTGTTTTGTTGTATTTTGTTTTGATAATAAGAGTGTTATTGTACTCGGAAATATCAATAATATCCTGAAGGAATATTTCAGTTTTGGATTTTCCATTGACAACAATGGAAAAGTAATTATCAGAAATTGAAAAATAATATCCCTGAATACTTTTGAGATCTTGCTTTTTAATCATAAAGGCAAAAATGCCAGCAGCCACAATTAATATTGGTCCTAAAATGTAAAAGGAATGAATTTCAGATTTGGTTTTTAATGAAGGGTAGGCATAAAGGATGAACAAAAATAATGTCGTAATAAGCCAAATGACATACCTTTTTGACTCCCGCTTTTTTAATTTTTCAAATTCTGATTGATCAATGAAGAATACCATTTTTAATTTAATACCTTCTACTCCACCAAAAACTTCCCGGCATTTTTACTTACTGTAGTGTTGTTATTTTGAATTAATTGAAGTGTGAAATCTAATACTGCATCTCTTTGTTCAACTAAATCGGAAACTGTTGGTTTTACCAAATAATGTGGATTTAAGCCAGCCTTGGTTTCTTGTAAGTCACCAATAGCCATTTGATGCCAGATGGCTGGAATTGAAACGCCAATATTTGAATTGGGCAAATTCTCCAAAACAGAGAATCCTGAAGAATTACCTGAAAGCCCTCCTCCTGTTGCCTCTCCAATGAATACTCCTCTTTCTTGCGCATAGGCAATTGTAGATAGCTCAGTGGCAGCCGAAAAAGTCCCTCCATCAATCAGGAAATAAACCATGCCTGAAAAGTTAGCAGCTTTGGGCTGAATAAGATTCAGGTTTTGATGACTGGTATAATTGTAGAATTCATCATCCTTTGGGGTGATATTAAACTTTAATTTATGGTACCATTTCAGGTATTTTTTGGAAGGTTTTTTAAGTAAAAGTTCATCATAATAGTTAAAAGGTTTTTGAGTGAGATAGGCAAATAATTCTGCTCCGTAGATATCCCTTCCTCCGGTATTCCCCCTAAGGTCTACAATAAGCTGGGCAGTTTGGCTTTTATTTAAATTTCTAAATATTCGCTCTAACTCTTTTTTAAACTTCACTTCATTCCCATTGATGAAATTATTAATTTTTAAATAGCCAATGCTTTCATTGTTCGGCTTATCAAGCAATTGAAAAGTAATAGGAGTTTGGTTTTCTTCTTTAAAGAAATCTTCTCTGGCTACTCCCGGTACAAATATTTTAACCACTTCGGCTGATTCAGGTTTGGAATAGGAAATCGAGAAAATTTGTGGATAACCATATTGAAAACTATAATATAACCAAAACCAATTGTCTAGTTCGTGGTGTTTACCAGTTTCTGAAAACCCATCAGAAGGGACATGCTTTTTTAATTCTCCCATCAGTTTAGTTGCCTTTATTCCATTAATGGCAAGGATTTCCGAACCTGTTTCAAAAGGAAATTCGCTGAAGTTTTCTTCAATAATTATTTTTCCTTCTATCACTTTTATGTCAATTGGGAATAACTTTAATTTAGTATCTCGAAAATAGTGATGTGTAGCGGATGGTTTGATATAAGAATGACCACATCTGATTTTAGCATTTACCTTACTAATAATGCTAAAAAAATCATGTTCCGTCATGGCACAATTAATTTGTGCTGAAGAGGCCAAAAGAAATTCTTCCCATTCTTTTTCAGTCTGATATTTAAAGAGGCCAGGATGGTGTTTTTCCAACAATGAGATGTAGAATACGAAATCCTCCCTTAGTTGCTCAACCGGGATTTTGTGGTTGAAATCATAATCTGGAATAGGCTCATTTTGAGCGAACAGCTGTGAAGCCAATAGCAAACCCAAAATGAGGGTTAAGTAATAGTTTAGCATTTTATCTTCTATTTTGGTTTTTTCAACCCATTTGTGTGGGGTTTAAACCTGTTAGTTTATAATTGATGCTACCTGGCTTATCAAGCCCGGTAACATGCTGGTTTCAGTTGAGTATAAAAATACAAAATGATTTCTAATCTTAATTTAAGGAAAACAATTGTTAAAACAAGTTAGGATTTGTTTGGATATACAATAAATTGAGATAAAGCAGACAAAAATGTTTTTGTTTTCAAAAAAATGATAAAAATCCGTCTGATTTTATCTTCTTAATCGTCTAATCAAAAAAACTAATCAAAATGGAAGGAAAAGCATTATTCGAAAAACTAATTGATAATTATTCTGCAAAATACCCAGAAGTACAACCTGGAAAAATGATGAGTTCGGAGGCAATTAAGGTAAAAGATAAAGTATTTGCCTTTTATTCAAAAAATGGTGATATGGTGTTTCGGTTGGGGAAGGATTTTGATCCTGATATTTCTGCAAGTAAAGGAATTCATGTTTTTAATCCATTTAAAAACAAGGGTCCGCTTAGTGGTTGGTTTGTTGTGCCTGAGCAGGAAAAGGAGCTTTGGGAAAGTTACACTCAACAGGCTTTGGAATTAACTCAAAAATTGAAATGATTTTTTTATAAACTTTAAACCCATCCAAAAACTAAAATGGCATATTTCACCAATTCATTTATTCAATTCTTTCAGTGACTAGAAAAAAACAATAACAAAGAGTGGTTTAATGAAAACCGCAAAACATATGAAAAATCAGTGAAGGAGGCTTTTGCCCAACTGGTTACCGATCTGCTTTTGGAAATTCCTGAACTGGATAATGATATTACCATGGCACCCAAAGATGCCATTTTCAGGATTAATAAAGATATCAGGTTTTCAAAGGATAAAACGCCTTATAATACTATTGTGAAAGCGGGTTTTGCCAAAGGTGGCAGGAAATCATCCTATGCTGGGTTTTATTTAGGTATTGATGCTGATCACATTCATTTGGGAGGTGGTGTTTATAGTTTGCCTACTCCGGATTTGAAGAAATTAAGGATGCATATTGCCAGTAATTCTGAGGAAATAGAAAAATTGGCAAAAGAGAAGGAGTTTGTAGATGTTTATGGGAAAATCCAAGGAGAAACAATTACCAGAATTCCCACAGAATTTAAAGCAGCATTTGAGATCACTCCATTAATTGCCAACAAACAATTTTATTATATGACAAAATATGCTACTTTGGAACATTTGGATAATAAAAATCTAAAGAATTTCATATTGGACCATTTTAAAATTATTCTTCCTTTGAACCAATATTTAAAGTCAGCATTTGATTAATTTCTAATGGTTCTGAAAATTTTACTTCTGAGTGTTTTCGGTTTCCTTATCTTTTATGCCAAAAAATATCTTTATAAAACTTTACCTGCCAATTATGCTTATTCAATGGAAACGACATAAATGACCAGGAAAAGCATAAGGAAGATGTGGGTTTTCCAAAATATAGACCAGTTTAATGGAAAGCAAGATCAAAAGATCTATGCTCAGAAATTAGAGGAATCATTTCTTCCAGGAACTGAAAAAGTAGAACTAAAAGAAAATAAAAAAAACTTCTACAATATAAGTACCAGTACTATTTTATATTGAAGTGATTTAAACTTTTTCAATTAAAATTCAATCTTATTCATAGTATTTATTCGGCTTAGTGCCTCTTTTTAAAGGAAAGTTATAATCTGTGGTACAACTTAAATAGCTCCACT
>JAHQVQ010000175.1 GCA_019634305.1 Flammeovirgaceae bacterium | reverse complement strand
ATTTGCCCAAGGTGCATTGCTTTTCAGAATTGACGATACTGAGGCAAAATTAACGCTGCAATCTCAAAAAAGTGAATTTTTGAAAGATTTGGCTTCAGTTCTTCCAGATTTTAAAGTGGATTTTCCTAAAAACTATGATAAGTGGTTGAAATACTTTGAGTCTGTAAATTTGGATGAATCACTTCCTGAACTCCCTGCCTTTGAAACCAATAAGGAAAAAACCTATTTGGCTACAAAAAATATTTTCACAAAATATTATGCTATCAAATCAGCCGAATTTAACCTTTCCAAATACAATGTACATGCACCTTTTTCGGGAACGGTATCTGAAGTTAATTTATATGTTGGAGCATTTGCAAATTCAGGGGCAAAGGTTTGTAAGATTTTGAAAACCAGTAATCTAGAGCTAAAAGTGCCAGTTGAAACTAGTGATATTAACTGGCTGACTATTGGTAATGAGGTGGACATAAAAACAGAAGACAATGCTCAACATTGGAAAGGACAAATTGCCCGAATCGGAGACTTTGTAAATCCTACAACTCAATCCATTGATGTGTTTATTCATGTTCTTTCTAATGAGCATAAAATTTATGAAGGAATGTACCTGGAAGCGACAATGCCTGGAGCTATCATAAAAGATGCTATGGAAATTCCGAGAAATGCAGTGTTTGCTGGATCAAAAGTGTACACCATGAAAGACAGTCTTTTGGAAAGTAAGAATATTAAAATTCTAAAAATTAATTCAGAGTCAGTTGTTTTTCAGGGTCTTAATGAAGGAGAAGAATTAGTGATAGAGCCACTTGTAGGAGCCTCAGAAAATTTAAAAGTGGCTAAGCTAAGAGAAAATATTGATGTAGAAGTTACCAAAAAAAATGAAGGATTTGAGGTGAAGAAAACCAAGTTTGAGCCTGAGGAGAACAAGGATAAGCCAAAGGAAAAGAACTAATGCTTCAGTTCGAATTTTATTATTACCTATAAACAAAACTATCTTCTTTAGAGCGAATGCTAGAGCTAATTGAAAAGTTTGTAAAGTTTAAAATACTATCCAATATAGTAATCGCAGTGACGATTATTGCTGGAATTGTTAGTATTTTAAACACAAAAAGATCATTTTTTCCCGAAACCAAACCCAGGAATATTACCATACAGGTGGTTTATCCGGGTGCTTCTCCGGAAGAACTAGAGGAAGGAGTAACGCTGAAAGTGGAGGAAGCTATAAAAAGCATTCCGGGAATAGATGAAGTAAACTCTACTTCTTCGGAAAATATGGCCTCTATCCAGATAAAAACGCTTAAGGGCTACGACCTGGATGATATTTATACGGAAACCAAAAATGCTGTTGACCGGATTAACTCATTTCCTTTAGGCGCAGAAAGGCCAACCATTTATAAGGAAAAACCAAGATCAACAGCCATGTTCCTTGGTTTGACCGGAGATAAAACGGATCTGTTTGAGTTGAAGAAATATGCAGAGGAAATTGAGGATGATCTTTTGGCTTCAGGAGTAATTTCCCAAGTGAATGTTTCTGGCTTTCCGAATCTTGAAATTTCCATAGAAGTAACAGAGGAAAACCTATCCAGGTATAGCTTGTCATTCGATCAGGTTGCTAATGTGGTGCGGCAAAATAACAGAGATATTTCTGCAGGCTCCATAAAAGGAAGTAGTGAGGAAGTGCTGATAAGATCGAGAGCAAAGGAGACTTCCGCGGAGAAAATAGGTGAGATAATATTAAGAGCCAATAATGGTGGAAGTTATCTTCTGCTTAGAGATGTAGCAACCATAACCGAAAAATTTGAAGATGTTCCGGTAAGAGCTTTGTTGAATGGAAAAGAATCGGTCTCAATTCGAATTGATAAATTGCCTGAAGAAGATTTAGTAGAAATATCTGATTTTGCCTCTGAATATGTAGTGAAATTTGATGAAAAGCATCCGAGTCTGCACCTGGAAGTGACTTACGACTTTATGGATATGCTTACTCAAAGGTTGTCCATGTTGATCAGTAATGGAGGTTTTGGGCTAATTCTGGTTGTAATTGCTTTAGGTTTGTTCCTAAGTGTTAGGCTTTCTTTTTGGGTAGCCTGGGGAATTCCCTCTTCTTTCCTAGGCATGTTTTTCTTTGCCCAGTTTATAGGGATTACCATCAATATGATTTCCCTTTTCGGGATGATTCTGGTGGTTGGTATTCTGGTGGATGATGGGATTGTTATTGCTGAAAATATTTATGCCCATTTCGAAAAAGGCAAAAATCCTTACCGAGCTGCGGTAGATGGTACTATGGAGGTGATGTCTGCGGTTTTTACCTCTGTTTCTACAACCATAGTAGCATTTATTCCTATTTTGCTTTTAGATGGCGGAATGGAGTTTTTATTCGAAATGGCCATAGTGGTTATTTTGAGCCTGGTTTTTTCATTGCTTGAGGCATTTTTGGTTTTACCAGCTCACCTGGCAAGCGAACATGTTTTGCGATCTAAAAATAAGACTTCAAAAATCAGGAATGCACTTAATGGAGCAATCAATTATCTTAAGATCAATATCTACGGTAAAGCATTAACTTTTACCATAAAACATAAGTGGATTTCTATTACAGCCGTCACTGCATTGTTTCCAATTACAATAGGATTGTTAGGTGGAGGGGTAATTAAAGCTACATTTTTTCCTCAAATTCCTTTTTCAAGTATTAATATAAATGTGGAATTTAAGGCAGGAACCAGGGAAAGTATAGTGGAGAAAACCATAGCCAGTTTCGAAAAAGATATTTGGGAATTGAATGAAGAATTGAAAAAAGAGCATAAGGATACGGTTAATTTCATTAATTATACATTTTCCAATTTAGGATTTTCAACTGATGGTTCGGGGAGTGGAAGCCATGTAGGATCCATTAATGTTTTTCACAGAGAGTTGGAAGGAGATCCTATAGATGGATTTCAGTTGAATAACCTGCTTAGGGAAAAAATCGGGAAAGTACCAGAGGCTGAAAAACTAACGGTTGGCGGAGGAAATAGTAGATGGGGGAAACCAGTTTCTATCCGTTTAATGGGAAAGGATTTTGAGGAATTGACTAATGCAAAAAATTTCCTGAAAGGAAAGCTTAATGAAATTTCCGATCTCAATGAAATTACGGATAATATCACAGTAGGAAAAAGGGAGTTGCAGGTGGAATTAACCAGCCAGGCTTATTTCCTTGGATTAACTCATAATGAAATTGTAAAACAGATTAGGCAAGGATTTTTTGGTGAGGAAGTGCAGAGGTTGCAGAAGGGAAAAGATGAGGTAAAAGTCTGGGTGAGGTATCCGGAAGTGGGTAGAAGGAATGTGGGGCAACTGGACGAAATGAAAGTGAAATATTCCGGAAATGAATATGGCCTGGATGAAATGGTGGATTATGAGGTGAGTAGGGGAGTAGCTGATATTCGTCATTACAATGCCGCCAGAACGGTTACTGTAGAAGCAGATTTGGTTGATCCTTATGGGGAAGTACCACCAATTCTATCAAAAATAGAAAATGATATTGTTCCTGAAATTAATGCCTTGTATCCTACAGTAAAAGTGGATTATGGAGGGCAGGCAGAAGAAAGTGCCAAATCTCGTAAAGAGTTGATGACCTATTTTGGAGGAGCTTTTTTTGTGATGTTCCTGCTGATTATGTTGAACTTTAAGTCTTTTTATCAGGCGGTGTTAATTATGGCTATGATTCCCCTTGGCTGGCTAGGCGCTATTTTGGGACATGGTATACAGGGGATTCCTGTATCCATTTTAAGTGCCTGGGGAATGATTGCTTTATCTGGAGTAATTATTAATGATGCTGTAGTATTTTTGGATAAATATAATAGAAACCTAAGGGATGGAATGAAAGTTTATGATGCTGCCTTCGATGCTGGTATATCAAGGTTCAGGCCTATTTTACTGACTTCAATTACCACTGTTTGCGGACTTTTTCCATTATTGGTTGAAGGTAGTTTTCAGGCACAATTCCTTATTCCAATGGCTTGTTCCATTGCCTTTGGTGTGTTGATTGGTACTTTTATTATTTTATTATTCTTCCCTGTACTCATCATATTATTTAATGATATAAGGCAAGGAACTACCTGGCTATGGACTGGAGAAAAACCAGAACCAGAAGCTGTGGAAAGGGTAATTATCGATCAGGAAAAAGAAGAATTATTAGTTTGAAACTCAACATATCAAACAGATTAAAAGAAACAACCACAAATCGATATAAATTAAAGATGACATTTTTAAAACAAGGAATTATAACAACAATCATTTGTTTAGCATTTTCTCAGTTGTTTGCACAAACACCTTTGTCACTGTCTGATGCAGTGCAAATGGGGTTGGACAATAATTTTGATATCAGGATTGAATCCAAGAATGTTGAAATTAACACCAATAATAACAATTGGGGTCAGGCTGGGCGATATCCTACAATTCAGATTGGAGTAACTCAGGGAAATAGCAGAAGAGATGTTCAAAACCCTGCCTCCTTCTTACAGGGTGCTACAATTACCAACAATCTAAACCCAACAGTTTCTTTAAACTGGGTGCTTTTTGATGGAATGAGAGCGAATATTACCAAATCAAGACTGGAAAAATTACAGGCAGAATCTGAGGGAAATGCTGCGGTAATTGTCCAAAATGCTATTGAAGCGATTATATTGGGATATTTCAGAGCAGTTTATGAAAAAGAAAGAATTGATGTGCTTCAAACTACACTTACTGTTTCCAGAGATAAATACGATTATGTGTTGTTGAAAAAGGATTTGGGTAGTGCAGTTACCACTGATGTGCTTTTGGATGAAGGTAATTACCTGACGGATTCTATCAACTTTCTAAATCAAGAATTAATCTACAGAAATGCTGTAAGAGATTTGAATTTTATCCTTGCAGTTTCAGATGTGGAACAGGATTATTTTTTTACTGATTCTCTCCAATATCTGGTTGATGATTTCAAATTTGATGAACTACAGGACAGGATGATGAGTAACAATGCCAATCTGAGAAAAGAATATATCACTCAGGCTATTATGAAAGATAATATCAGTCTGGCAAAAGCAGATTTATATCCAAGAATTGATTTGGGTGTAAGTTATTCTTATGATAAAAGTCGGGTGGATATTTCTAACACAACTCTAGCTGGTCCGGATAGGGATCCTGTAGCCAATGCTAGAACAACCAATTTGGGTGCAAACTTTTCATTGACTTATAATCTATTTAATGGCGGAAGAGTAAAAAGAGCGATTAAAAATTCTATTATCAATTATGATATTGAGAATTTAAGAGTGGAGCAACTGAAACAATCTTTGAATTTGGATTTGGCTGCTGCTCTTGATCTATATAATAATAGGGTATTATTAAAAGGAATTGCTTCCAGAAGAAAGGCTTCAGCAGAATTAAACCTGGAACTTTCTTTGGAAAAATTCAAAACTGGTACTATCAACTCTTTTGATTACCGGCAAGTACAAAATCAGTATTTACTGTCTGCAGTGCAGGATTTGGAAGCCACTTTCAATTTGATAGATTCCAATGCTGCAATTTTGAGATTGACAGGGGGAATTATTGATATTATAGAATAAATAGATTATAAAGTTTTTGAAATTTATAAAAACAACAGAAGAAAGTATTGATTGGCTTTTTTTATTTCAAATGGAATAATTACTTCAAAATTTCATCAAATTAGCTTGATAGATTTACATTAGAGTTGCCATTTTTTGAGCTGTAAAAAGATTGGTTTTTATTTTAAGTACATACTTGCCTACTTAGATATATGAGGAAAATTGTCGAGAATTTTATCAAGTATAAGATTCTATCCAACATTGTAATAGCGGTTACCTTAATTCTGGGAATTGTTAGTTTTTTAAATACCAAAAAAGCTTCCTTCCCTGAAACTACTTCAAGGCTAATTACTATTCAGGTAATTTATCCAGGAGCCTCACCCGAAGAAATGGAAGAAGGCGTTACCCTTAAAATTGAAGAAGCCATCCGAAATATTCCAGGAATTGATGAACTGTCTTCCACTTCCTCTGAGAATAATGCAAACCTTCAAGTAACTACCTTAAAAGGTTTTGATATTGATGATATTTATACTGAAATCAAAAATGGAATTGATAGAATAAATTCCTTTCCTCTAGGAGCTGAAAGACCGACTATCATTAAAACCAGATCAAGGTCTACGGCTATGAGGTTAGGTTTAATTGGTGAGAAAGCAAGTTTAATAGCCCTTAAAGAACATGCAGAAGAGATTGAAGATGATTTGATGGCCTCTGGGGTAATTTCCCAAATTTCTATTTCAGGTTATCCCAATCTGGAAATATCTGTAGAAGTCACTGAAGAAACGCTGTTGAAATATGGACTTTCCTTTGACGAAGTTGCCAATGTAATTCGGGTAAATAATAGAGATATTTCCGCAGGATCGATAAAAGGAGCCAGTGAGGAAATTTTGATTAGAAGCAGAGCAAAAGAAACTACTGCTGATAAAATTGGAAATATTACGCTTATTTCGAATATAGACGGGAAGAGTATTTATTTACAAGATATTGCCACCATCACTGAGCAATTTGAGGATATTCCCAACCACACCATGCTCAATGGAAAAGAATCTGTTTCTATTGAAGTAGAGAAACTTCCAGAGGAAGATTTACAAGAAATTTCCGATTTTGTGCATGATTATGCCAAGACCTTTAATGAAGAAAATCCAAGTTTAAAACTGATCATCACCTTCGATTTCTATGAAAGATTGGAGCAAAGATTAGCCACACTCTATGACAATGGGGTTGTAGGTTTGATTTTAGTAATTGTTTCATTAGGAATTTTCCTTAGTGTAAGGTTATCTTTTTGGGTGGCGTGGGGTATTCCTGCATCACTTCTGGGTATGTTAATTTTAGCTCAGGGCTTTGGCGTTACCTTAAACCTGGTGTCTTTATTTGGGATGATATTAGTGGTTGGTATTCTGGTGGATGATGGAATTGTAATTGCCGAAAATATATTTGTGCATTTTGAAAGGGGGAAAAATCCATATCAGGCAGCAGTGGATGGCGCCTTGGAAGTAATTCCTGCGGTAACTACTTCAGTAACCACTACGATTGTAGCTTTTATTCCGCTATTATTCCTTCAGGGAAGACTAGAATGGATGTTTGAAATGGCCTTAGTTGTTATTTTGGCATTGGCTTTTTCATTGGCTGAAGCTTTTTTGGTTTTGCCAGCGCATTTGGCTAGTCCACATGTACTAAGGGTTCAGAATAAGAATTCCTGGATTCGAAAGCATTTGAACAAAGGAATTGATTTTATAAAGTTGAAGGTTTATGGTAAAATGTTGACTTTTACCATGACCCATAAATGGATTTCAGTAGCCATTTTACTGGCTTTATTTCCAATTGTGATTGGATTAATTGGTGGAGGAATTATTAAAACCACATTTTTCCCAAGCTTTCCTCCCTCTAGGTTAGAAGCTAGTATTGAGTTTAAAGCTGGAACAAGGGAACATGTAGTTGAGGAAGTTTTAAAAGGTTTCGAAGATATAGTTTGGGAAGTAAATGAGGAATTAAAAACTACTTATAACGATACAGTTGATTTTGTAGAATATACACAGTTGTCAGTAGGAAGGTCTTCTAACCTGACTGCCAGTGGAAGTCATGTGGGATCTTTAACGGTTTCCCATAAA
This sequence comes from Flammeovirgaceae bacterium, assembly GCA_019634305.1. Lineage (GTDB taxonomy): Bacteria > Bacteroidota > Bacteroidia > Cytophagales > Flammeovirgaceae > Flexithrix. The sequence continues at coordinate 10,346 of JAHQVQ010000175.1, read as the reverse complement.
GAACTGGATGGAGATCCTATTAGCAGTTATGAACTTACCAATATCATCAGGAAGAAAATTGGAAAGGTTCCTGAAGCAGAAAAACTGGTTATTGGAGGAAGAAACAGATGGGGTAGCCCTGTATCAGTACGGTTGAATGGGAAGAATTTTGATGAACTAACTCAGGCCAAAGAGTTATTAAAATCAAAATTAGCTGAAATATCTGCCCTCAAAGAAATCACGGATAATATCACCGTGGGGAAAAGAGAGTTACAGCTGGATTTGACAAGTCAGGCTTATTTTCTTGGTCTTACTCCTGGAGAAGTTAGCAAGCAGGTAAGGCAGGGTTTTTTTGGGGAGGAAATCCAAAGGTTACAAAAAGGAAATGATGAAGTGAAAGTTTGGGTAAGGTATCCTCAATCGGGTAGATTGCAAGTAGGCCAGCTGGATCAAATGAAGATAAAAAGCAATGGAAATGAATTGCCATTAAACGAACTGGTAAACTATAAAGTTGAAAGAGGGGTAGCTGATATACCACATTATGCTGCTGCAAGAACTGTTACTGTAGAGGCGGAAATGGTTGACCCATATGGGGAAGTTCCTCCTATTTTGGCTAAAATCCGTGATGAATTTGTTCCAGAAATCCAAGGCCTTTTTCCTTCAGTAAAAATAGATTATGGAGGACAGGCCCAAGAAAGTGCCAGAGCTTCAAATGAGCTTACTATGTATTTCGGAGGTGCTTTTTTTGTGATGTTCCTCATTATCATGATTAATTTCAAGTCCTTTTATCAGGGGGTTTTGATTATGAGTATGATCCCTCTAGGATGGATTGGTGCTTCCTTAGGACACATTGTGCAGGGAATTCCAATTTCTATTTCAAGTGCTTTTGGAATGATAGCGCTTTCTGGAGTAATTGTAAATGATGCAGTGGTCTTTTTAGATAAATATAATCGGAATTTGCTTGCAGGAATGAAAGTATATGATGCTGCTTATGATGCTGGTATTTCCAGGTTTAGGCCTATTGTACTAACTTCCATCACTACAGTATTTGGTTTATTACCTTTATTATTGGAAACTAGCCGACAAGCTATGTTTCTTATACCAATGGCCTGTTCTATTGCCTTTGGTGTTTTGATTGGGACATTTATTATTCTTTTGTTCTTTCCTGTACTATTACTCTATTTTAATGATATGAGAAGGTATTCTAAATTTGCCTGGACTGGTAAAAAACCTGAACCTGAATTGGTGGAAAGAGTAATAATCGATCAGGAAAAAGATAAATTACTGCAATAAAAGATATTTTCATTTCTCTTTATTTATAAAAAATGACCTATTTTAGAATTGCTCTTAAATAGGTCATTTGCTATAATGAATAGATGGATTAACCAGGATGAATATGAAAGTAAAAAATTGGGGTGGGAATTTAAGTTTTACTCCATCTGAGATAAAGTACCCTAATTCTGAAAAAGAAATAATTGAAGTAATTCAAAAAGCGAATTCAGAGAATAAGCAAATCCGAATAAAAGGTTCAGGCCATAGTTGGACGAAATTGATCCCCACAAATTCCATTTTAGTTTCATTGGATAATTATCAGGGTATTATTTCCATAGATAAAACGGAAAGTCTGGTCACTGTAAAAGCTGGAACCAAACTGAAACTGCTGGGTCAATTATTAGCAAATAATGGGCTGGCAATGGAAAACCTTGGTGATATTGATGTGCAATCCATTGCTGGTGCATTGAATACAGGAACACATGGTACAGGAATTGCCTTTGGGACACTTTCCACTCAAATTGCTGCGCTTACTTTAATTTCGGGTGAGGGGAAAAATATTGTTTGTTCCGAAACCGAAAACCCTGATATTTTCAAAGCGGCACAAATCTCTCTTGGTGCTTTAGGGATCATTAGTTCCTATACTTTAAAATGTGTCCCTGCTTATATTTTAAAGTATGAATGCAAAAAAGAAATATTGGACGAATGTTTGCAAAAATTAGAAACTTACAACACAAATAACAGGCACTTTGAATTTTACTGGTTTCCCCATACAAGTACAGTTCAGACTAAATTTATGAACATTTCAAAGGAAATTAAAAAAGGGAATCAATTGCTGAAAAAGTTCAATGATGTAGTGGTGGATAATGGTGTTTTTTGGCTTTTAAGTGAGTTTACAAGGTTATTTCCCATGATTAGCAAGTATACCAGCCATATTTCTGCCTGGGGCGTTTCTACTGGTTCTTATTCAGATAAAAGCAATAATATTTTTGCTACCACCCGATTGGTAAAGTTTACGGAAATGGAGTTTAATATTCCCAGAGAAAATTTCATTTCTGTAATTAAGGAAATTCAAAAAGTAATTAACAAAAACAAAGTTAAAGTTCATTTTCCATTGGAATGCAGGTTTGTAAAAGAAGATGACATCATGATCAGTCCGGCAAATGGCAGAGCTTCGGCCTATATTGCGGCTCATATGTATAAGGGAATGCCCTACAAGCCCTATTTCAAATTGCTGGAAGATATTTTCAAAAAATATGATGGGAGACCACATTACGGTAAGCTAAACACTTTTTCCCATCAGGATTTTGAAAAAGTATATCCTAATTGGGGGAAATTTAAAAAAGTTAGAAATCAGTTAGATCCAAAAGGGATTTTTCTAAATGATTACTTAAAGGGAATATTTGATTTCCATTGAAATAGTCCAAATTACTTTTTCTTCTTTTTCCTTCTCAATTTCAAACTTTCTTCCTGTTCCTTTAATAAGTTCTTCCAGTTGCTATCATGATCATTGGTGAAATCTAAGGTGTCTTTGTAGTCAGTTTTGGATATTTCCAGTACCTTAATATTATTATTAATAAACCCTTCAATTTCTGTAAGAATATCTTTTTCTTTCTGGCTGCAAAAGGAAACAGCAGTACCTTTTTGGACACCCCTACCTGTTCTTCCTACTCTATGAACATAGTTTTCAGCCTGGTCAGGCATATCATAATTTATGACATAATCTACATTAGGAATATCAATTCCTCTGGCACTTACATCAGTGGCTATCAGGACTTTAAATTTATCATTTTTAAATTGAGAGAGTAGGGAAAGCCTTTCCTTTTGTTCTTTATCACCATGTAGTGTGAAAGCTTCAATTTCCGCCCTTCCCATAGCTTTGGCGACTCTTTCTGCCCTTACCTTGGTTCTTACAAAAACTAATATCTTGCTGTCCGGATTTTCATTTATCAATCTTTCCAGGAAAAACCTTTTATCATCCATTTCAATAAATGCTAACGAGTGGTCTACATTTTTTGAAACTGGATCTTTGGGAGATATTTCAATTCTAATGGGATTTTTGACCAGAGAATAAGCAAGCTTTTTGATTTTTTCATCGATAGTAGCTGAGAAAAATAGTGTTTGTCTTTTCTCAGGTAAGTGGTAGATAAGATCCCTAATATCTTTTATAAAACCCAAATCAAGCATATGATCTGCTTCATCTAAAATCAAAATTTCTACTCTGTTTAATCTGATATGACCCTGGCTTACTAAATCAAACATCCTTCCAGGTGTGGCTACCAGTACATCAATTCCCTTTTCAAGTTTAGTGATTTGAGGACCTTGTTCTACTCCCCCAAATACACAAAAGGAATTGATTTTGGTAAACTGACCAATTTTTTGAAACACGCCAGTGATTTGCATGGCTAACTCTCTGGTAGGAACCATCACAATGCACTTTATACCATCTTTCCTTTTTTGAACTTTTCTTGAAAGTAATAAATGAAGGACGGGGATCACAAAAGCAGCAGTTTTTCCAGTACCAGTTTGTGCAATACCCAATACATCTTCTCCCTTTAGAATTGGTGGAATAGCTTTAAATTGAATATCAGTAGGCCTTTTATAACCCATTTTTTCAAGACTATTTTTGATCTGGTGGGATATACTATATTTTTCGAACTTCATTTCACCAATTTATTGATTTTAAAGGGCAAAGATAGGAGTTCCTTTTCCTTAATACATATTATTGGAAATAATCAATTTTTTATCTGCCAGTTTTTGCTTTACGCTGAAATGGACGATAGGATGATTTGGGAAGAAAATTCTATTAAATAATGCCCTGATTTATTAAACAAAGATGAATGCCACGAATAAAAAGAATACTTTCCCGTTTTTTTTTAAGATTTTGATATTTAGGAAATTTTCATTATTTCAATTTTTAGAACAGATAAGAAAAAATATTTATGGGAGCAGTTAGTATCATTACTTACAAAGGTTTAAAAATGGTTTATACTGATTTATCAAATTGTACCGCAGCAGAAGCTACACTGGTTTTTTTAGATTGTAAAAAGGTAATTCAGAGTCAACCAGAAGGTAGTGTATATAGCCTGGTAAATATTGAAAATATCAGATACAATTCTGAATTAGTAAAAACAATAAAAGGTGTGGTGAAATCGAACAAACCATGGGTAAAAGCTGCCTCTATTCATGGACTTTCTACACTTACACAAATCATGTTCAAATCAGTAATTTTGTTCACTGGTCGAGATATCTATCCTGTTAACTCACTAGAAGATGCTAAAGAATGGTTGTATCAGAAATGGAAGAAAAATGAATTAGTAGAAGAATTGGATTAGACCAATTCTTCTAATTGGCAGAATTAAGTACCTGTGCTCCACATCGGGTACTATTATTTCCGAGAAATAGTAATCTTTCTATCAGTCTTTTAAATAGATGTGCAGAATTAAATATACTTAATAAGTGCCACAACTTTTTGATAATGAGATAAAAGTACTCAATATAAAATAGTACTGGTACTTACGGCAAAATAATGTACGGTTAATTTTGAAAGACTACTTAATAAACTCAATCATATTTTTTGATACTTCCAATTTTTAATGGGAATTACTTTTATCAATACACTTCTTTATCTTTGGGTGTTATTTTTTTCTGAAATGTTCTTTGGTCCATTACACAAGAGTTTTTAAACTTTGATGATAAATATTTTTTTAAAATCATTCAGTATTCTTGGTATTTCCCTTTTTTTGTTAATTAACAATAATCCAGCTTTGAAAAAAGAGCGTTCATTGGATTTTGTTGTTGATAAAACCACTTTGGAAAATGAGGATATTCAATATTACCTGTTACTTGTTGATAAGGAGGGAGAGGTAATTTCAGAAACATCTGATATTGCAACGGAATTTTCTTTTGAAGAACAGGCGAAACCATTCGATATTTTTAATTACTGGGATAAAAAAGGAGATGATAAATATTTTATCCTTGTTACAAAAGTGGCTTATGTGGTTGATAAAGAGATTGGTTTTTTTTCAGAGGAAAAGTTAAGTGATGCCTCCTTTTTAAATGATAGGCTTCCCGACTATAAAATTGAAGAAATAGGGGAGAGGAAATACAAAATCCAGGGTAGTTTTTTCGCTCCATCATTTGAATTTGATTTGGCTTTTTATAAACCTCCATATAACCAGAATAATGAAGTAAAAGATTTGGTGGTAAATATGTGCCATAGTCAGAAGGTAGACGGATTGCCAATGCCCAGCCTTACTATGGTTCAGCACAATTATAATTTTTCCAAAGTTTTACTACAAAGGACTTCCAAAATGTCAATGTCGATCAGTAATTTTTATCCATTTGAAAAAGACAAAACCCTGGAAATAAACTATACACTCAATTATATTTATGAATTACCTCCCAAATTTTTGGGAGGACATAACATCGTTATTAATGAAATTCTTGATGGAATTAAAGGCTTAATTATTAAAACAAGAGAATTAAGCCAATAATTATTATTGAAATAAATTTAAAGTTTATTCTCCAAATTGATCAATTAACTCAGCCACCAGCCCTGTCCATCCTGTCTGATGTGAAGCCCCTAACCCCTTGCCCGAATCACCGTGGAAATACTCATAAAACAGAATATTATCTCTGAAATGAGGATCAGTATGGAGTTTGCTATACTCTCCATTAAATACCCTTTTCCCACTTTTGTCCTTTTTAAAGATATTTATTAATCTTTTCCCTAATTCTTTACTTATATCTTTTAGAGTTAGGAAATGTCCAGAATCTGTTGGAAATTCTACCTTAATATCATCACCATAATAACCTTCAAACCTTTGAAGAGATTCAATAATCATAAAGTTTATGGGGAACCAAATAGGCCCTCTCCAGTTAGAATTTCCCCCAAATAATGAAGAATCGGATTCACCAGGAACATACTCCACACTGTGTGTTTGTCCATTTACTTCATATTCAAAAGGGTTTTCTTTATGGTATTTGGATAAAGCCCTGATACCATAATCGCTTAAAAACTCATCTTCATCCAGAAGTCTTCGTAAAATGCACTTTAACCTATGAATTCTTACCAGAGAAAGCATTCTGGTTTCTCCTTTTCCATGCTCATACCATCTGGAAATAAGCTTTGCCAAATCAGGGCGATTTTTCAATACCCAGGTAAGTCGTGCAGTAAAATCTGGTAATTCATTCAGTACTTCAGGTTTTAAAACCTCCACTGCAAAAAGTGGAATTACTCCTACGATAGAGCGGACTTTTAAAAGATGACTAGGTTCGTCATCAGGATGAATTACATCATAATAAAACTCATCCTCATCATCCCAAAGATCGAAGTGTTCTTTACCAATGTTGAACATTGCTCCGGCAATTGTAAGGAAGTGTTCAAAAAACTTATTCGCCATTTCCTGATAATGAGGTCTTGACTTGGCAATCTCGATGGCTATTCTGAGCATATTCAAGGAGTACATGGCCATCCAGGCTGTACCATCTGCCTGTTCCATTGTTCCTCCTGTGGGCAATGGATTGCTTCTGTCAAAAACTCCAATGTTATCAAGTCCAAGAAACCCACCTTCAAAAAGGTTATTTCCATCATTATCTTTCTGGTTAACCCACCAGGTAAAATTCATCAACAGTTTATGGAATACAACTTCAAGAAAATCTAAATCAGCTTTTCCACTTATTTCTCTATCAATGCAATAGACCTTCCACGCTCCCCAGGCGTGAACAGGAGGGTTTACATCACTAAAATTCCATTCGTAGGCAGGAATCTGTCCATTTGGATGCATATAATATTCCCGTAACATTAGTAAAAGCTGGCGTTTAGCAAATTTGGCATCCAATCGGGCGAGTGGTACACAATGAAATGCCAAATCCCAGGCAGCATACCAAGGGTATTCCCATTTATCAGGCATGGAAATAATATTATTATTATGAAGGTGCTTCCATCCTGCATTTCTTCCGTGATTCCTTTCTTTTGGAGGTTGACCGGTGGCAGGATCACCTTTTAGCCATTGGTCCACATTGTAATGGTAATATTGCTTACTCCAAATCATGCCGGCATAGGCCTGTCTCTGAATATTTATTAGGTCCTTATCCTTTTTATTTTTTTGTAAGGCTTCATAAAATATATCTGCTTCTTTTTTCCTCAAAGCAAATATTTCATCAAAATCATCGAAACTGGTATAGGCTAGCGTATTTTTAATTCTTAATTTAATGGTATAGCTACCTCCTCCTTTAATGTCAAGATTATAATTTAATGAAGCCTTAGTGCCTTCCTGATTTGGGTTTACCTTAGAGATATCTCTATCAACTATATAGTCATTAATTCCATCCTTAGGATAATGCGATAAATTTGGTCTGTGATAAAGTCTTTCTCTATTAGTATCATTGTCACAAAATAATGCTTCAGGATCCCCTTCATAGCTTAAGTGATAGCCAGGTAAACCCTGATAATCAATATCGATTCTGTTTTTTTGTGGCGTTTTTCTCAGGTTTGGTTTATAATAATCATAACCCCATCTCCAAGTATTTCTGAACCAAAATGTGGGTAAAACATTTATAGAAGCCTTCTTTTTTGAGCGGTTGTGAATTGTTATTTTAGCCAAAATATCTTCACAGTCCTTTTTGGCATATTCGATATATACATCAAAGTATTCATTTTTATCAAAAAGTCCTGTATCCAAAATTTCGTATTCAGGATCAATCCTGGAACGGATGGCATTTTCATCCACAAATTTTGAGTAAGGGAATTCCTTTTGCGGATATTTATAAAGCATTTTGAGATAAGAAGCTGTAGGAGTAGCATCCAAATAGTAATATAATTCCTTTACATCCTCTCCATGGTTACCTTCTCCGTTGCTAAGTCCAAAAAGTCTTTCCTTTAAAATAGGGTCGTTTCCATTCCACAGGGCTATGCTGAAGCACATTGTTTGTTTGCTATCCGAAATTCCACCCAATCCATCTTCCCCCCATCGGTAGGCCCTGCTCCTTGCCGTATCATGCGTAATAAAACCCCAGGCATTGCCATGCTTACTATAATCTTCACGCACAGTTCCCCATTGCCTTTCAGATAAATAGGCTCCCCATTTTTTCCACTCGGTAGTGTCTCCTGAAGATAAAATTCTAGTTAATTCTGGATTCCTATCCATATTATAATTTGAGCTAAATTAGCTTGTTATTTAGCAGGTGAAACAAGCTTCAATAATACTAATAATTCTTCAGAATAGAAGGGATGAGGGTGCTGGAATTATGGAATAATTTAGATTAGAAATTTACTGTATATTATTCTGTAGTATAATTGTATTAGATTTTAATATAAAAAAAGAGATTGAAGGCAGGCTCCAATCTCTTGATTTAGAATGATAAAATTTCTTAACAACTTATTCTCCTTTAGCTTCTTCAATATTTGATTCAATCCAAAGTGTAGTGCTAGGTTTATTGGGGTCATTACAAATCACCGTAACACTTTTCTTCTGCTTCCCTTTGAAATTCCCACTGTTAAAAGTAACATCAATATGAGTCGATTCTCCTGGAGCAAGTTCCATTTTTGCAGGTCTGCTGGCTGTACAGCCACAGGATGCTTTAGATTTTCTAATGATAAGTGGGCCTTCTCCATCATTATAAATGGTAAAGGAAGTGGCGACCTTAGTCTTTTGCTGAATGGTACCAAAATTATGGCTCTCCTTATCAAATCTAACTTTAGCCATTTTAGTACCGGCAGGTAATTCGCTGAAATTTTCCTTTATTGTAGCACTAAGATTTATCCTTTTTTCTGGAGTATCTGTGTCATCGGTGACTAATTTAAAATAATCAAAATTATATCCCCAATCCTTTTTAATGGTGGCATCATAGGTAAAATGAATTCTTACAGCTTCCTTAGGGGCAACTGCTGCTTTTTCGGCCTCCATTTTTAAATGAGAAGGTAATTTTGATGAAGCAACATCCAGGTTTATCACTTTTTCACTCTGATTGAAAACAAGAGTTGAAGCAGTGTCTTTTCCATTATTCATCACATCTCCAAATACAATATGGGTAGATTTAAACCTTAAGTTACCAACTTCCATAGGATAAAAATCTTTTGGTCCTTTTGGTCTTGGAATAACTTCTCCCGATATTCTGAGCATAGCAATTTCAGGTTGACCATCTGTTTTTACAGTAACAGATTTATTAAATTTCCCCGGTCTGTTTTTTGGATTATAGGACGCTTTCACGAACCCTTCCTTTCCTGGTTGAATCGGTTCTTTTGTCCAGTCTGGTGTAGTACACCCGCAAGATGCTTTTACGCTAGTCAGGGTTATTGGGTCAGAACCTGTGTTTTTAAATTTAAATACTATCTCTGCTGCTCCGGCTTCTTCTTTTATTTTCCCAAAAGCATGTTGCGTCTTTTCAAATTCTACTTTCCCGTTCTTTTGTGCAAAAAGTCCAATTGAACATACTAATAGCCCTATTGAAAAAAATAATCTTTTCATCTTATTCTCTTTAAAATTTAGTGATTTGTGATACAAATAATTAATAACTATCTATGTTTAAAAAGTCATGAAATCGCTGCAAATGACCTTTATAGTTTAGTCTCATTTCATGATACTTTCAGTGAGTCAGGCAACAAATCTCAATTTAATTTCCCTATTTGTTAAAGAAATATTTTAAAAAATAAGTTTCGAATGAGTGTCTTAAAATAATTAACTTTCTATACCAGATATCAGTATCTATTTAAGGTCATTTTTTAATGATTAACTTTCAAAAGTTTACAAAAACCTTTTAAAAAGGCAAATCTTTAACTGCTTCCCACAATAATTGTTCTCAATACGAATCAGGTTGAAATTAATTTATTACTTTTTTAATCAAATTTTAGTTTTTTGAATTCCTCATATGTTATCTAAATTTAATTTTTAATTCTTCTTAGAGATGTGGCTCATTTGCAAATAATAAATCCATCTAATGTGGGTTGTTAGTTAGGAAAATCAAAAAAGTAAATAAATAATTAATATCCCAATAATGGAGTTGTCATCTAGTAAATAAGCACATATTTTTTAATCAATCATAATAATGGAACAATTAACTGATTCATTAAGTGTAAAAGAGCTTAAGGATAT
>JAHQVQ010000174.1 GCA_019634305.1 Flammeovirgaceae bacterium | reverse complement strand
GCCTGGGCAGATGATTTTCGTGATCAAGTGATGGAAATAGCATGCGCTTTACACAATTTTAGGCTAAAGTATAGACCCTGGAACTACCCTAAACCTGAAAAAATTTCGCAAAACTAAAGCCATTGTTTTATATAATCTCTACTATAAAAATTGGAAACAGTTGCAGTCAGCCAACTTTCTTTCCCCACTTTTCCATGGTATTTCCCTAAGAAATTCATTCTTTTAAAATTTTGAGGACTTTCAAAATATCCATCAGACCTAAAAAACTCTCCGGCTAAATACGCATGTTGTTGTTTTTCCTGCATTTTTTCCGCCAGTAAATTAACCATCCCCACAGTTCTGAAAGTTCCAAAAGCTCCAGCTTCCAATTTTACCATATTCTTGTCCAATGATTTTTTGGTTTGATAAGCGGCAAAACCTGCAGTATTAAAATTCCCTTTATTAGCATAATATGGCCCTTTTTCAAAATGCACCTGCTCTATGGTTTCAGGAATTATAAAATGCAAATCTGAATAACCCTGTCCATGGGCATGAGAAACCATATTCACAGGTAATCCATCCACTGAAAGTGCTATATCAGTTCCATGGTCAATATCAAATCCTCTCAGAAATATTTGTTCCGCTTTTCCGCCTCCAGCATGTTGGGCAATGAATAAACCAGGAATAGTTCTCAATAATTCCTGCGCATTATTCACTGGTCTTAGTTTTAAATTAATGGCACTTATCAGATTAACTTTTCTTTCCTTATTTGCAGAAATGGAAACTTCTTCCAATTCCAGTTCACCTTCTACCAGGGTTAATTCAAAACCTTCATGAGTTCTGGAATTGATGGGAATTAATCTAGTTTTAAAGCCAATATGGCTTACCTCAAGCAAAAATTCATCTTTTAAAGGGACAAGACTAAAATAACCAAAAGGGTCAGTAACTGTAACAATATCTTCCTCCACCATTCTCACATTGGCTCCATGAACTGCAGATTGGTTTCATCTAATATTCTACCTTTAAAAACAGGGTGTTGTGCCTCTGCATTGATGTAAATACACCAAAAGATAATTGTGTTTAAAAGCGTAAATTTCATGTGGCTATTATTGAAAATTAGCACTATTTAAGTCTCGTTTTTATTATTTATTATTTGGGTGTTGTGGTAATAATAGTTGAACAGCTGCAAACATAAAATCAATTTTTTTTTCTTCCGATAATTGCTTTAATTTTTCCCTTTTAATGGTACTAATTCGAAAGAACTTTCCCCAGCCAATGCTAATAATCTCCCAGCTTTTTCAGGATTTCCCAATTCTTCGAAATAAGCCAAGATCAAATATTTAATTACAGCATAGCTACGAAGTGACTTGAAGGTTTGGATTTTTTAGATTTAAAAAAAGATTGGCCTTTAACAAAAAAAAATAATGTATACTATTCATTTTGAGATACTTATTATAAAAATATGGGAAATAAAATTTTCTGCTAAAATGTATCATTCTGAATTTATCTAACAAAGATATAAAGCAAAAATATTGTTTTTTAAAAAGCATATGTATCTTAGAAAGATTTTGTATTTTCCAATCTAAACTTTCTTTACTGTTAATTTTAAGCTAGAAAATATTAGTTTAAAGAATGCAAAAAAAGCCGAAAATCATGTTAAGAATAGATATTCAAATTTTCTTACGCAGTCTTAAAAAAAGACTTTTTAATACCTCTTTAAATTTAGCCGGATTAAGTGCAGGTATTGCCTGTATTTTATTGATTGCTGTATATTTAAACCATGAATTAAGTTTTGACCAACATCAACCTGATAAAGATCGAATTTACAGGATGGCATTGCAGTTGAAAACCAATTCTGGTAATGATTTGCATACTGCTGAGAATTTTGTCGGTTTAGCCCATTCTTTAAAAATTGATTTCCCAGAAGTTGAGCAAGCTGCTAGAATTTTTCCTTATAAAGGAAATGTAGCAATAAAATATAAATCTGGTAGAAATAAAATTTACAAAGGCCACCATATTTATAGGACAGAGCAAGAGATTTTTGGTGTATTTAAACATAAGTTTATCCTAGGGAATGAATCTACCGCATTAAATCATCCTCGCTCAATTGTCATCACAGAATCATTAGCCAAAAAGTATTTTGGTGAAATTTCACCACTTAACAAAGAACTAATTCTAGATCAAATTATCTATAAAGTGACAGGCGTTATAAGGGATCTACCTAAGGAATCTGATTTATACTATGAGGCTTTAACTTCCTTCGATTTTTCTGATGGATTTACATTTCCTAATGGTAATTCAGATTGGGGAAATCCAGCTACATATACCTATGTATTGCTAAAAGAGGGATCAAATATAGATGAGTTTCAATCTAAGCTTGACAAACTTGTTAACTTTAAGACCGATGATTTTGTGATGTCCGATTATGATCTTCAAAGTGAATTATTTATTTATCCACAAGTTTTATCAAATATCCATTTTGAGAAACCACTACTTTCGGATACACCTAAAGGGAATCTTGATTATATCAATATCTTAATAATTCTGGGTCTGGTCATATTCCTTATAGTAGTTTTCAATTATGGAAACTTTACAGCCTCCTACTATACGGAAAGAATAAAAGAAATTAATATCAGAAAACATTTTGGAGCAAGCAAATGGATGATTTTAAGAAAAATAGTTACTGAAATGTTTCTCATTTCCTTGATTGTCGCAATCTCCTCTATTGTTCTATTTGCCTATTTTATTCCTTCTGTGAATGCTTTAACAAATAATGCTATAGGTATAGCATCTTTATTTAGTTTTAGAATTCTGATACTTATTTCTTTGATAGTAATATTAACCACATTAATAGCAATTATATACCCAATTATCTTTCTAACGGACAGTAAAAATAGCAATATTATGTCTGGAGCAATTTCGCTTAAAGGGGGTAATATCTTAAGAAGAGGATTATTGAGTCTTCAATTTTTATGTACTTCACTATTGGTATTTTTCTCTTTAACTGTCTATTTCCAAATGGAATTTTTGGAAGATAAAGATTTAGGATTTAATACCGATAAGGTAATGGTAATAAATATTCCCGAAGCCACTATGGGAGATACAAAAACCATGTCTTTCAAAGATGAACTTTTGCAAATAAGCAGTATCGAAAATGTTTCAATTGTGGCAGCTAATTCTGATCCAGGGAATTTAAATAGCAATTATCAATTAGGTTGGATCATTGAGGAAAATGCAAAAAAAGAAGCTAATTTCAATTTTTTTCAAGTTGATGAACACTTTACTACATTACTTGATATTAAATTTTTGGAAGGGACAAATTTTCCTCCGTTACACTCTCAAAATATCAAAAGTAATAAAGTTATTGTAAATGAGTCATTTATTAAAAAAGTTGGATTTAAAACACCTAAAAGAGCTTTAGGGCAACAGGTACATGTTTTTGATGAAATTTATGAGATTGTTGGAGTAATCAAAAATTTCCATTTTGAGGGTATACAAAAAACCATTGAACCTTTAGTAATCTCAAATAATTCGAAGCTTGGATACGATGAGAAAAGGATTTTAGTGAAAATTAATAATAATGAAGGAATTGCTAAAACCCAGGCATTGTACTCGAAGTTCAATACTAATGCAATTTTTGAATATAAATTTATTGAGGAGCAGTTCAATCAACTTTTTCAACAAGAAAGAACAATTGGAAAAATGACAAATCTGTTTTGTATAATATCAATTCTTTTGGCGGGAATAGGACTTTATTCAATATCAAGCTTGGTATTAGAACAAAGGACTAAAGAAATAGGAATCCGGAAAATTCTAGGTGCAGGAACAAATTCAATAACAGTATTGCTAAGCAAAGAATTTCTAATTTTAGTACTAGTATCTGTGGTTATTGCTACTCCATTCGGATGGCATTTAGCCAATTTATGGCTAGAACAGTTTGCATATAGAATAGATATTAGTTGGTTCATTTTTACCCTTTCAATACTGGTGGTTTTTATAGTTACAGCATTGGGTATAAGTGTAAATTTAATCAAAGGTAATTATGTAAATCCAACGGAAATGCTTAGGGCAGAGTGATCAAAAAAAGTAGCTCTTTATTGATTTTTGCATTAGCAGATTGAAAGAATTTCCAAGACTTTTTTTATTGAAAAGCACTAGTGCCAATAGATTTCTTAGCTACAAAGCCATTTCTTCTTCTATTTTATTTAAGCACTAGAGCTTCACAGGTTCTATTATTTTTGAGTTGCTTTATCTTCCTTTCAGATTCTTAGGAATTAGCTTTCATTATTTTATTCTACAATAATTTTTCTAATTGTTGTCTCTTCTCCCAATTGCATTTTAAGCATATAAACACCAGTTTCAAAGCCGGACATATCAATTTCAAATTGTGACTTGGTGCTATCTAGTTGCAACAACTGCTGGCCTTTAACGGAATATAATTCAATCTGAGAGGGCAAACTAGTTAACTTAATTTTGACTGTATGACTTGCAGGGTTTGGATAGATACCAACATTGTTTTCAATATTTAAATTGCCAAGTACCAGATTCGGATCAAATGCGTCCAGAATTGCATCTTCCAATTCTGGATACTTCCATTTTAAAGATTCTCGATCAAATGAATATACCCAAGAAATAGGTGTTAAGCCATTCAATTGACAGGCTCTGGCAAATTCATCATAATATACAATCCTATCTTCTAAATTATTCTTATCAAAAGCTCCCCATTCTCCTACTACAACAGCTCTACCATTTTTCACGAAATGATCACCAAGCAACTTTATTCCATTTTTGAGTTCAGTTTTTTCAGCATTGGTTCCCCAGGTGTTTGTTCCAGGATCATCTAAGGTGAACAAATATGGATCATAATTATGTACTGAGACGATAATCTTAGGATCGTCATTAGGAATGACAAGATCTTCAATGGCAGCTCTCATATTCCCCCCTACTTGAGGAACCATAATAAACCTACTAGAATTGTTACCACCAGTACTCCTGATTGCATTGACAGCAGCTAAATTTAGGGCATTGACAACATCACGATGTTCTGCTGAACCACTATCCCATTCGTGCGGAGAACCAACTTCCCGTGGTTCATTCATTGTTTCAAATATCAAATAATCTCCATAATCTTTGAACCGAGTAGCTATTTGTATCCATACCTTTTCAATTTGATCAGTTACAGTATCCTGCTTATTATAGGTGGTGACAAGCCATGATCCAAGTTGATCTTCTTTGAGATCATCGTGATGGATATTGATAATGACATACATGTTATTATCGAATGCGTAATTTGCAACCTCTTCAACTCGATCCATCCACTTCTCATCAATTAAGTATTCAGGTGCAGGACCCATATGATTATACCAGGTTACTGGAATTCTGAGTGTTTTAAAACCCCTTTCTGCTATTGAGGCTACCATTTCCGGAGTTGTATATGGTTGTTGCCAACAGACTTCGCTTTCTAGACCATGTGGCACAGGAAGCCACCAACAACTTGCATCTAATGTATTCCATAAATTGACACCTGGAGCCATTTCCTTGGCAATCTCTAACCCTGTGATATCCCTCATCTCAGTGAAGGCTTTTTGAGCGGATGCTTCTGTACAGTAAAGGAGAAAATACAGCGCAATAAATATTGTTATTTTCATCAAATTAAGTTTTGAGTAATCGTGCTTATTGAAAATTGGATAATAAGTAACTTGTCATAAGTAAACGTGGATTTTTGGAGAGTCAGTTTTTTCACTAGACAAGGCAAAAAAGTTTTGCATAGCAGCGCTACGAAAGAATTTTTTTAACGCGGTATAGTAGAAAAAGAGACAGCCAAAATACACGGGTTTTTATGATTAGTTACTTAAGCAGAATCTAGCGATTCAGATGT
>JAHQVQ010000173.1 GCA_019634305.1 Flammeovirgaceae bacterium | reverse complement strand
GTCGGCTCACCTATTCCAGTAACTACATTGCCAGTATAATCAATACTGCTTATCCACTGAACACCTGAGTTGACTGGGTCAAGCCATGCTTTAAGCCCTCTGTCTGGTCCATCATTTTCCTGCCTTGGGTCATTTGGTTCAATATTGGCCTCCCAATGGTAGGACATTTTACCATAATAGTCCGGTCTGCCATCCTTTTCACAGCTGGCATTTCCACCGGTTAATGTACCCACAATTTGCCCTCCTGGATTAAAGATTGGCGCCCCAGATGAACCTGGTTCTGTAGCCCCTTTTCCATTTTCTGTTTGAGCCCATAATACCTTCCAATGCGTGTCTTCTACTTCATCACCAAAAGTGCCTGATTCTAAAGTTGTATTATAAGTGGAGATTTTTTTTGCATCGCCTTGTGGATGATGAATTGAAACTCCGCTTTTACTTGGAATTTCGCTTATATCCCATCCTGCAAATATTGGATCATATTCAATGGGAATCTGTTGTTTCAATTCCAATAAAAGGAAATCAGATCCTTCTTCTCCTCCTTTATCATTACTATTGGATACCGGAGTTGCACCAACCATGGTATTTCTCGGCAAATCTCCTTCTGTAAAAACTCCTTTACATCCATCAATTTCATAATTGAAGAAAAATATCCATTGATCAAAATCTTCCTGTGGAATCAATCTTTTGGAAAAATCATTCATACCACAATGCATGGCAGTGAGGAAATAAGGAGTGAAATCGTATCGGGTGTTATTGATTACACTTCCCGAACACCAACCAATGTTATCTCTGTTTCTGAATAGTATTCTCACCACAGATTTACGAGTGTCCTCCCATAAATCACCTTCCTGGCAACCTACATTTACCTGGCAACTTGCTGCATCACCAAAGCTTTTGCGATTGTCTCTGGCTTCAACAAATCTGTAAGCATAACCTAACTCTGAAAGTTCCAGTTTTCCTTTTCCTTTTTGTAGGAAAGGCTCATAATATTCCAGAACAGCCACTTCACCATGAATGAAATCTGTAGAAAACCTTCCTGAAACTGAATTGTTTTCAGCAGTAAAAGCGCCTAATACTTCATCTTGATCCTGACTGTAAATGAATAGTTTTCCGCCTTCCGGGATAGAAAAGTTATTGAAATAAAAATTAAGTCCTTTGGCTTCTTCTGATTTTATTTTTAAGCGCCAAATTCGATCTCCATTTTCCAACTCCTGCCATTCTCCACTGTTTTCCATGGAAATATTTAAAGGAAGTAATCTGCCAATGTTGGGGATATTCCCTTCAGCTTCCTGTGCCAAATCCTCTGCCTTTATTAAGTCCAAATCTGGTTTTTCAACTATTTTAGGCGCTAATTCCTGAATTGGAGATAGATTAGTATTAAAACTAATTGGAGTTTCATTTTGGCTGATCTGCCCAAAACAAACAGATTGAAAAGTGAAAAAAGTAAAGCTGGCGAAAAGTTTAAAAAAAATGTTTTTCATTCTTTAGGATAATGGGAAGTAATTTAAATAACCGTTAAAAAGTCGGTTAGGATAATCAAGTACTCATTTATACATATAAAGAGCAAGTTACCCCACTATTGTCTTTAAAAATAATACCAGAAAAAATATTATCTGCGAATATGTTTAATTCTAAAGAAAAAGAATTAATACTGCTTTTGTTATGAATCAAACCGAATCATAAAGAATTTCAGATATTGAGCAAGCTGGATTATATTTGATGCATAATAAAATAAAAGAAGTTGAAACAAGACGAACTAAATAATTTAATAGAAGCCATTAAGAATTCTCCAGAAAATATTCCCTTAAGAAAATATCTGGCTGAACTTTTAATGAAACATAAGAGATACGAAGAGGCTGAGCTGGAATTCAAAGCAGGCCTTCAGTATTCACCTGATGATCTGCAATTTAAAATTGGCCTGGCTGAGTCCTTCTTGTATCAGGGAAAAACCTCAGCAGGATTGGTGCTGGTGGAGTCCATTCAGGTGGAGGATAAAGTGCCTGCCAAAACCTGGCTGATCTATGCCAAACTATTATTTGAAAACAAGCAAATACTTGAAGCAAAAGATAATTATGAAAAAGCGTTGATACTAGATCCATCGCTTCAGGATAGTTATTTTGAGTCAGAAATGAATTTAAGTATTCAGAAAGATGAAGACGAGGGACCAGAAAAGATTAAACTTGGAACCGGAGATTCAGATGAAGATAAAGACATTGAAATTGAGAAACCAAATGTGAATTTCGATGAAGTAGGAGGGATGGAAAACCTGAAGGAAGAGATCAGGATGAAAATTATTGCTCCGTTGAAGCATCCGGAAATTTTTAAAGCTTACGGTAAAAAAATAGGAGGAGGAATATTGATGTATGGCCCTCCTGGTTGTGGAAAGACCCATTTGGCAAGAGCTACAGCAGGGGAAGTAAATGCTAATTTTATCTCTGTTGGGATAAGTGATATTTTAGATTTGTATTTGGGGCAAAGTGAGAAAAATCTTCATGCTATTTTTGAAAAAGCCAGACGTTTAAAACCATCTGTTTTATTTTTTGATGAAGTAGATGCACTTGGTGCCAACAGAACTGATATGAGGCAAAGTTCTGCCCGTCAGCTGATTAACCAGTTTCTTTCAGAAATGGATGGAATTGAATATTCCAATGATGGTGTATTGATTTTAGCTGCAACAAACGCACCATGGCACCTTGACCCTGCTTTCAGAAGGCCTGGAAGATTTGATAGAATCCTGTTTGTTCCACCACCGGATCAGGAAGCAAGGGAAGCAATTCTGGACATTAAATTGAAAGAAAAACCCACCGATAAAATAGATTATAAAAAAATAGTAAAGAATACTCAGGATTTTTCTGGGGCTGACCTGAATGCTATTATTGACATGGCTATTGAGTCGAAACTGGAGGAATCTTTTAAGAAAGGGGTCCCTGTCCCGATAGGAACAAAAGATTTGCTTCAGGCCAGCAAAAAACACAGGGCATCCACCAAAGAATGGTTTAATACGGCAAAAAATTATGCTTTATTTTCCAATGAATCTGGGTTGTATGATGATATTTTAGATTATTTAAAAATTAAGAAATAAATGAGTGGGTTTTTATTCAGGGCGCAAATCCTGGTACAGCAAGACAGATTTAAAGAGGCGGAATCAGAATTAAAAAAGGCAATAGCAGAAAACCCCAACGATGCCATGGCATATGCCTTCCTGGCAGAGTGCCTGTCTGAAAGTAATGAGCATGAGCAGGCTTTAACAATGATTAAAAAGGCACTTTCCATAGATCCTGGAAATGCCTCTTTTTTTTATATACTATCTAAGGTATATCTCCATTGGAAAAAATTGAAAGATGCAGAGAAAGCTATTGATGAAGCCATAGGTTTGGATCCTTACGATGCAAATTACTTCCTTATTAAATCAAACATAGCCTACCAGAAAGGGAACTGGGAAAAGTCATTAAGTTTTGCAGAAAGAGGTTTGGAAGTAGAAGCCGAACATGTAGGCTGTATCAATATGAGAGCAATGGCTTTGGTGAAACTCAACCGGAAAAAAGAGGCGGCACAGGTGATGGATTATGCTTTGAATAAGGAACCTGAAAATTCTTATTCACATGCCAATAAGGGTTGGGCAAAAATTGAGTTGGGGGAATACAATGAAGCGATGGAGATTTTTAAGGAAGCCTTAAGACTCGATCCGAATAACCAATATGCCAAAGAAGGCTTGAAGGAATCTATAAAGGGAAAAAACTATCTTTATAGAATTATCCTGAATTATTTCTTATGGATGTCCAAATTGAGTAAAAATGGGAAATGGTTTATGATTATCGGACTTTATGTGGTTTTTCGTTTCCTTAGAAATTTTGCAGAAAACAACCCCGAATTTGCGCCCTTAATTTACCCCTTAATCGCAGTTTATATCCTGTTTGTATTTTCCACATGGATTGCCACGCCAGTTTCCGATTTGTTTTTACGCTTACATCCATTGGGAAAACATGCCCTTTCCAGAGATGAGATTTTTGGTTCTAATCTGGTGGGATTATTTTTAGTAGGAGGAATAATTACTGTGGCATCTTCATTTATTTTTGATTTACCCAGATTAATTCTTTTTGGAGGTTGGGCTATTTTTATGCTCATTCCAATTGGAGGAACATTCTCAACAGTTCCGAAATCAAAAGGTAGAATAATCGTGTCAATTTATACTGGGATGTTAGGTTTAATAGGGCTTTTAGCCTTGACTCTTAATGAGGATTTAAGCGGAATGTTTTTAATGGCGTTTGTGATTGGTTTTTTCCTTTTCACCTGGGTGGTCAACTACTTTGCTATTAATAAAAGGTAAGTGGTTATAACTTGAATAACATCAGGTTAATTCGGAATTTTAGATGCAAGGCTTCCAAAATATGAAAAATGAAAAGCAGTAAAAAAAGACTAATAGATATTGCCAGGGAATTAAAAGTTTCCACTACTACTGTTTCACGTGCCTTAAATGGTAATCCTAAAGTGGGTGAAGTGACCAGGAAAGCAATTGTGGATTTGGCTAAGGCGTGGGAATACCGTCCTAATATTCATGCACTTAGCCTAAAGAAAAAAGAAACGGATTCCTTGGGACTTATCATTCCGGAATTTACCCACTATTTCTTTTCATTAGTAATGAATGGTATTGAGGATGTCGCCAATAAAGCAGGTTATCACCTGATGATGTGTACTTCAAAGGAATTGTATGAAAAGGAAAAGAAGTCGACTCAAATGCTTTCGGATTCGATGGTAGATGGGTTTTTGATTGCCCCTGCTATTGAATCGGAAGATTTTGCCCACTTCCACCGACTAAAGGAAGATGGTTATCCTATTGTTTTTTTTGATCGAAATTGTGAAGACCTGGAGTGTCCCTATGTGATCACAGATGATTTTGATGGGGCTAATCAGGCTGTAAGTTATCTGATCAATTCAGGATGCCAAAATATTTTACATTTAAAAGGGCCTGAAAGTCTTCATCCTGCCTTTACCAGATTTATGGGTTATCAAAATGCTCATAAAGAAAATGACCTGAGAGTAAAAGATGGAAATATATTGAAATGGCAGAACACTGAGCAGCAAAGAAAGGAGCAATTAAAGAAAATTCTGAAAAAGAGTAAATCCATTGATGGTATTTTTGCATACAATGATTACATAGCTCATGAAGCTGTTGAAGTTTGTCTGGAGTTAGGTATTAATATACCTGAACAAATATCAATTTTTGGTTATGCTGATGAACCAATTGCTTCTTATATATCGCCAAAGTTATCCACTGTAAAACAACCTGCTTTTGAAATGGGGCAACATGCAGCAGATATGTTGTTGGAATTACTAAAGAAAGATCCTATTGATGAAGATGAACTTAATCCTAAGATAGAAGAAAAAGAAGTGAAATCGGAGATGATAAAAACGTCACTTGTGCTGAGGGAGACCACCAGAAAAGTTTAGCTTTTGAGATTTTGAAAATCAAATTATTATAAAAGCTGCTCCATAAAAACCAGTGGTGGTCAACCATAATAAAATTCCATTTCCTAACTTTGCCTCCAAATTAATTTATTTTAAAAATGATTCAGAGAATACAAAGTATATTTTTAGCAATTTCAGCTATTGCCATGTTTGCCATGTTGTTTTTACCACTTTGGCAAAAATTTAATCCAGAAACCGAACAAAGAGCTTTATTAACTGCCATTGAATTATCATATACTGAAGGAAGTGATGTAAAACAACATATTTATACCTTCTATATCGCTATTTTGGCATTCGCCTCATCCATCATTTCTGTTGGTTCATTATTTAGCTATCACAATAGAATGAAACAGATGAAATTGAATATGATCAATTCACTGGTTTTGGCAATTACCATCGGTATTACCATTTACTTCCTTTTTGAAGGAGAGAAAATGTTTGAAGTAAGTAAACAAGGACAATGGGGATATGGATTTTTCTGTGTGCCAGTGGCTTTGTTTTGTAATTCTATAGCTAATAGATTTATCAGGAAAGATGAAAAACTTGTTAGGAGTGCTGATAGGTTGAGGTAATCGAATCAGTATTTCAAATAAAAAAAATCGTTCCTGATCTTCTATTGTTTTAGGATTAAAAATTAACGAAATTCAACAACTAGACGAACTGAAATTACACAACCGAACAAAAAATATGTTTATTTTTTTAGGCAGAGCACAATTTAAAAAAAAAGGCTACTCCTGTACACAGGAGTAGCCTTTTTTATCGGTCTTTTATGGCTAATGCATCAAATTAGATTTTACATAATCCTTTAAATTGATTTTGGTTGGAAAGAATTTTTCCGGATCTATAGTAAAACCAATGATTAAAATATCATCCAATTGTTTGTGGTCATTGCCCATCCACGATTGGATTTTTTCTTCCAAAATAAGATGCTGGGTTTTAATTGGAGAATGATGAATTTTCACGAATAATTCTTTCAGGTTTTTTATCATGAACTTCCTGTTTTCACTTCCCCCAAACTGATCCTGATAACCATCGGAGAAGATATAAAAAGTAGTTTCTTGCTCTAGGTCAATTTCATGTTTATTGAAAGTCCTTTCATCTTCTTTTTGCAATCCTCCAATAGGATGTTTGTCTCCTTTCACATGATGGAGCTCTCCATTCTGGATATAAACCAAAGGATTTTTAGCACCAGCAAATTCCATTTTATGCAGATTCCTGTCGATTACACATAATGACATATCCATGCCATCCCTGTTTTCAGTTTCTTTCTGCCTCAATACTTGCTGTACTCCTTCATGCATTTTTTTAAGAATTAATTCTGGTTTTAGAATCTTTTTCTGATTCACAATTTCATCCAGTAAACCGGTGCCAATTAAACTCATAAATGCACCGGGAACACCATGCCCGGTACAATCCACAGCTGTAATGATTATTTTATTTCCAATTTCCGAAAACCAGTAAAAATCTCCACTAACCAGATCCCTAGGCTTAAAGAAAATAAATGAATCTGGTATAAGCTTTTGTAAGTTTTCAAACTGAGGTAATTTGGCTTTTTGGATTCTCTGGGCATAATTTATACTTGCTCGAATATCTTTATATGCTTTAGCCAGCTGATTTGTCCTGATTTCAATATCATCTCTCTGGGCTTCAATTTCCTCTTTTTGTTGTGCTAAAGCAGCATTCTTTCTAAGAATATCATTTTTCTTCTCTTCCAATGAAATCGCCATCATATTAAACATTTGGGTCAGGTAGCCAATTTCATCATCCGATCTCACTTTTAGCTTAATGTTGAAATCTCCGGTAGCCAATTTTTTACTTCCTTTGGCTAACTGCAAAATAGGAGAGGAGATACGATAGGCAATTGCTAATGCAAAAGCTGTTACTATAATAGAAATTACCAAAATCAGCCCCAGCAATCTATATTTCAAACCTGAAACAAGGGAAAAAACTTCTCCTTCTTCCATTTCCGAAATTAATGCCCAATGTAGATCTTCAGTTTGGATTGGCGTATAGCAACTTAATACTTTTTTGCCCAGGTAATTTGTAGTAGAAACTACTCCTGTATTTCCAGCCAGGGCCTCCTTCGCGGCTTCTGAATTCACCTCCTGATACAATACTGAAGTATGTTGCGAACTGGTCATGTTGGTCACTTTGGCCTGTAGTTCCACTTGCTCGGCATCCTCAGAAAAAATGGCTGCTCTATTCTCAATAATGAACCGGGAATCTGAACGCATTTTCATATCACTGCCCACCAAATAACTTTCTCCGGAATCTCCCATTCCTGCCTGCTCCCAGTTGCCATCTCCAGCCATTACGCCATTTATTTTATCTATAGGAATTTGAACAATCAGAACGCCAATTAATTTCCCTTCTTTTTTAATCTGAGTACCCATAAATGCCACAGGAGCATTAAATGAAGGTAAATATTGCTCAAAATCATAATACTGAATACTTTGTCCGGCTGAGTTATTCAATACAATTTTAAATATTTTCCCCAGGCTCGATTTTTCAAATGGTCCTTTTACCAGACTGGTAGCATAATCAATTTTTTTAGCCGCTGAATAAATAATATAACCTGTCTGAGGATCAATAAGATAAAGGTCATCGAATCCAAAATATTCTATAGAGCGGGAAATATCAGGATGGAAATAATCATGAACACTTTTATAGGGAAATTGCTATTTTATTACCCCCCAGTTGGAAATGTAATTATATTGAAAAAATAAGGTCTTATGGTTGGTAGGATAAATATCAAAAAATAGTTTTTCCTTTTCCTCTTTTTTACCTTCCTCTAGTTGGGTAAGATAAATATCATTATAATAATGCCTTACGCCTTTTGTGAATTCTTTATTGATTACATTTTCATTGATATTGTGAAAGTGCATATTGAAATTGGACATGGCATCGGTAATCATCCGGCTTTTGCCCAGAAAATTCACTTCTTCTTTCAACTGAAAAAAATAATCTTCAATGGCTGTTTTCTTAATCTCCCTAACACTTTTAAGGTGGTTGTAGGCATCTTCTTCTACACTATTGACCACTACATTGTATTCCATCCAAAGGGCAATGGAAAGGGGAACAGTTCCTATTAATAAAAAATACAGAATTAATTTATGCCTTATCCGCTTGGTCATATGTGATAGTGAGAATTTCATTGGATACTAATTCTTCGTCTACAAAGGCCTTTTTTATTTAACTTTGTGGGAATAGTTTATTAAAAGTACTCCATTTACTCAATCATTTGGATCTAATCCCACTCGTTCGGCTAATTGTATGGTTTAATTGTTATTTGAAAAAGTGTTTCCAAAATACGAAAGATTGGGGATTTATTGTACTTTTTTGAGATTAAATCTGGCCGAATGGAAATAATTTCAACTGTAAATTAGTTGGTTATCACTAATTTATGAAAATATTATATATATCCTTGTAATAAAAAACAGGATTATTCAACTAATGAATAAAAATCAGTCGGAATCTTTCCTCTAAAATATATAAACCAACCAGCTATGAGTTTTGCCAGTGTAAAAGTGATAAACTATAAGGAAGTGCTTCATCCTCCTTTAGCTGATTTGGCTGGGAAAAGGAGTAAAATGACTTTAAAAAAGGAATCGGGAGAAAATAAAAGAAAATTATCTTTTTCCCCAAAACAGAAACTTAAGGCTTTAACAAAGTCGAGGAAACAAGAGACTCCACTGATATTCTTTGTTTTTTCTCTGGCTGCGATAATTTTTCTATTATCGCTTATATAATCCGTTAGGAGAGTTTGTTTGGAATAGGTGATTTTTATTGAAAATGGATGGATCTGGAAAAAAAGGAGAAAAATTTTAAAGGAGAATTGTAATAAATTTTCGATTTTACAGACCTACTTTCAAAACTTCAAGTAGACCAAATTAAATATTATATCAACTAGAGAATTATACAAATTTATTAAGCAATTTTCTTTCAATTAGTTTAATTGGGTGCACAAATTGAAAAAACTACTTACAGAATTTGTTTTCATTTTTATTTAATTATATACCACTTTAATCTACAAGTCATGATGGAATTTCTTCAGGCTGCATTTTTACCAGTAAATATTCCCTATACCGGTCGGATGGTACTTACCATGCTATATTGGTTTACTGTAATTATAGGAGTATTTGATGTTAGTTCTTTCGATATTGACCTTGATGTTGATGTAGATATTGACATGGATGCAGAAGTCGATTCGGGAAATTTTGGAATTGGTCAGGTGTTACATTTCTTCAATTTCGGGGAAGTGCCCTTTATGATAATTTTTAGTTTTTTGTCACTTTTCATGTGGGTGGCATCGATAATGGCGAATTATTATTTAGGAAATTCTTCCTGGCCCATTGCTCTTGGTTTGTTTATTCCAATTTTCATAAGCTGTTTATTTCTAACAAAATTTGTAACATATCCTTTCGTAAAATTTTTTCATTTAGCTGAAAAGGTAGAGGATACTAATGTTCTTGGCAAGATATGCGATATTATCATGAAAGCTGATACAAGTATGCTGGGACAGGCTGAGGTTAAAACTCAACAAGCGACTCAACTAATTAACATCAAGGCAACTGCAAATAATACCTTAGAAAAAGGCGCTAAAGGATTAGTTTTAGAATATAATGATGAGAAAAATTTTTATTTAGTAGAACCATATTCCTAAAATTAAAAAGCAACTATTTTATTCATTTTCGAAAAAGTCAATTCAAATTATAATTTATTCATAATCATAAAATCATAAATTAAAAATAATGGAATTAGGAGCAATTATATCTTTTTTAGTCGTCCTAGGCATTATTGCCTTTGGCATTTTGGTATTCGTTCTTTCCTGTTATAAAAAAATCCCTCAGGGAAAGGCATTAGTAAGAACAGGGTATAAGGGAATAAAAATAGCATTTAATGGAATAAATGTAGTTCCAGTTATCCACAGGATGGAAATGATGGATATTTCTTTGAAAAGTATAGAGATACAAAGAGAGGGAAAAGACGGTTTAATTTGTAAGGATAATTTGAGAGCAGATATTAAAGTCGTCTTTTTTGTGCGAGTGAATAACAATGAAGAAGATGTGAAAAAAGTAGCTCAGGCTATTGGAACTGACAGAGCATCTGATACGGAGTTATTGGTGAATCTATTTGAAGCCAAATTTTCAGAAGCGCTTAAAACGGTAGGTAAAAGGTTTGACTTTGTAGAGTTATATGCCTCAAGGGAAAATTTTAAACAAGAAATATTAAATATTATAGGTACTGACCTGAATGGATATGTTTTGGATGATTGTGCCATTGACTATTTAGAACAAACTTCTATAAGCAATTTGAATCCTGATAATATTATGGATTCAGAAGGTATCAAGAAAATTACCGAGTTGACTGCTTCTCAAAAAATTCAGGCGAACTTAATCAGAAATGATGAAGTGAAAAGGATCAAAAAACAGGATGTGGAAGCAAAAGAAACTGTTTTAGAATTGGAAAGACAACAGACTGAAGCGGAGGAGAAACAAAAAAGAGAAATCGCCATTATCCGATCGAGAGAAGATGCTGCTTCCGCTCAGGTGGAGCAGGAAGAAAAGCTTAAAGCTGAAAGAGCCAAAATTGCCACTGATGAGGAGATTGAAATTGCTGAGCAAAATAAAGAAAGACAAGTGCTAGTTGCGGAGAAAAATAAGGAAAGAACTGAAGTGGTAGAAAATGAGCGGATACAGAAGGAAAAAGAATTGGAAGCCAATGAAAGAGAGAAAGTGGTTGAATTAGCCAAAATTGATAAAGAGAAGGCGGTAGAAGAAGAGAAAAGAAATATTCAGGATGTGATTAGAGAGAGAGTTGTAGTTGAAAAAGCTGTAGTAGAAGAGGAGGAGAAAATTAAGGATACGAAAGCTTTTGCCGAAGCAGATCGGGATAAAAAAGTAGCTATAACGATTGCTGAGAAAAATGCTGAACAGGCCTTAGTAGAACAATTGAAAGCTGCTGAAGCGGCCCACAAGGCTTCGGAAATAAAAGCGAAACAAGTACTGGTTGAAGCAAATGCCCAGTTTCAGGCTGCTGAGAAACAAGCTGACTCCAAGAAAATTCTGGCTGATGCCAAGGTAGTGGAATCTGCAGCAGATGGACTGGCAGAAGCGAAAGTGATGGAGGCAAAAGCCCAATCTCATGAAATGGAAGGTGAAGTGGAAGCAAGATTGATTGAGAAGAAAATGATTGCTGAAGCTAAGGGAATAGAAGTAAAATCAGCTGCGATTGAGAAGCAGGGAGCTGCAGAAGCGAAAGTAATGCAGGATAAAGGAAAGGTGGAAGCAGAAATTATTGAAGTGAAATCAATTGCCGAAGCTAAAGGCTTGGAAGCCAAAGCTGTGGCTAAAGAGAAAGAAGGTTTTGCCGAAGCTGAAGTGATGAAGAAAAAAGCAATAGTAGAAGCGGATAGGATTAAAGCGGAAGCAGAAGCAGTTCAGGCGATGGATGGTGTTGCAAGAGAATTGGAGGAATTTAGATTGAATTTGAATACCAACAAGGAAATAGAATTGGCAAAAATTTCCACCAGTAAGGATATCGCACAAGCTCAGGCTGATGTGTTGTCAGAAGGATTGAAATCTGCGAAAATTGATATTGTAGGTGGAGAGACTATGTTCTTTGAGAAAATTGTTCAATCAATTTCAAATGGTAAATCTGTGGATGGTTATGTAAATAATAGCCAGGTACTTAAGGATGTGAAAGAGAATCTACTTACAAATGGCGATGGCAATATGATTGAGAACATCAAAGGATATATCCAGCAATTTGGGTTAAGTACCAATGATATTAAAAATCTGAGTGTAGCAGCTTTACTAAGCAAATTAATTAAAATGACAGATGATCCGGGAGCGAAATCTACTTTGGAGGCTATTTTCGAAAAGGCAAGGAATTCGGGGATAGCCAATATAGCAATTGATTCCCTTGGGGTGTTGAAGGCTTAGGTATTTATAAAGCCTTCCTCTGGCTTAAGTATCAAGCAAAGCAGTTACTTAAACCTAATGAATAAGGGAAAGTTTGTAACTTTCCTGCTTTGCATAGCCGGTTAAAAAACTGGCTTTTATTTGGAAGGCTAAAGTTGCAAACTTTAGCCAGAGGGGAAAAGAAAATCAAAAAAATCATCTGTAAAAAAGCTTAACTATAAAATGGCTGAAGATCAGACAGAAAATATACAAAACGAGGAAGTGAAGCTGGAGGGAGGGACTTATGAAATCATTAGGAAAAGACTTGAAAAACAGGGGATTGAGTTGAACTCTCGTTTGGAAAGTCTTAATCAGGCCAGGAAAAAAGTTTTTGGTTCTATTGAAACAAAATTAATGGGAACGGAGCGGATTTCCACTTCCAATAATTGTATTGCCAGGGATATGGTGCCTATTGGTCACCAGTTTGTTTTTGGTTACAATGTGCATATGGGCCTGAAAACTGAAATGAATATAGCTGATGTTTTCAATGTCTACGAATACCATTCTGCTGATCATTCTTTCCATGAAAAAGGACTGGATTTAATCCATGATAAACGATTTGAAACTGATTTCCGGGAACTTTATAAGTATTACAAAGAAACCACTTTCGAAAAGTTCATTATCATTGGTCCGAATCTTTATTTCAAGTTTAGAATAGGGAAAAATAAAACGGATATCAAGGCCTTTAAATTTGTGATTGAAGGCGAGCAACTGAAATATGTTGACAACCGAAGTGACCATGAAATAAGATTCCCCGCCCAGCATGAATTTGAATGGGAAAGAACCCACAGAGATTTACATCGAGAAGGAAAATATCCTCATATTTCCATTCTGGACAGGGTTTTTGTAGAAACCATTGGTGGCGATCTTACAGTAAAAGTGGAGGATAATACCGATTCCGGAAGGGGAATATTTGAAGAGGCGGTGGAAAATTCTATGCAAACCCTGGATGATGCAGAAATCTTCTATGCCGATTTGGGCAACCTGATTTTAATGAAAATCAAACCTTATCAGGAGAAAGATTTTCGTTACCTGGTTTTCAATGAAAAGTTAGGCGAAGTTAAAAGAATTGATGCCATAAATGATGCCTGTATTTTGCTTCCTGATGAACAGGGAATCATTTTTTCCAATGGCTATTATTTGCAAAGTGGAGAGCTTAAAATTTTTGATAGTCAGTTAACTGACATGCGGTTTGAGCAGAAAATTCCCTCTCCCAATGGAGAAGATTTTTTGTTCGTTTTCTACAGTCAGGAATCCGGTGATTATATATTGCTTTCCTATAATGTGATCGGGCAAAAGGTAGAAACACCAATTACCTGTAGTGGTTATTCCCTCTTTTTCAATGGGGAAATGGTTTATTTTAAAGCCGATCATAACCCTAAAAAACAACATGCTTTGCAGGTTTGGCAAACGCCTTATTTGCATCCGGATCATGAAGCGCCAAGTGCCATGGCCGATAATTATTTGTACAAAGTTGGGAATAAAGATATTGTGGGGGCAATGGCTGGCTGCAACGAATTATTCAATCTCACCCAGCGGGATGATTCCTATTCCGGATTGTATATTGACCTGGCACACAAGGCTTCGGAGATTCTTGATGGCTATTTCTGGTTAAATAAAAAGGAAGCTTTTCAGTTGGATGAAACGGTAGCAGAAATTAAGAATTCGGCTACTTCGGCCATTGATGAATTCGATAAAGTCACAAAAGTAAAGGAAAATACCAGTGCGGAAGTCAAGCGGGTTTCTGAAAAAGTAGAGGCTTTGCTTAAAGAAGTTGACCGGAAAATTTTCAAGGATATTGATGAGTTTGTGAAGTTTCTGGCAGACTTCCGAATGGCGAGCGGTGAAGTGATTTCCCTAAAAGATTTGCGCTATGTGGATGAAGCATTGGTGGAGCAATATGAAATTTCTATAAAAGAAAAATCGGAGAAGCTTTCGGAAAAATGTGTGGAATTTCTGTTGCAAGATGATTCCCTGGAACATTATATCAAGCAGGTGGTTGTTCAGAAGGAGGGGATTGCCAAAGTTGAAACGGTGAATGAGGCTGAAAAACAGGGGGAAACTATCAATCAGTTGGGCAGTGACCTGGAATTACTAATTGATATTGTGAGTAACCTGAAAATTCAGGATTCTACCAAAACCACGGAAATCATTGAGCGGATTTCCGAGATTTATGCCAACCTGAATAATGTAAAAGCCCAACTCAGAAATAAAAGAAAGGAGTTGCTCAGCACGGAAGCTGTGGCCGAATTCAATGCCCAGCTTAAGCTGATGAATCAGGCCGTGGTGAATTATATAGAGGTGAGCGATACGCCTGAAAAATGTGAAGAATACCTCACCAAGCTCATGGTGAAAGTGGAAGAATTGGAAGGGAAATTTGCCGATTTCGATGAATTTATTGTGGAGCTTACGGAAAAGCGAAGTGAAATTTACAATGCCTTTGAAGCCAAAAAACTCAACCTGATTGAGGCAAGGAATAAAAAGGCAAATGCCTTGATGAGTGCTGCAGAACGGATTTTGAAAGGGGTGAAAAGCAAAGTGGGAACATTGACCACGCTTAATGAAATAAACGGCTATTTCGCTTCCGATTTAATGATCGAAAAAGTGCGGGAGATCATTAAACAGTTAATTGATTTGGATGATGCCGTAAAGTCGGATGATATTCAAAGCAGGCTGAAGACACTCAAAGAAGACAGTATCAGGCAGTTAAAAGATAAAAATGAGCTTTTTGTAGATGGGGAAAATGTAATCAAATTTGGCAGACATAAATTTTCGGTCAATGTACAGGAATTTGATTTGTCCATTGTGTCTAAAAACGGGGAAATGTTTTACCACCTGGCTGGAACAAATTTCTTTGAGAGAGTAGAAGATGAGGCTTTTCTGGCAACCAAAATTGTATGGGATCAAAGTATTATTTCTGAAAATAGAACGGTTTACCGGGCGGAATATCTGTCGTGGCAAATTCTTAAAGACTTTGTGAAAGGTGAACTTGATGCGAACCTGAAGGATTTACCCAAAAAAGAATTTTTAGAATTTGTACAAAAATACATGGCGCCAAGGTATCATGAAGGTTATGTGAAAGGCCTTCACGATCAGGATACGGCTTTAATACTTTGGGATTTGCTCGATCTTCATCAGCAAATGGGCTTGTTGCGATTTGATACCAAATCGAGGGCTTGTGCGGCATTTTACTGGCATCATCTGGCTGAGCCTGAGAAAAAGAAAATTCTCAATCATCAGGTAAAGGGCATTGGCATCATCCTGAAAGTTTTCCCCGATTCCAGGGAATATCAGGAAGTACTGGAGGATTTGATAGAAGATATGGAAACGAAAATTGCCCCAACGGAGCTTTTTGATACGGAACTGATTTCCTCTGCAGCCGAATACCTTTTCTTCGAACTTTGCCATAATGATGAATTTGTAATCAGCAAGGAAGCTGCTGATATCTGGCATGGCTTTCAGGATTTTATTAAAAGACAGAAAGTGGTAAAGGCCTATGAGCAATCCCTAAAAGAGCTGGCGGATGTGCCCATAGAGCGGTTTCAGTTGATTAAAAACTGGATAAAAGCTTATTTGAAAAATGCAGCGCAGGACCTGGAAGTGATTAGTGCTGAAAAGTTTATAGATGAAGTTGCCGGCTTGTTGTATAGTGGAAGTTTCCAGCCAAAACTGGTATTGGAAATGGCCTCTACCAGAAGAATAAAGAAACTGGCGGGAGACCATCAGGTAATTGAAAAAGGGGAATATTTGCTGGATTATAATCAGTTTGAAAGGAAACTTACTGATTTTGAAAAAAATGCTGTGCCAAAATTTCAACAATTTGAAGCCCTGAAAAAATCACTTACTGCTGAGTTTAAAAGCCAGATCAGGCTGGATGAATTTAAGCCAAGAGTATTGACTTCTTTTGTACGAAACAGGTTGATTGATGAAGTTTATCTTCCTCTGATTGGGGATAATCTGGCCAAACAAATTGGAGTGGTTGGTGACCAGAAAAGAACTGATCTGATGGGCATGTTACTTTTGGTTTCTCCTCCCGGTTATGGTAAAACTACCCTAATGGAATATATTGCCAATCGGCTTGGAGTGATTTTTATGAAAATTAACGGGCCGGCCATTGGGCATCAGGTGACTTCTATTGATCCGGGGGAAGCGAAAAATGCGACTTCAAGAGAGGACTTGAAAAAACTGAATCTTGCTTTTGAAATGGGAGATAATG
>JAHQVQ010000172.1 GCA_019634305.1 Flammeovirgaceae bacterium | reverse complement strand
CTAAAATATTAAGTGCTGCCTTATTAATTTTTTGAATTTTGCCATCCTCAGCATTTGCTATTATTAATCCCACAGGAGAGCTTTCGAATGCGGTATCCAGTACTCGTTGAAGTGCTTCTTTTTGCCTTGTAGATTCCCGTAACTCTGTAACATCATGAGAAATTACCAAAACAGAATTACTTTTATTTTCACTGTTAATCACTGGTACCAATGTAGTCTGGTACCAATAAGAACTTCCTTCTGAAAGTTTAAAAAACTCTTCCCTTGTATCAATAGTTTTATTCTCTAAAACTTTGTTTATGTTTTTGAGATAGAAATCAGCTTTTTTTTCAGGAAATAAATCTTTTATATTTTTTCCAATAAAATCCTTTGGGATACCTCCCAATCTTAATCCAGCCTTATTGTTAAAAAACAAAACATTCCCGTCCCTATCGTATTGAGAGATTGGTAGATCAATATTTTCAACCAGAAATTTATATTTTTCCTCACTTATCGTTAAAGCTTTTTTTGCCAAAACTCTCTCTGTGATATCCTCATGAATTCCAACCATTCTTACAGCTTTTTGAGTTTTTGGATCCCGAATTACTAAGGCTTTTGAAAGGATGTGCAAAAAATGTCCTTCTTTATGTTTCATTCGGAATTTCACTTCATACTTATCTATTTTTTTATTTATAAATTCATTCACCCTTTCATAGGTAAGTGCCCTATCTTCAGGATGGAGCAACTGGTCAAATCCATCTAAATTATGAACTACCTCATGCTCTTCATAACCCACAATTGACTTCCATCTTTTCGAAAAAAAAACTTCATCGGTCTCCAAATTCCAATCCCATATACCATCATTGGAAGATTCAAAAGCCAGTCGAAATCTTTCTTCATTTTCTTTTATTTGCCAATCAACCCGTTCCTGATTTTGATTTAAATTAACTTTTTTATCAATTAAAGTTAACCTTCCATTAATTACTGTTTTTTCATTTTTGAAGTATGGAGACAGTGAAAGTTCTGCCGGGCTCTGACTTGGAAAACCAAAAATCAGATTTAACTCTAAAGGTCTAAGTTCTTTTGAAATCTCTCTTAATTTTAGCGAAAAAGGTATTCTTTCATGTTCTGTAATAAGCTGAAGAATGGATTGATTAAGATAGGATTGAGGAATAAGTAAATTCTGATCTTCTATAAAAATAAAATTCCCTTCAGTGCTTATCTGAAAAAAGGTCTGGTTAAAGCTATTGATAATATCGGTTAAAGTAGATTTGCTCAACTCAATAAAAAATTTGATTCACATTAATTATAGGACGAATTTTAGAAAGACAATTAAGAATAAATTGTTGGTAAAATTGAGCTATTTGTTGGTGTAGTTAAAAAAGTATTGTCTAAAAATGTAGAAATAGCCAGGTAAATATAACGATAAATAATAAAAGATTTGACCAAATTTATTTCTAAGCTAACTGCCATTTAATTTGTGAGAGGATCAATCGTAAGTATTTGGATTCTTTTTACAGGAGTGAATTTCTATTCCCCTACCCGAACCTAAATGGTTTTTATCTTTAAAGGAGAGAAAATTTGGCACAAATAGTCCTATTATTTTTTATGATGGATAAGATGCCACTTCACTTTTCTGTTTTTAATACATTCTTTTACCTGCTTTTCCCTTGCCGGAAGCTGGAAGTTTTTTCCAGTTTTAACTTCTACAAAAACTACCTCCTTCAATTCTCCCTCACTCAGTCCATCAAAAACCACCAAATCTATTGGGGAGCCTAAAAATCGTACATCCTTAGGATTAAAAGGAAAATCCGTGAAATAAGGGAGTAATTGTTCGATAGATTTCCCCATGGTCACGGCCTGACTACTTTTTATAGCCTCTTCCCTAATGATAGGAATTTCCTCCTCCACCCAATCTTTGAATAATTTATCTGCTTCTAATTCCACTCGTTCCGAAATATCACCTCTTTTTCTTAACAAAAGAAAAAAAATGATGAGCGATAGTATTCCTATAATTACCCATTCCATTGGTTTTGTAGTTAAAGCGATTCAAAAAACGAATCTTAATGTTACATTTTTAAGCACAAAAATGCAAAACCGCTAATATTTTACCCAGGGAAATTGCTGTTGATTTTAAAAGTTAGAGGCTAGAAGCGGGCAGTCAAAGGAAGAAAATCTAATTTCCAATCTCTAACATCCAACTTCCAGCCTCAAATTATAAATTCAAAAACTGACTTAAGTAATTCCTACTCGTGAGGATAGCACTTTTGATATTTTCTACTGATCCTTCGTAAGCCTTATCTTCTACTTCGATACAAACTGACCCCTTATAGCCACTTGTGGTTATAGCAGAAAAGAAATCCCTCCAATTCACATCACCTAAACCTGGGATTTTTGGGGAATGATATTCCAATGGATTCGCCATAATTCCTACTTTGTTTAGCTTATCTCTGTAAACTTTTACATCTTTCAAGTGGATATGATGGAGTTTCTCTTTGTAATCGTAAATTGGCTGAATTTCATCCATTTGCATCCATACTAAATGGGAAGGATCATAATTCAAACCAAAGTTTTCACTAGGAATAGCCTCGAACATTTTATCCCAAATCGCTGGGGAAATCGCCAAGTTTTTTCCTCCCGGCCACTCATCCTTAGAGAAAAACATAGGACAGTTTTCAATGCCTATTTTAATATTATTGTCATCTGCCACTTTTATGATTTCCGGCCAAACTTCCTTAAATTTTGCCAGGTTATCATCAATAGATTTAGAAGGGTCTCTACCTATAAAAGTATTGACCACAGGCACGCCAATTTTTGCCGCATTGGCAATTATTTTCTTAATATGGTCAATATACTCAGCCGCTTTTTCCTCATCAGGATCCAGAGGATTTGGGTAATAACCCAGGCCAGAAATATAAACTTGCTTTTCTTTCAGATAAGATTTGATGTGATTAATTTTTTCGTCACTAATATCTTCTACATCAATATGCGTAACTCCTGCATATCTTCTTTCTGCCTTTCCCTTTGGCCAGCACATCATTTCCACACAAGAAAATTTATGCTCCGAGGCAAAATCTACAACTTCTTCAAATGAATTATCTGCTAATATGGCGCTTACAAATCCGAGATCTAACATATTTAGTAAATAGTATTTGGCATTAAGTAAATAGATGTGCAGAATTAAATATACTTAATAAGTACCAAAACTTTTTTATAATGAGATAAAAGTACTCAATATAAAATAGTACTGGTACTTAGTTCATAAAAACAACCATGTATTTAATTGATATAAAAGCCTGGTATAGAGATTATTAATTTTCTAAAAAATAGCATGAGTACTTAAAAAAAGGGATGAATCAAAGCTTACGCACTATCCATCCCCTCTTCTAAAAAAAATATATTAAAGGGTTTATTTAAATATTTTGCCACAATTAAATGACAATGAGACTAAACCCCTCATTATTAAATAACTACTGCTACTTACTTAAACAGTCACCCAGGCTTCTTTTTTATGACTTTCTACAATTTTATCACAAAGTAACAATTCCCTTAAACCATCTTTGAAAATTGGATATGTTGGGGTTGCACTAGGCTTTCCAGCTTTTACATCAGCATAAATTTCCTTGAAAATTTGTTTTGAAGTATCAGGGAAACCTTCATTATGACCTCCAGGGAAAGACACCACACTTCTAGCTTCAGGCTCAAATAAAGAAGGGTCTCTCATTAAAAGTTGATTTGGAGCATCTCTTTTACCTATCCAAAGTTCGTTTGGAGACTCTGAACACCATGAAAAAGTTTCTTTAGATCCGGCTATTTCCAAACTCAACCTGTTTTTTCGCCCGGCTGCCACCTGGCTAACAGTTACTACACCTTTGTTGCCATTATCAAATCTCAACATAACAGTAGCAAAATCTTCAGTATTGATGGGAACATCCACATAGTCTTCAGGATTGAGGGCTTTCCCAGAATAAGTTTCAACTGGCTTAAGCGGCTTTTTCCTGGTTTTATGAATAGTAGAGAAATCAGCCATCACCTGAGTGATTTTCAAATCTGAGATGTATTCGATCACATCCATTAAATGAGATCCAATATCAGCAATTGCTTTTGACTCACCAGACTTATCTGGCTCCAATCTCCAGTTGTAATCGGTTTCAAAAAATAACCAATCCTGTAAGTAAGAACCCATGATAGAATAAACCTCTCCTAGCTGACCCTTTTCCCTCATAGTTTTCATTTGCCTCACAATCGGGTAATACCGCAGATTAAAATGAACTGCATTTACCAACCCTTTACTTTCTGCTAAAGCCACTAATTCTTCTGCTTCGGCAACTGTTGTAGCCAAAGGTTTTTCACACACTACATGAATTCCTTTTTCCAATGCCTGTTTTGCCATTGGGAAATGAAGGTTATTTGGTGTACAAACATGCACACAATCCAATGCCTCTTTATCCAACATCTCTGCATAATCGGCATAGGCATTCGGAATACCTAAGTCCATTGCCTTTTCTTTTGCTTCGGCTTCAAAAGGGTGGAACATCGCCACAACCTCTATATTTGGAATCCTTCTTAAGGCCTCTATGTGCGCAGGACCAATAAATCCAACACCTGCCACTGCTACTTTTATCTTTTCCATTTCCAGCTATTTGTTTGTTTTAAATAAAAAAACGACTCTATTTCTTCCTAAAATTAAGGTGGAATGAATACCTTAAACTCCCGATCTTTTTTATTCAAGAGTATTATTCTTAGGGTTCTCAAAGCTACTTTTCAATTTTTTAAAAAGAAACTGGCAAGGCTTTTTTTACTCTTAATTTTTTGAAAGTGTAAAAAATCTACCAATTTATCCTCATC
Source organism: Flammeovirgaceae bacterium (assembly GCA_019634305.1). Classification (GTDB taxonomy): domain Bacteria; phylum Bacteroidota; class Bacteroidia; order Cytophagales; family Flammeovirgaceae; genus Flexithrix. The sequence goes on along the minus strand of JAHQVQ010000172.1, from coordinate 2,034 downwards.
GATCTTGAGCAGGTGTGATTAGATTCCCATTTTTCCATACCAAATTAGGCTTCATTTTTCCTTGATGATATAATATCTCACGGTAATCTTTGGTAGAAAATGCTATAAAATCGGCTTTTGCCTTTGGTTTTAAAACACCTCTATCATCTAATTTTAAAGCTTTAGCAGCTCTGAAAGTGATTGCCGCAAATGTTTCTGCAGTATTTAATTTCTGCTGTGCTCCAAACACAGCCGCCTGCATTAATAAATCTCCCATAGGAGCAGAACCCGGATTCCAGTCGGTAGCTATTACCAGGCAGCCACCCAAATCCAGGAATTTTCGACCTTTCATATAAGGCTCCCCCAATCCCATTGAAGCACCTGGCAAGGCTGTACCAATCACATTTGCTTTAATTAATTTTTTAAACTCTTTTTCCCCACTGGCTTCCAGATGATCGGCACTAATGGCTCCAAATTGTGCAGCAACTTCACTCCCTCCAGTACTGAACTGATCGGCATGAACCGTAATGGAAAATCCATATTGTTTAGCTACACTCAAATAGTTGGTAGCATCCTTAGTGGAAAAAGCACTTTCTTCAATAAAAATATCAATCCGGTTGCTTAATTGATTATCCTTAAGGAATTGGAAGAGATTATTGACTGTAAAAAGTAGATATTCAGAATGACTTCCTTTAAAATCTTTTGGTTTAATATGCGCTGCCAAACAAGTGGAAATAAGATCAATTTCCGATTTCGAATCAACCGATTTTATTGCCTCCAACATCTTCATTTCCGAACCCAAATCTAACCCATAACCCGATTTTACTTCACATGTGGTTACTCCCTCTTTTAAATGTTTTTCAGCCCTATTCGACATCTGAAATTCCAGTTGATTCAAACTTGCCTGCCTTGTTTGGCTAACCGTATCCCAAATACCACCACCATTATTGGCAATTTCCAAATAACTAGCCCCTGCATTTCGAAGCGCATAATCTGCTGCCCTGCTTCCTCCATAGCAAATATGAGTATGGGCATCAATCAATCCGGGAAGCAATACATAATCTCCTTCTATCTTATATATATTTTTGGGATAGGTTTTACTTGAAGCAAGAAAGTTGCCCACCTGAATTATTTTTCCATTTTCAACCACAATCCCCCCTTCTTCAATCACTTGTAAATGATCATACTTAAGAGAGCCGGAAAGGGCTAATCCATTCATGGTAACAACCTGTCTGAATGGTCCAATTAAAGTAGTTTTTGTAGTCAAAGAATTAGGTTTATTGGTGATATGTGAAGGTAGGGAAAGAATTTATACTTTAAAATTGAAAATTGACCATAAAGCTTTCTTAATTGTCTAAACGAAATAAAAAATTATTTTTATTTCATTTTTCTGATATTTTCTATAATATTGTTTTAAAGTTATCAGTAAAATCGAATCTTATATTAGTATTCCAAAAAATAAATTATTTAGGATTTTTTAAAATAATTCAACTATACACAATCCGTTTTTTTTAATCACAAACTTGTCATTAACCCATGTTCTAGTTCCTGAACCATTAAGGAACAAATTTTCAAACATGTTTTTAAGAACCTAAGTACCAGTACTATTTTATATTGAGTACTTTTATCTCATTATCAAAAAGTTGTGGCACTTATTAATTATATTTAATTCTGCACATCTATTTACTCTATGAAAAATAACTTTATTTATGTTTTTTTTACTCTAATACTTAGTTCCTGTGCTTCAAGTTTCCACACCGTAAATCCGCAAAACGTATTTTATCAATCATCGTCAAATCAGGACAATGTTTCATTTTCTTATAAATATGAAGTTTTGCATGAAAGAGGAAATAAGAAATATGCAAAAAAAGAGGCTAAAAAAGGGATCAAATTAGTAGTAGTTAAAGTTGAAAATAATTGAGTGTATAACAAATCGGGTGTATGTGATTAAGCGACCTTTTTATATAAGCACGATAGCTCCTGTTGAATAAAATGGTGGATGTAATTGTCCCAATCCTCATTTTTTTTGATAGCTCTTATATTCAACATTTTTTG
>JAHQVQ010000171.1 GCA_019634305.1 Flammeovirgaceae bacterium | reverse complement strand
TCCTCATCTCTAAATTCAATTAGGCTATCAGCAATTTTTTCTCCTATTTCTTCTACCTCAAGTAACTCTTCTCTTGATGCAGCTAACAATTTATCGATATTTTGAAAATGCATAGCCAATTTACTGGCTACGGTTGCTCCCACAAACCGAATCCCTAAGGCAAACAATACTCTTTGGAAAGAAATCTCCTTAGATTTTTGCAGTCCTGAAAGGAGATTATCAGCAGACTTTTCTCCAAACCTTTCTAACCCCATCAAATTATCCTTTGATAAAAAATAAAGATCTGCTGGAGTTTTAACTAAATTCTTTTGAAATAGTTGGTCAATTGTTTCAGGACCAAGAGATTCCACATTCATGGCTTTCCTTTGAATAAAATGTTCAATCTTTCCCTTCAGTTGTGTAGGGCATCCATTTAAATTGGGGCAATAATGGTTTGCTTCCCCTTCCTTCCTGATAAGTATTGTACCACAATCGGGGCAATTATCAATAAATTGAACTTTGGTGGCTGAAGGCTTTCTGGCAGCAATATTAACTCCCGTTATTTTAGGAATTATTTCACCACCTTTTTCTATATAAACTGAATCGCCTTCATGTAAATCCAATCGTTCTATTTCATTTGCATTATGTAAACTTGCCCTTTTCACGGTGGTTCCTGCCAATAAAACAGGCTTTAAGTTTGCTACAGGAGTAATTGACCCTGTCCTTCCTACCTGAAAACTAACAGATTCTAAAATTGTACTTGCACTTTCCGACTTATATTTATAGGCGATGGCCCACCGCGGACTTTTCGCAGTAAAACCTAAAATTTCCTGCTGTTTAAAATCATTGACTTTTAAAACAATCCCATCCGTTTCAACAGGAAATTTGTCTCGTTTTATTTCCCAGTCATTAATAAAATTTATTACTTCCTGAATATCCTTACATTTTTTATAAGAATCAGATACGTTAAAATGCCATTTTTCAAGTTGAGTTAAAGAATCTGAATGGGAATTAAAACCCAAATTTTTTCCCAATAAAGAATAGGCAAAACAACCTAATTTTCTTTTGGCTACAATAGAAGAATCCTGCATTTTTAAAGTTCCACTGGTAGCATTTCGGGGATTTGCCAGCAATTTCGAGGGCTTTTTCCCATCTTTTTCCCTTTTTATATTTTCCTCAGCAATTTGAACATTAAGTTCCTCAAATCTTTTCTTTGTTAAAAATACCTCTCCCCTCACCTCAAAGGTTTCCTTAAAAGGAACACTCAATGGGATATTGGGAATAGTTTTAGCATTTTGAGTAATATCATCTCCATGCACACCATCTCCCCTTGTCACAGCAGTAACCAGCTTGCCATTTTCATAAATCAGACTAATGGCTACTCCATCAAACTTCAACTCACAGATATATTCAAACTCAGATCCAATCGCTTTCTCTATTCTCTCATTAAAATCCTTTAAATCCTGCTCATTGTAAGTATTCCCCAATGATAACATTGGATATTTATGCTTTACAGAAGCAAAAGATTTAGTGATAGTACCACCAACTCTTTGAGAAGGGGAATCCTCCAATTTAAATTGTGGAAATGCCTTTTCCAAATCGATTAATTCATTCAGTATCATATCAAAATCAAAATCAGAAATCTCTGAAATACTATTTTGATAGTATTGAAAATTGTAATGGTTAATTTTTTTACTAAGATCAATTATTCTGGATTTAGCCTCCGCTTCAGTCATTTGGAAAGGGTGAAAAATTTAAGGACAAAAAATAGTATTAATTCAAAAAATTTAGACTACAAAATTACATTATTTTTTCTGACAATTAAGGATTAAAAAAAGGGAAAAGACAACTGCCCTTTCCCCATTTCATAAAAGTATAAATTCTTTATTATCTATTTAAAGTAATTTCATCTTTATAAATTCCAGTTATGTTTCCCGCCTCATCCATAAATTTTACATAAACTGCCTTGGGACCATTTTCCTCACCATAAAGTTTCCAATTTGGTATATGCTCACGGTATAACTGCCACCTTGCTCCCTTAAAATTAGGCATACTACTGATCATAATAAAACCAGCATCAGGGGAATATAGATCTACCGTAACAAGTTTATTAATATTTGAAGTAATCTCTGACCCCTGATCAATTAAAACTGTACAATCTTTAGGAGGCTTTGTATCTAAAATTATTTCGTCCGAAACAATTCCTGATTCATTTCCTGAATTGTCTTTAAACTTGGCATATATTATTTTGTTCCCATCATTTCCATCAAGGGTCCAATCAATCCTTTCAGTGTAAGGGATCCAATCTGCACCGCTAAAATCTTTATTTGCACTAATCAACATGAAATCAGCTTCCCTTGCAATAATTTTTAGGGAAACATGATTATCTTGCCTTTTGGTAAATTTCTTATCATCATTAATTTTTATATCCATTCCAAATGGAGCTTTGGTATCGATTAAAATATCTTCTGAAATTACTTCCGAATCATTCCCGGCAACATCTCTAAATTTTATAAATATTTTTCTTACTCCATCTGGACCATCTTCTAATTGCCATTCTGGAACATCTTCTTTAAAAAGCATCCATTTATGATTAAAAAAGGCATTTTGATTACTTATCATCATGTATTTGGCATCATCTGCATAAACCTCCAAGTCTACATAAAATGGCGGATTTTTAAAGCCTTTATCTGGAGGATAAATTTTTACACTACCATTTCCTGGAGGTGTGGCATCCAGAAAAATCTTATCGGAAATAGTAGAATAAATATTATTATCCTTATCCCTTAAATTCACAAATACGGTCTGTTCTCCATCTTGTGGAAGTAACTCCCATTTAATATCCTTTTCAAAGTGTGTCCAATGAGCACCAGTAAAATCAGGATAATTACTTACCATCATTTGATAGGCATTTTCACTTTCAATTTTCAATTGAACAATATGCGAGTGCGCATATTTATTTCCATTGGCAATTAAAACAGTAGAATTATGATCTGTGATAATGTTTTCTTCCTGGGCAAAACAATTAAAAGAAAAGTAAAATAAGATTAAAGAGGCAAAACAAAGTTTTTTCATCTTTTTAAAGGAATTTCTGATATTTTAAATTATTAAATAAATTGTAGGTTCCCGTACCCACTCAATTACAAGTACTACAACCCTTTCAACAACTTTATTATTGTTTTAAATCTTAATAAGGATGCCTTTTGACAGGAAACAATTCAAGCTGAGATTTTTTTTATTTTGGTCAAATAACACTTTTTCTCTACAGGAGGAAAGCTCTTTAAAACCAAATAAGAGATTCGCATTCAATTATCCCCAAATTTTAATGGCAATTAGTCTAAATAATTCCTAATAAAAATCGTAATACTATTGTGTTTTTTGGATGGTAACCTTTTTCCTAATTGGGGAAAAGGAATTTTGTACTTAAAAAACATCAGTAATTAAGGACTAATAGAAAACCAAATACCAAGTTAATAGTAACCTTTATAATCCATTATTCCGATTTAACCAGCTATTTGGATATTTAATAAATACAAAATAATGTTTGAAAATACTTGTAATTTATTTTTTAGAAATATTTTTTTCTTAAAAAGCCATATAATTTGTTTTGTTTGCGTATTGACTTCCCATTACTATTTATTTGCTCAAAATGTTGAAAAGGGGACAAGCTATTCTATTCCTCAACTTTCTCAGGAACAAATTAATATTATAGGTGAACCAAGGGTGACAAACTTTGCTGAGGAAGCTGATACTAGTTACACCATTTACGGTAATAGCAGTGTGAAATTTAGGACTTATTTTGTAAATGGAGCAGAATATGATAATATTTTCAATCCTAATCCAACTGGAATTTACCTAAACGGACAACATTTCGTATACTATTGCGGAGTGGAGATGACTATCAGACAGAATTATAATAATATTCTTGAGGTAAAAGAATTTTCGTTTTTGGGAAAAAATTACCTTATGATCATGAACTTCAGGGAAGATTGCCATGGTGAAGGCTGTCGATACAGGTGTTATAATCTATTCGATATTTCTAAGCCTGAAAGAATTTCCCAGGTTTCCTTTTCAAGTGTTTTCGAAAGTTCAGCTACATTCGGTGAATTTAATAGTGATGGTGTTATTGATTTTCTTAGAGTTGCTCCAAAACCTGATAAAGATAGAAATAATGAGGATGGCTCAGAAAATTTTCTAATCACAGCCTACACTATCCCAAGGAAAACTGCAAAACAACTTACTAATAAAGAAAAACATGCTTATTATCTGTATGTGAATGGTGATCCTGAAGTGAAAAACTTCAAAGTTTTACAAGCTGACTGGTTTTTTACCATGAAGGATACTAGCGGAAATATTGCTCCAGCCACATCGTATTTTGCCCCATATATTTCATTTGATCCTTTATACAAATATTTATATACACCTGCAGGTGTAAGAATAGAAAAGAATAGATGGTCAGTTTACACAACCTATTTTGGAGACCTTGAGGCAGCTCAAGAATATTGCAGAAAGCTTATCTCAAAAAAATTAGGAGACCCTTATATAATGATAGATCAATATAGTAATGAAATTAAATATCAAGTATTTGTGGGTAATTATGTTAGTAAGAATGGTGCTCAACAAAGTTTGAAAATACTAGAGAAGAATGAAATTTCAGCAAAATTGAGGGATTTACGGAAACAATATTAGAGAACAGATTCAAAAATAGCTGGATTTCCTTATAAATCTACCTTAAAGCTAAATGAATATACAAAATCTCCGTTAGTCAAGGGAAATCAAATCTTATTCGATACAAAAGGGAATAATTAACCCTAGTTTCAATAGAAATACAATTTTAAACACATGAAAGTTAAAAATTTTATAAGTCTTTTATCTTTTTTAATAGTTTTCAACAGCTTCAATTCATTCAGTCAAAACTCTGAATTGTTGGATAATGCACACAACCTTATCCAAAACAGCAGATATGATGAAGCCATACTATTATTGACAGAGGCAGCGAAAAAATTTCCTGAAAATGCAGAAATTCACTTTATCTCAGCCAATTGTAAAATAAACCTTGGAAAATTTAAAGAGGCAATTCAGGATTTGGAAAAAGCTGTAGAAATTAAGTCCGATTATTATCAGGCTTTTGAAGAATTAGGTGATTTGTATGCCCAGATGAGAAACGCTGAAAAGGCCGTAGAAAGTTATGATAATGCTTTTGCAACAGACTCTAATTTGGAAAGGCAATTAAAATACAAGATTGATATTATTAATATTCTAAATCTGGTAAAACAGCAACAATCTGTTTTTGAGCATATTGAAATTGCAAGAAAATTAAGTCCTGACAATTTCGATGTAAAATTTTTAGAAGCCCAGTATTACAATTACATAGGTGACTACAATAGTGCTAAAGATATTTTAGATAAAATAATCACACAAGTTCCTAAGATTGCTGAAAATGAGCAATATTTTTATGAAATCGGTTACGCTTACCATTATTTAGAAGAATATGATAAAGCTAAAGAATATTTCGAATTCGCAAACAATGGAGAGTTTAAAGTCAAATTAATTGAATTTACACCAGAGTACTATTTTAGCCTTGCTAATGCATATTTTTCAATTTACGAATACCAATTAAGCGAAAAGTATCTAATTATTACCCTAAAACTGAACCCTAGCATGACTGAAGCATATGATCTTCAGAAAAAACTAGCAAGTATTAAGGCAGAAAAAGCAGAATTAATTTCCATCACAAAGGGGGAAATAGAAGCATCAGAAAGGGATGGTAATTTCCTAAAAGATAAAGTTTACGAGCTTTCAGTGCTTTATCATCAAAATGGTGATTATGAATTTTGTATTACCTCTTGTAATAAACTCATAGAGAAGAATCCACTGGATTTTAATGCCATATTCCTGAAAGCTGCATGTGAATATCAATTAAATAAACCTGGGGCAGCTACTGAAACCCTAGAAAGATCAGTAAAGAATCCTCGATTAAATCCTGAAAAGAAAGCACAATTCAATTTTATGATTGGGATGAACTATAAAGTCTCTAAAAACTTAGACCTGGCTGAAGAAGCATTTAGAGGAGCAAGCAAAGGTTATTATAGGGGTGCAACTTTAAAGGAACTTGAACTGATTCACAAAGCCAAGCAAAAGTCACTAAAATGATTTTATAAATGTTTAGAAAGTTGTTTAACCAATACATTTAAATCTGCAGGATAAGGAGTATCAACACAAATTTCCTCTTCCTGATCAAAAAATTTCAAACCAAAAGCATGAAGTGCAACCCGATTAATCAAGGGTCTTTCCACTTCATGTTTTTTTGCTTTATACCCTCTTTTAATTTCCGAAAGTAATATTGGTTTACCTCCATAGGTAGTGTCCGAGATTAAGGGTGCTTTTTTTGCCGCCAAATGAATCCTGATTTGATGCATTCTTCCAGTCAATGGTTTCGCTTCAATTAGGCTTGAGTTTTTGAAAGTTTTAAGTGTATTCACCAAAGTAGTAGATTTTTTTCCTTCTCGGGTATCAATCCGTACTGCTGATTTACCGGCAATGGCAATGGGATATTCAATACTTAAATCTTTGAAACTATGTACTCCATTCACAAAGGCATGATAAACTTTTGATACTTTCCTTTTTTGAAATTGCAAAGATAAGTCTCGATAGGCATCTTCATTTTTTGCAATGGCTAAAATACCAGATGTACCCTTATCCAATCTATGGCAAATTTTTAATTCAGCCGAAAAGGATCTTACAAGCTTAATAATACTGGGCCTTGAAATATCTCTCTCATCAAGAGTAGAAATATCGTATGGCTTATTTATAACTATATAGTTTTCATTTTCAAAAACTATTAAATCTTCAAACTCGGGTAACTTCATTTTCCAAAATTACAAAGTCACTTTTATAATCCAGTTATTTTTTTTTAATAAGG
>JAHQVQ010000170.1 GCA_019634305.1 Flammeovirgaceae bacterium | reverse complement strand
TAAGCTCTAATACTTATTTAAATTCATCCTTTTGACCTAATTCCTTCAATCAAATATTAAAACATATTTATTAATCCGAAATGGATTTTGGAAGTTTTATAAGAAAAATTCTGGTTCATTGATTTTCCCATAGACCACATAAGTGTAAATATACCAGGCTTTGTTTTTAAACTAAACCCTGTCCCCAACCCAATTGGAATATCAAACCCAACATCATCTAAAATTTTATTTTCCATCAAAGCCTGGTCACAAAAAACAAAAAAATAAGATCTTTTATCGAAAGTTAAATGCCACTCAATAGTATTTACCAAATAGGAAGAAGCATAAAACTGATTTTCATTAAATCCCCTTAATAAATTAAATCCTCCTAATCTAAATAGATCATTTAAATACAATTCCTTACTCAAAAGCAATCCTCCTCTTTGCTTAATAAAAACATTCTGATCAGAATTAACTCTGAAAGTTTTTTGTAAACTGGCTGATAAAATAGTTTGTGATACTTCATTCTCTATAAAATTAGTTATAGAGTCAGATTGATCAAGAAGTATTTTTTTATTCCCAATTTTTATATTCAGTGAAGCATAAAAATTGGATTTAGAAAATTCATTTGACCTACGGTTACCAATTTCATATAAAATACCAAAAGACTGAAAATTAGTTTTTGACCGCCCCTGTAGTAATCCCTCAATAATATGGTTTCTGTCAAGGATATTACTCTGGGCTGAGTAATAATTAATTCTAACATTTTGAAGGTCTTTTATTTTAAAGCCCATTCCAATTTCAAAGTCAAGGTTTCTAAATAAAGTATCCTCTTGAAGGGAGTTAAGGCTTACACCTAATTTAAAATTTGTATTAAAAAAATAAGGATGTTCATAGTGAAGCTTATAAACAGGAGATTTTGGTTTAACCTTCTGCCATTTTGCATAAATATTTTTGCCTTTTCCAAATGGGCTTAAAAGATTTAATTCAAATTGCCCTGTAAAATTCACCTTTTCATTCTCAGAAGATTTTGGTAACAAACCAACCAGAGCATCAATTTGATTTGAAGGAACCTGGTTGACATACAGTTTTATCACAGCTATATCTTCCTCAAAAACAACTTCTGGCTTTTTTGCTAACTCCCAAAAAGGCAACCCATCCATAAGATCCGGAATCATATCTACCTTTTTTTGATTATAGACTTCTCTTTTCTGTTCCTTTTTATTATTCCGCTTATAATAGAACTGCAAGTGCTTTGCTAAAAAATCTGAATTAACTCTAGTATTACTGATAATAAAAAGGGAATCAAAAAATATTGGACTCCCAGATTTATACTGCAAACTTGCATTAACCAACGCATCCTTTATAAAAACTGAATCCAATTCAATTTTTGCAAAAGGGAATCCATGATTTTCTGCATACCTCAGTAATTTTTCAGTTAAATCTTTAAATGAATCTAAGTTTATCGATTTACCCTTGAATTCATTTAAATGGACATTTGATTTTTCAAGATAAGTTGTAGAGAGATTTCCTTTACGCAATTCAAACCATTCATATTGTTTTCCAACATAAATTTTAGCCAGTTGCAAACCTTCATTTCTCACAACCTCATCTATATTTGCTGCTAAAAATCCATCGAGTATTAATTTTTCCTCTATTTTACTTAAGTAGGTGTGGACACTAATTGAATCTTTAAAAAAAACCTCTTCAGGATATTTTTTATTAATCTCTGAATTATCCTCTAAAAATTCTAATTTGAGTTGGATGGAAGAAGTATCTTTTTGAGAAAAAACCTGAATGGGAATACTCAAAAAGCAAACAGTGAATGAAATATAAAAAAATAGGTTATTCAAAATTATTTATCTAAAAAAATGATAAAACGTATATTGAATAACCTTTTTCCTAATCTTTCATTATTAAAATAAAGAGATTAATTTCCTATTGCTTTTCTATTTGACAATAGAAAAAGTTTGACGAGCTATTTCCAACTCTTCATTGGTGGGTATTACCAAAACCTTAACTTTGCTTTCTTCTTTACTAATTATTCTTACTCCTTTCTTTCTTACATTATTTTTTGAATTATCAATCTGAATTCCTAAAAACTCCATACCTTCACAAGAAGCATCCCTAATAAAAGGACTATTTTCACCAACACCTGCTGTAAAAATTATAGCATCCAACCCACCTAAAACAGCTGAATAAGATCCAATATATTTTTTTATCCTATAAGTATAAACTTCCAGAGCCAATGTTGCTTGAATATTTCCTTTTTCCTTCAATTCTAAGACATCTCGCATATCATTCAGCCCGGTTAATCCTTTAAGGCCACTCTCTTTATTGAGTATTTTATCAATCTCTGCAATACTTAAATTATACTTTGATCCAAGATGAATTAATACTCCCGGATCAATATCTCCACCTCTTGTTCCCATAACCAAACCTGCCAAAGGGGTAAGTCCCATTGTAGTATCAATGCATTCTCCTTCTTTTACAGCTGCCATACTGCATCCATTACCAAGGTGAATTGTAATCAATTTTAATGTATTAGAATCCAAAAACCTAGCTGCTTCATTTGCTACAAACCGATGAGAGGTTCCATGCATACCATAAGCTCTTATTCCATATTCTTCATATAATTTATTCGGTATCGCATATCTGTATGCTTTGGGTGGCATAGTCTGATGAAATGCGGTATCAAACACAGCTACTTGTTTGGCTTCTGGAAAAACTTCTGTAGCCACAACTATTCCCTGTAAGTTTGGGGGATTATGCAAAGGAGCCAGAGAAGACAACTCCTTTATCATCGCCTTTACTTCTTCATTTATGATTACCGTTTCTTTAAATTTTTCTCCACCATGTACTACTCTATGCCCAACTGCTTTTATTTCTTCTTTATTTTCAATGATTTGATTTTCCTTATCCAGCAATATCTCCGCAACTTTCTGTAGAGCTTCTTTATGGTTTTTTATTGGCTCAGCTATTCTAACAGAATTATTTTCTCCTGCTTTATGAAGTTCAAACTTTATCTCCGAAGATTCTTCCCCAATTTTTTCAATCAACCCGGAAACTAACACCAAATCATTTGTCATTTCAAAAACCTGAAATTTAACCGATGAACTTCCCGCATTTATTACTAATAATTTCATTTAGTTTTCTTTTTAAAGGCTGGAGATTCGATTTTACATTTTTGTAATTTCAGCACTAAGGAACAATAATCTCCAACTGGCATTTTTTTAAATTTCGGTCTAAAGTTAAAAAAGCAGTTGCATAAAATCTTTGATCCAAAAGAAATAAATAAATTTTTATACAGATATACATAAACACCTGGAATAAATAGCATTATGGGATAATTCAATTTTATGCTTTAATATTACTCCGAAAAGCAAATTGATAAGTAATTGGACAAAATTAAAAACATTCAATTTTGCCATAAATATTTGATAATGAGACTATTTTTCTCAAAATAATTTAGTGCTGGTACTTATGATAGATTTTCACGAGTTTTCATTGGAGAATGGTTTACAAGTAATTGTACATCAGGACAAAACAGTTCCAATAGCTGTTTTGGACTTATTATATAATGTAGGATCAAAAGATGAAAACCCTAACAAAACAGGATTTGCCCACCTTTTCGAGCACCTCATGTTTGGAGGCTCTAAAAATATTCCCAACTACGATAGTCCTCTTCAGAAAGTAGGAGGAGATAATAATGCATTTACAAGTCCCGATATCACTAATTATTATATTACAGTACCCGCCAATAATCTCGAAACGGCTTTCTGGTTGGAGTCTGACAGAATGCTGGAGCTTTCCTTCGACCCTGAAGTTCTTGCTGTACAAAAAAAAGTGGTAATTGAGGAGTTCAAACAACGGTACCTTAACCAGCCGTATGGTGATGTTTGGTTAAAACTAAGACCACTTGCCTATAAAGTACATCCTTATCAATGGCCTACCATTGGGAAAGAAATATCTCACATTGAAAATGTAACAATGGATGATGTGAAAGATTTTTTCTACACCCATTATAGACCTAATAATGCAATTCTAACAATTGCCGGAAATGTGAGTATTAAGGAGGTTAAAAGACTAGCAAAAAAATGGTTTGGTGATATCCCTGCTGGAAAAGAATATAAAAGAAACCTCCCGGAAGAACCCGCTCAATCAGAACTTAGGATAGCTAAACATACTACTGATGTTCCAGTAAATACAATTTACAAAACATATCATATGTGTGAGAAAAAATCTGATCAATATATCCCTACAGATTTATTAAGTGATATTTTCGGAAGAGGGAAATCCTCAAGAATGTATCAATCTCTTGTTAAGGAAAAGAAAATATTTAATGGAATAAATGCAAGTATTTCAGGATCAATGGAAAAAGGGTTGTTTATTATTTCAGGAAAAATAAAAGAAGGGATTAGTTATGAAGATGCTGATATAGAAATCCAAAATGAAATCACTAAATTAAAGGAAAACTCCATTGATAAAAAAGAAGTAACGAAAGTTAAAAACCAGGCCGAATCAACTTTATCCTTTTCTGAACTGGAACTTCTTCCAAGAGCACTTAACCTTGCATATTCTAAATTATTAGGCAATACTAATTTGGTTAATCAAACTTCTGAAAAAATTCAGGTAGTTACCTCTGGTGATATCTTAAGCAATGCAGAATCAGTATTAAAACAGGAGAATTGCACTACCCTATATTATGGAAAATAATCGAAGTTAATAAGAAGAAAGACTGAATCATTGAAAGTTATTATCACATTTGGCATCTTTATTAGAGAGAAATTTCATGTAAAAAACCATTTTTTACATGAAATTTCACTCTATTTTTTTTTAATATTTTAATGAATTTCATGTACTATTTTTTATAAATTTCAATCAGTTTTTCACCTGCTGAATAAGGAGGAATTTTACCTGAAGCCACATTTTCCTCAAAAGTTTGAAGAGCTAATTTCACAGTCGGATTATTATAAAACTTTCTGATTAATTCCTCCTGAATGCTATCGTGCATCCATTTTAGATTTTGCCTTTTCCTGCATTCGAAAAACCAGCCATTACTTTTTGTTTTAGCTTGAAATTTTTCAACTTCTTCCCAAATTTCAGGAAGACCTTCATTGGTTATTGCAGAGCAAGTTAAAACATTACAAAACCAGCCTGATTCTTCTGGTCTAAATAGGTGAAGTGCATTTTTATATTCTGCCTTTGCAGCCTTTGTCTTAGCAATATTATCTCCATCAGCTTTGGTAATTACCAATGCATCGGCCATTTCCATGATCCCTTTTTTTATTCCCTGCAATTCGTCACCAGCACCAGATAGCATTAATAAAAGAAAAAAATCAACCATACCTCTTACAGTAGTTTCTGATTGCCCGACCCCAACTGTTTCAATTAAAATCACATCGAATCCTGCAGCTTCACAAAGCAACATAGACTCTCTTGTCTTTCTTGCAACCCCACCGAGTGAACTACCTGTAGCTGAAGGCCTTATGTATGCATTTGGGTTTTGAGAAAGCTTTTCCATCCTAGTTTTATCTCCCATGATACTTCCGCTGGTTTTCTGACTGCTCGGATCAATTGCCAATACTGCTACTTTGTGGTTATTTGAGGCAATATAGTCGCCAAAAGTCTCAATTAAAGTACTTTTCCCAACTCCTGGAACTCCTGATATTCCTACTCTAATGGACTTGCCTGTATAAGGCATTATCTTTTCCAATAACTGCTGAGAAAGTTCAAAATCAGATTCTAAAGCGCTTTCAATTAAGGTAATTGCCCGGCTAAGAATAAAACGGTTTCCAGAAATTATTCCATTTATATATTCATCTATTGTAAGCCTTCTTCTAACCATTATGCTACTTTTTTCAATAAAAATCATACTAAAAACCGAATTAAAAAAATATTAAACCAATTTAAAACCCTGTTTTTAATCATTGTAAATCTAATTTCTTTTCTCCTAAAAATCACATCTAAAGCAGATTGTAAATATCATCTCAAGTACACTTAAAATAGCTAATTAACCAATAAAGAGGCATAATTTCAGTTAAAAATTCAGGTAAAATTATTTACAAGGAAATTAACCGGAGACCTTATTCTCCATTTCAAATAAAAATTACTCAGCATGAAAAAAATTTTCAACTGGACAAGTGTCTCAGGAACTATTGTAGTTATCCTCTTTCTTTGGGGAATCCAACAAATTGGGATACAGTTCGATGTCCTTAATGTATTTGAAGAAGTTATTAGCAACTACAACCTGACTGACGTTTATTACACCAAAATGAGGGAAAACAATGAAACACCCTATGAGGAAAATATAGTGTTAGTGAATATTGGTGCTGCTGGACTGGGAAGAGCTAGTATTGCTCACCAGATTGCCGTATTGAACAAATATAAACCATCTGTAATTGGGATAGATGCAAAATTCTTCTCATTAAAAGAGGATGATCCTATTGGAGATTTTAAGTTAGCACTGGCATTTGAAGAAGCAGAAAACCTTGTCTTAGCAAGTGAATTTGCTGTAACCTCTGATACTTCGCAAAGTTGGGATATTCTAAAACTTCCCCCTCCTGAATTTATAAAATTAGCAGAAACAGCCTATGTTAATGTAGGAAATACTGAATTCAGTGATTTTACTACTTGGAGAAGTATTCCTGTACAAGAAAGGACTTCTTCAGGAATTACCGAACCATGTTTTGCTGTAAAAGTAGCTGAATTGTATAACCCTGATATTGCTAAAAAATTCAAAGAGAGGAATAATGAAATAGAAAATATCTACTTCAAAGGCAACCTTGATAAATACACGAAGCTGGATGTAGAAGATGTACTAAATGAGAACTTTTTACCAGAACTCATTGAAGGAAAGATCGTATTAATGGGATATATGGGTGATGGATACATGGATTATCACTTTGATGAAGATAAATTTTATACACCTTTAAATGAGAAACAAGTGGGACGAGGTACTCCGGATATGTTTGGAGTTGTAGTTCACGCCAATATAGTTTCCATGATTTTGGATGAAAACTATATTGATGAAATGCCAGAGTACATTGGCTATATAATTGCTCTAATTGTGTGTTTCCTAAATGTAGCTCTATTTTCCTACATTTTGAATAATAAAAAATTAGCACCATACTTTGGTTTAACCAAGCTAGTGCAACTTATAGAAGTATTAATAGTAGTAGCCATCGTAATATTTTCATTCGGATGGTTTAATTATCAAATTGACTTAACAACTACCTTTTTAGTAATCATTTTAGCGGGAGATTTAACTGAAATATATATAGATGTTTTCTTACATCAATTCAAGAAAATATCGTTTATTAAAAAGATTTCATTTAAACTAAACTTATCAAATGTCTCGTAATATGAACCGATCTAAATTAAAATTAATTCTATTATTAACAGCAACTTTACTTGGCTTTTCATTAAGCCAGGCGCAAGATTATGCTTTTAAAGTGCTGGGGTCAAAGGGTGGCAATACCGTAGATGGCAATAATTTAAAAGTTGGTGCTACTATTTCCGGCACTCAGACAATTGTTGTATCAGCTGGAGCTTATCTAGGCTTAGCCCATAGCAGTAATAAAACACTAGAAATAAAGAAAGCCGGTACTTACAAGGTAAGTGACCTTGAGGCTAAAATGAATGTGAATTCAGGTGGATTGGCCGATAAATATGCTCAATTCGTTATTTCCGAATTAACCTCGAAAGATGGAAATGCATCAAGATATAGTAAATATGCGAAAACTGGATCTGTAACCAGAGATGTAAATAAAGCTCCTTTAATGTTTGTGATGCCGGTTGATGACAATGGTGTGAGCAAAACAAGTAGAGTTTTAGGTGATTCTAAAGTTACAATTAAATGGTTTATTAATGATCAGGAAGCTGTAAATAACAGCGAAATTGAAAAATACAGATTCGTAATTAAAGATGGATCTCCTGAAAATATTGGTCAGGTTATTTATGAAGAATATGTAACAGCTGATAAAATTACCATTGATTTAAAAGATAATAAATTTAAGCACAATAAAACTTTACTTTATCAGGTAGAAGCTATTTCTAAGAATTCCTCTAAAAAAATCACTACTCCTGAAGCTATGCTTCAGAAGCTAAAAAGCAAGGAAGCTTATTTAATTACTGAGGAACTAAAGCAACTAAACAGTGAAGAAACTGCCATTAGTAAATTAATTCAGGCTAAATTTTATGAAGACAAAGGCCTATTAGCTAATGCAATCAATATGTATGAAGAAGCGATTGCTCTTTCTGATATTCCAAAGTATAATGATTATTATCAGGAATTTTTGGCGTATTATGATTTAGGCGAATCCAATAAAAAATAAACCTAAGGTCAAATTATACTCAAAAGAAAATACTTAGGAATTAAGTAATCTTTTTGCTACTTAAAATCAGATACTTATAAAATTTTCTCCATAAATTCTAATAGCGGTTCGCTATATTATAGTTTAAAACCTGGGTAATTGTACTCAGGTTTTTTTATGTTACTACTATAGCTTTTTTGAAAACCCTAAATAGACCAACAGCTCCAATTATAATAAGTAAAGAGATGAAAACTTGTTCTCCAAGCCCGGTATTTCCCTTTTCTATTAAAATCGATATCCTCTGAGCTTCATTCCCTATATATATAGCCAAAGCTGTTCTTGGAAGCATTCCCAACAAACTTCCAATGATAAAATTTCTCAAATTTGCCCCACCAATCGATAGTAAAAAATTTGACAAGGCAAATGGTAATATGGGTGATATCTTGGCTAAAAATGTGATGTAGAGTTCTCTGTCTTTCAGATTTCGGAGAATACCTTCGATTCCGGCTATTGCTCCCAAACTATTTATAAACTTTCCTTTATCTATTTTCTTTGCTATAAAAAAACCGAGAATCGCAGCAAACAAATAAGATATGACCACAAACGGCATGCAAAGCCATCCTAAAAAATAACCCGACAAAATAGAAATGAAAGTGGTTGGTGTAATGGCAATTGCCATAGTAAAAATCGAAAATAGATAAAACAATAACCAAAGGAACAGAGTAAAATCTTTGATTTCCGGTTCATAAATATAGGCAACATAACCAATGGAAGAACTAACTATCAATGGAATAGCACAAAGAAGCAAACTAAAAACCAGAGAAATTTTATTTGCTCTTAGAATTGCAAAAAATGACATTAAAATAAAGGCGTCAAAAGATGAAAGATTGATAGAATAATACGCTACGCCCTTTAACTTTCAAGGTAAAGTTCAATGAGCCCTTCAGGAAGTTTTACCTGCATCTTTTTTTCTTCATGATTTACAGTTTGGATAATTTCCTCAGTCATAGGTATCATTACCTCTTTGCCTTGGTGATACAGTGTCATGATGGCTTGAGAACTAGGTTTATATACATCACTAACATCTCCTAGCTCACCGTATGCATCGTCTGTGACCGAATATCCAATTACCTCATGAAAATAAAACTGATCATTTTCAAGCTTTGGCAAGACTGATAATGGCAAAAACAAAATTTTACTTTTAAGTTTAGCAGCATCTTCCACTGTGTCAATATCCTCTAACTTAAGAATGAATTTATCATTATTAAAAAAAGAAGTCTCCACGAAATAAGGAACTAAATCCCCTTTCATCTCTATAAAAACACTCTCAAGGTCAATATAATCTTCAGGATAATCAACATCCAGAATTACGGCAATTTCCCCGTCCAAAGCATGGGTTTTTGATACGTAACCCAATTCATAACATTCTTCTTTACGCATTACTTGCTGATATTTTTTGAGGCTATTCGATTTTTACATCAAAACTATTAAGCCATTTTTGCGGTTTTCTTCTTCCCTCCTTTTTTCGACATCCCTAAATCTTTTCCACTCACTTTGGAATATTCCTTAAATCTTCGGTTGATAGCAATCACAAACCCTAGTGACATTATGATGGTTCCTATCCACAAAATGTTGATAAAAGGCTTCTCAATAACTTTTAAAATAACCCAATCCTTTTGAGTAGTCTGGGTACTAAAAGTAAAAGTTCCAGTATTAGGATCAATTTTTTCCATCTGAATTTTCACACCAAGATCAGCCAAAACATCTGCTTGCATTCCCACTTGTCGATCTTTAATCATGTAAACTGGATCTGCCTCATATTCCTTATCCTGACCATAAAACCTAATATTTGCTTTAACTGCAACATCCCCTTCTACCAAATCTACCCCAACTACTTCATCTACTCTCAATACATTTTCCAATCTGGCTACATAATCATTTACAAAAAATGTATCCCCAATACTCAATAAATGTTTCTCAGGCTCTGTCCATTTGTTTGCTGCATCAGGATCAGGCATATTGGTTAAGTGAGTATACAAATCGCTTCCCCAAAATGTTCGGATATCTGGGGAAACTACAGTTCCCATTTGCGGATTATTCTGTATCCTTGGAAAAAGATTAAAAACATCCCCATTGCTTGTTGTATATTCTATTTCGTAATAGGTATTCTCACCATTCACCTGAATAGTATCTCCTTTCTTTACATAAGTTTTCCCCTTATATACTAAATTCTCTTTAGTTATTGCCTTAAATGGATCGTGAGTAGGAATAACTTCTTCTTTATTAATAAAACCCGGAAAATCTTCCGATTCTACCCTGGGACCTTTATACACCAATGAATAGCCATATTCATCCGCATTGCTTTTGGTAATTACTCCATCTCTGCCAATTGTGGAATAATCCAGCATCTTTTGAGGTTGATTTCTGAATAATAGTAAGTTTTCTTTGTTCATCTCTTCTGGAAATTCTCTATTATATAACAGCCCGGTAGTATTTATAGAAATTACTTTTGAGTATCCTGATGAAAACAAAATCCCCAACAACATCATAGCAACACCCATATGAGTGACGGCTCCCCCAGCAAGATTAACATTGGTTTTTACCAGTTTTATTAAAATTGAAGCATTAGATATTATCGAATAAATACAAGCCGTAAGTAATAAAATATAAACTGGCCGGTGAACCTTTGCCAAAAGTATAATGGCACTCGATAACAATAGTGTTAATATAAGTGGAATGGTAATAGCGTTTTTCAGTTTATCCTTATCCATTTTTTTCCACCAGAAAAACTGACCTGTTCCTGAAAGTAGGGCAATGACAACTCCGAACCATATTTGAAATTTGGTATAATAAACTACCTGATCTGCAGGCGGAGCCAGATTTGACTCAATTCCAAAAAAACCTAAAAGAGCATTATATACAGGATATGAAGTTGGGTTTAAAACCTGAAAAGCAGATAAACATAAAGTAGTTGCTCCTAAAAATATCCAGAATTCCCGACTATAAGTAGAAATTTCTTCATCAGTTGAAGGTAATTCTTTCCATGACCTTACTAACAAATAAATAGATATTCCGATAAAAGCGAACAGATAAATTAATAATTGACCGGAAAGTCCTAAATCTGTAAAGGAATGCACTGAGGCTTCTCCTAAAACACCACTTCTTGTCAGGAAAGTAGCATATAAAACCAAAATAAAAGACGCAATTACCAATATCATTGAAGCAATAAGAGCTGAGCCTTTACTTCTGAATGTAATCATCACGTGAATGGCTGCTACTAAAACCAACCACGGAATATATACTGCATTTTCAACTGGATCCCAGTTCCAATAACCCCCAAAGTTTAAAGTTTCATATGCCCAATAAGCTCCCATCATTATCCCAATTCCAAGCACTACTGCAGCTACTTGTGCCCATGGCAATGCAGGCTGTACCCATTCTTTATATAACCTTGTTTTTAATCCTGCTATGCAAAATGCGAATGGAATAAGGGTTAAGGCAAAGCCTAAAAATAGTGTTGGTGGATGTATAACCATCCAGTAATTCTGTAATAATGGATTAAGTCCGGTTCCATCTTTTGGAATGAAATCCGGATTTGTTTTAAAAATTGGAGCCTCAATTACATCTCTTAGTAGGGCAAATGGTGAACTTCCTATTTTCAAATTAATGATTACCACACCTAAAATCATAGAGACTAAAAAAGCCTGAACGAGAGTAAAAACAGGCATCACTTCCATCTCCCACTTTTTGGCGGCTTTTAATAAAGCAAATCCAATTAAGACATGCCAGAATATCCACAAAAGGAAACTTCCCTCCTGCCCTTCCCAAAAACAGGAAATCATATAATGGGTTGGTAAGTTGTTGGAAGAATGGCTCCAAGCATAATGGTATTCGTAATAATGCCCGTGTATGATATAGAAAAGGGTAATTACGATTCCGAAAACAGCCAGTCCATGTGCAATAAAGGATGTTCTGGCTATTTTTTTCCAACTTTTTTGTTCTTTCTCATCTTTCCTGGAAGATGCAAACCAATAGGAAAAAGTAGATACCAATGACAGTACAAATGCAATAATTACAAAATAGTGCCCCAGGTTACCAATAAATGTATTTACCATTATTTTATTTAAATAAGTTCTAATCAACCAAGTATCCCTCTTATTCCTTCGACATTGGTTAGGTTGCTTTCTAGCTTTATCTTAAAAATGTTTATTACATTCAATAAAATAAACCCTCTTTTTTATGCAAAACTACTAAAGAACCAACCAGTTTCAAAAGAAACAATTTAACTGATTGGTTGGTTTGGTAGTTCCTGAAATTAAATCATGAAAAATCACCTCTGGAAAGGGTTATAGAATTATTCAAAGCCATCAAACCAATCCTTAAAAGAGGTTACTTTATCCCTGCTTACGATTATTTCTTTTTCCGTTTCAGGTGTAGTCAAAATCTTGAGTCTGCTGTTGGAATAAACCAAGACATCGGTTATGGCATTAATATTCACCACAAAGCTTCGATTCACTCTATAAAACATAGAAGGCTGGAGTAAATCACTTAATTCTTCCATTTTATAATCAATGATAAATTTTCTATTCTGTGAAGTAAATAAAAAAACATTTCTCCCGTCAGCCAGAAAATAGGCTATTTTTTCGGTTGGTACTGATTTAATATGTTCACCAAGTTTCACCATAAACCTGGTTTTGTAATTTTTCTTTAAAGATGATAACACCTCATTGAGCGCCTGTAACTGGCTATTTTGAGACTTAGATGGAAGATTATCTCTAAGCGTTTCAAGCTTTTGCAAACTATTGGAAAGAGCATCCAATGTGAGAGGTTTTAGTAAATAGTCAATGCTATTTACTTTAAAAGCTTCTATAGCATATTCATTATATGCCGTAGTAAAAATGATCGGTTTATCAATTGTAACTTGTTTGAAAATCTCAAAACTGAGACCATCTGCCAATTGGATATCCAAAAAAAGCAGATCGAATTGATTGCCATTATTTTCCTTTAACCAATCCACCGATTTTTTGATACTAGGCAGGCTCGCTACAATTTCATTCTCAGCATTTATTTTTTTGAGTAACCGCTCTAATTTTTCAGCAGCAGGTTTTTCATCTTCTATTATTAATACCTTCACTTTATTTCATTTGTTTAAGCACCTGTGCTATTATTTCCGAGAAATAGTAATCTCTCTATCAGTCTTTTACGGCAAAATAATACACGGTTAATTTTGAAATACTACTTAATAGCACAAATTACGGACAAGGTATTTTAAACTAAAACAAAAATTTGATAAAGGGTAATATCATTTGCTAAATTCAAAAAAAGGTTACCTGTGATTCAGATAACCTTCCTCCATTTAAATCCAGAACCGATTTCTATTATTCTGGCTTCATATGCACATCCACTTGTGGGAATGGGATAGTGATTTTATTATCATCCAGCGCAATTTTACCTTTTTCATAAATATCGAAATATACATCCCAATACTGATCAGGGTGAGTATGTGGTCTTACAGCAAGATTCACAGAACTATCCGCCAACTCCAACACACCTACAAATGGAGCGGGATCGTCCACCACCAGTGGGTGTTCCGCCATTACTTTCAGAAGAACTTCTTTCGCCTTTCTAATATCGGCATCATAGGCAATCCCCATCACCAAGTCTATTCTGATTAATCCCTTCTCGGAGAAGTTTATAATTTCACTATTTGCAATCGCACCATTGGGAATAATAGCCTTTTTGTTATCAGGAGTAACTATATTGGTGGTGAATATCTGAATTTCTTCTACCCTGCCAAATTCTCCCTGTGTTTTTATTAAGTCACCAACTTTATATGGTCTGAGGATTAGAATTAAGACTCCTCCGGCAAAATTGCTCAAGGAACCTTGTAATGCCAGACCAACAGCTAGACCTGCTGCACCCAACATAGCAACAAACGAAGTGGTTTCAACACCAATCATTGAAGCAGCACTGATAATAAGCATAATTTTCAATGACCATCCTATCATGTTGAGTACAAAGGGCCTTAGTGTAACATCTACATTTACTCTTTCAAATTGTTTACTTATTAGTGATAAAAGAAAAGAAATGATTTTAAAACCAATTATAAGTGTAAAAACCGCCAACAATACCTTTGGCGCATAGGTAAGGGTAAGTGATACAATATCTTCGTAATAGGGTTTTAATGTTTCCATTTGTATAATTTCAGGTTAAAAAATTGGTAAAACTTTGGGTAGTTTTTACAGTTGACAGAAGGGTATCTTTCACATATTATATTCAAATATGCTATCGTAAATTAAACATTCTTTTCCCCAAATCACAAAAAAAGCAGCCTGAATTTACTTCAAGCTACCCGATTATTTTAGATAAAAATATTTCATGAAAATCATGTAATTGAATTTCATGAAATATCCTTTTAGACACAAAAATCTTCAGAAATTAAAGAAATTTCTTTGTTATGATTATTCCTGAAAAGCCAGTTTTTTGCTTTGGCTATGCACTTAAAGTGCTGAAACGTTATACCTTCTTTTTGCTCATTAATCCTATTATTTAGATCAAGATGGGCATACACATCTTTATTATGAATGTGGGCAAAATAACCCACTTCAGTCGTGGTTAATTTTGGAAGCCAGTATTTCAGAAACCAATATTCGATTTCTGGAGGCCAAGTACCCTTTAAATTCCTGTTATCACTAATTAGGAACTTACAATTATACTCTTCTACAAATTCAACAATTTTTCCACTGGCTTTTTTTGCAGAATATTCTTCTGTAATAAATCCAGTCCAATTGCAATACACAAGGTCTTCTTTAGGTAAATACTCAATTTCAAAAAATTCTATTCCCATAGAATTTTTAACTACTTCTCTCATTTCGCTGGTTGTTTAATGAATGTTTATTATAGCTAGTTGCACCGAGAGTTTCTTGGAATAATTATAAAAATTCAATATAAATTGATGTTATAATTGAATTTATAACAATTTTTTAACCAATAAAAAGTAGTTCGTTGTAAGATGTTGCCGCAAATTAAATCTAAAGAGATGATAACCTTAGCAAATCTGATAAAATTCTTTATTTTTATGTGGGTCACAAATAATTTTCAGCTCTAAAATAAAGGCTTTCACATCTATTTAGTGTTCTACTGATTGTTATCAATAATTTTCAGATGTCATATTTAAAAGAGAAGTAAATAAATTCTTTCTTGCTGCATTCTTTCCTCCAGGTTCATTTTCAATCAAATTCCTTTCACACCAAGTTTCACCATTTTCTCTACTTCAATGCTGGAAAAGCGGAAATCTTCTACCACTTTTCCTTTTATTAAATATAGCCCTTTACCCCAAAATGGGTATTTTTAAAGTAAATTTGGAAAATGAGTAGTGTCAAAAAAATTCCCCTTTGCACATAACCATGTGCCAAAAGCCATAGGTTTTCCTCCAGAGGTTCTCAAACTTTTCTGACAAACATAATACCCCACAATCCGAACAGATTTACCCAAATAGTTAATAAGGTCTTCAATTTCCACCTCGCCTCTAAAACTTGTTTTCAATAATTCGAATGGGGAGCATAGGGGAAAGCCCAATAATTCTATTTCATCATAAATATTTTCAATTTCGTCTTCCTCCAGATCTGGTAAATTATATTTTTTGGCATTTACTGAAAATAAACTGACAGAGGCTTCTTGTAATTTTTTATCTTTCTGATGGTACATTAATGTGTGCGCTTCCCACAAAAGTTTTTTTTTGAAATCCCTGAAAAACGAAATGCCCCAATTCTAATTAAAATAAGCAACTGCTCCAATTTAATGGGTACTCTCCCTACTAAATCTATGACATCTTTATAAGCCACATTTTTCCTTTCCTCTACTAACTGTGATATAATTTTCTTTTCGGAATTTTGAAGATGAATAAACCCCAAATAGATTGCCTTTTCTTTTATAGTAGTAAGATATTCACTGTTATTTATACAAGAAGCATAAATAGTGGCACCCGCCATCCTGGCTTCATGTACATAAAATTCCGTTTTATAGAAACCACCAAAATTATTAATGACAGCCACCATAAATTCCAGCGGGAAATAAGTTTTTAGGTAAAGACTCTGAAAACTTTCCACTGCATAGCTAGCAGAATGCGCCTTGGAAAATGAATAACCAGAGAAGCTTTCTATCTGCCTCCAAACCTCTTTGGAAATTCCCTCGGGATAGCCAAAGGTTTTACAGTTCTCAAAAAACTTTTTTCTGATCTTTTCAAATTTATCTTCAGCCCGTTTTTTACCTGACATTATTCTTCTCAGTACATCTGCATCAGTAAGGTCCAAACCTGCAAAATGGTGTGCCACTTTAATCACGTCTTCCTGATAAATCATAATCCCAAAAGTTTCTTTCAACAGTTTTTCCATTTTGGGATGCAGATCTTTAAACCCCTTCGGATCATGAAACCGAGAAATATACTCTTGCATCATACCACTTTTAGCCACTCCGGGCCTAATAATAGAACTCGCAGCTACCATATCCAGATAAGAATTGCACATGAGCTTAGCAAGCAAACCACGCATAGCCGGAGATTCTACATAAAAGCAGCCTATAGTTTTCCCTTTCTTTACCTTCTCAAGCAACAATTCATCTCCCTTAAATTTAAGCACCCTGTGAATATCAATAATCTGCCCCCGATTTTCCCTGATAATTTCCACAGCATCGGTAATATGTCCAAGCCCCCGCTGAGAAAGAATATCAAACTTATATAAACCAATTTCCTCAGCCACATACATATCGAACTGAGTAGTATTAAAATTTTTTGGAGGTAATTCCAGAGCTGTATAACTGGTAATGGGCGCTTCACTGATCAATACCCCTCCTGCATGGATAGATAAATAATTAGGAAAGCCTGCTATCCTTTTTCCATAATACCTGATCGTTTTGGCTATTTTGTGCTGGCAATCCGTATGGTTCGGTTCTTCTATCATCCGATCAATCTCCAACTTGGGCAATCCAAATACTTTTCCCAATTCCCGCACTACTGATCGCTCATGAAAAGTATTGTATAGTTCTCCACGTCACAAACTAAAATTGTTAATAAAAAAATAAATCCCAAAACCAGCCTCTACTTAATGATAAATCACCTTTTTCATAAAAATAAAAATCGTAATTAGTGACGGGGTGAACTATAACTTGCTAGTAAAGCAGTGTGCCTGGAACCAAATTTTTTAAACATAGAATCAATTTCATTGTCCCAGTCTTTTCATGAAAAATCAAAATCGGGAGGAGAAGTTCGCTCAGGGTTAATAAACCGCTCAAAACAAAGATCCAGACCCATAGGATCTACATCCGTAATTTTCATGCAATAAGCCACAATACTATTAGCACCACTCCCCCTGCCTACATGCACAATATCACGATTTGTAGCATAACCTATAATATCCCATGTAATTAGGAAGTAACTTGCAAATCCAAGTTTTCCAATCAGATAAAGCTCTTTGCATAGTCTTTCACGAGCTGCTTTATCGTCTTTACCATATCTATATTCCAGACCTTCATAGGCGAGTTTTTCTAATAACCTTCTGTCATCATAGGAATTGCCAATATAGGTTTTTCTGTTTTTATTTCCCTTGATATCGAGCGTGATTTCACAAGCTTCCAGTAAACTTTCAGTGTTCTGCGCAATACCCGGAATAAGACTAAAAGCATCTTTTAGTTTATCAACAGGCACAAAATATTCATCTGGTCGCCCAATGGCTGTTTCAAGAACCATCGATAATAGTTTATTCAAATCAATTGATCTGAGTAATTTGTGTGTTGCAAAATCCTTCCTATTTTTAATAGAAACCGGATGCAACACCACCATTTTTTTAGCAAAGACGCCTTTCAGGTGCATTGCCAGTACTTTACTAATATCCTTCAGACTTATACCCAAAAATTCATTTTCTCTCGGCAAATACAATTGTTTACCATCTTTAAAAGGATAAATAAAAAACACATTTTCACAGTCCTCTTTTTTCTTCTTAAACATATCCCAACCCTGCTCCTGCCGGCTGGATAACAATTCATTCAATTCTCTAAAACCATCATTGTTTTGGGCAATCCCGATATACTCCAGCTCTTCTTTCCGCTCCGACCTAAACTCTATCTCAACAATCGCTTTTATGCCTTTCTCTCGGCATAAACCAATAAAATCAAAAACAGCTGATGTATTATTAATATCAGTCAGCGCAAGTGTTTCCACTTCAAGCCTGTATGCTTCCTCTACCAATTCTTTAGGAGAAAGTGTTCCATAACGGAAACTATAATAAGTATGGCAATTTAAATACATTCGTCCCAGGACTCTTTGAGTAAGAAAAATTATCTCACTATCAATTAATTAAGCAAACAGAATGATCATTAATACAACCATCGTTTGCATTTATTTCTAACAAATACAAAATTTTATTTAAATGCCTTACAGAAAGTAGTATTGGGAGATAATGGTCAACATAAATTTCATCTCTATATAAAAATAGAGATTTAGTACTTACCGTCTTGTTACTTGGAAATAAGATTATTTGGTTTTAGTTTACCAGCTATTATTGGTGGCTTATTGAATTAGCACAATGAAATGTTAATTAAAAAATCATTTATACGCTAATATTAATAGTAAATCAAATTATATTAACACACAATATCGAAGTTTTGAAAATTTAAAATAACCTGAAAAAGTATACTATTTCAGAAGTTTGATTCTAAAAATTAAATTTATTTTTAATTTAAGGTTTAAAATTAAAGCAAAAGAAAATTTTGGTCATCAATAAGAAAGGCACAACATATCGTTAGCTTAAACTCAAAAAGATTATTACTAAAGAAAACCCAAATAAAATGTCAAAAAAAGTAATCGATTATAAAATTATTAGTAGTTCGAATCCCCGCTTTGTAGAAAAAGAGGTAAAAAAATTATTACAGGAAGGTTGGGAATTATTGGGAGGAGCTTCAATAGGAGAAATAAACAGAGGCGGCACAATGGATGGTTTTTGCCAGTCGATGGTAAAATATGATGGTTAATGAGTCAAAAAGAAGATGAAGATATTTTTGGGAAAGCCTTATTAGATTATTACCATGGTAACTATACAGAAAAATTGTGGTTAAACACATCTTATGGAACAAGAGAGGAAGTACCACAAGAGATTTTTTTCAGAACCCAGACTGATTTGCAACCCATGGAAGAAATTGCCCTCAGTTTGTGTGAAGGCAAAACATTAGACATTGGTGCAGGAACAGGCGTACACACAATGCCGTTTCCATAAGG